>CAXTFT010000108.1:255-12506 GCA_964243585.1 uncultured Terriglobus sp.
ATCGCCACGGGAAACAGCGCGGCAACCAGCCCCTTCAGCAGCAGACCGCATGCCAGGCTGGCATACAGGACGGTCGCCCACAGCTTTGGCCGGGCTTCCTCGCTGTCTGTGCAGCGCAGGAAAGACCACAGCGCCAACGTGATGCACAGCGTCAACGCCGCGTCCGGAATCAGGATGCGAGTAAACAGGAACATGCCCACGCAGGTAGCCAGAATGCCGCCCGCAAACAACGCTGCCCTTATTCCAAAAGCCCAGCCCGCAAACCGCGCCGTGACCCAGCACAAGGCAATATCGATAAGCGCCAGCGGCAGCCTTGCAGCCCAGTCGTGCGCGCCAAAGATGCGGAACGACACCGCCATGATCCAGTAGATGAGTGGCGACTTTTCCAGGTACGCCACGCCGTCCAGCCGCGCCGTGACCCAGTCCCCGCTTCCCAGCATATTGCGGGCAATCTGCGCCTGCACCGCGTCCACGTCGTCCATCAAGTGCGGTGGGCTTACGACGAATGGCAAGAAGGCGCAGCAGGCAATCAGCAGGACCGCAAGGTCTACTCCGTGGCGGCGAATTCCGGCGTGTAGGCTTGCGAATCGGTGTGGCATTCGACGTTCCACTGCCTGATCCACAGGAAAAGCATCAGCATGCCCCATAGGTGATATCCAAGGTTGGCCTCTCGTTTCATGTGTGTATCGATCATGCGGCTGACGGTAGACCAGCGGAACAGGCCTGATGCCTCCACGGCGTGCTGGCTCAGGGTGTCCAGCAGCAGCGGCCGCAGGTGGCCGCGCAGCCACTCGTGCACGGGAATATCGAGGCCCTGCTTGCCCTTGGCCAGGATGCGTGACGGCAGCTTGTCACGCATCAGGTGGCGCAGTACCCGCTTGGTGGTGCCTCCGCCGATGCAGTGATCCATCGGCAGACCCGATGCAAAGGCAACAATGCGCGGGTCCAGAAAGGCGGGACGCACTTCGAGCGAATGCGCCATGCTCATGCGGTCCACCTTGGTCAGGATGTCGTCGGCCAGGTAATACCGCTGGTCAAACTGCAAAAAGCGCTGCAGACCGCGCCCTTTTGGCAGGCTGCTCAGGATATGCCGGCTGTATTCGCTCTGCGGTACCAGCAGCAGATCCTGCCGCTGTTCCGCCGAATGGGTACCATTCCAAAAGATATGTGCTTCTGCAGGCGGCAGCAGGGAGCCCGCAAGGAAGCGCTGCAGCTTGTACTCGAAGCCGATCTTCTCGTCTGTTGGCTGCAGCCGGTTTGCAAGTGAAAGTGCCATGCTTCGCGCCGTTGCCGGTACCATTCGTGCCCACTGCGCGTAGCGGTCTGCCGCATAAGTCAGGTAGCCGCCAAACAGCTCGTCGCTGCCCTCGCCGCTGAGCGCCACCGTGACTTCGCGAGCGCACATGCGTGACAGGTGCCAGGCGGGAACGGCACCGGCATCTGCGATGGGGTCGTCGGCGTAGTACACCAGGTCCAGGATGGAATCCGGTGTCACCTGCTCCGGTCCAAGGTCGAATTCGTGGTGATCCGTCCCGTAGGCGGAAGCAATTGCGCGCGAATCAGACGACTCGTCAAAACTGCGGCCCTGGAAGGTGATGGAGAAGGTCCTGAGCCGTTGCGTGCTGTGTTGGCTGGCGTAGTGCACCAGCGTGGATGAGTCCAGACCACCACTTAGCCAGATGCCCACGGGAACATCCGCAACCAGTTGCTCCCCCACGGACGCATGTAGCAGGCCATCCAGCTCCTCCGCGGACTCGGCCAGGTCTCTTCTACGGACCTGCGTCTGCTGTAACGGTTCGCCATATGGCTGGATGAAGGTCTTGCCATGCTTCCACGTAAGCACGTGGCCGGGCTGCAGCTTGCAGATACCGGCAGCCATGGTCCGGCGACCCGGCACGTAGTTCATGCTCAGGTAGGTGTCGAGGCTTTGCCGGTCGACGCAGCGCCTGACCTCCGGGTGCACGAAAATGGCCTTCATCTCGGAACCAAAGTAGAGCCGCGGACCATCCTCAAGATAGAAAAGCGGCTTGATGCCGCCGGGGTCGCGCGCCAGGGTCAGTTCCTGCTCGGCGGCAGACCAGATCGCTACAGCAAACATGCCTCGCAGGCGGGCGAGACTCGCCGTGCCCCAATGCGCAAAGGCGTGCAGCACTACCTCGGTGTCACAGGTTGTGCCGAAGGCATGGCCGTGTGAAACCAGCTCCTCACGCAGTTGCCGGTGATTATAAATTTCTCCGTTGAAGACAAGTGTGAGTCCGCCGAGATGCATCGGCTGAGAGCCGGCGTTCGGGTCGATGACCTTGAGGCGTGTTGCACCCAGTGCCGCGTCACCGCTCTGCCAGACACCTGACTGATCTGGACCGCGATGGGAAAGCGTTGCTGCCGCCCGCGCAATCACATCGTTTGGCACCGGCATGCCCGGGCGAACCAGCCCAACGATCCCGCACATGTACTCTGCCCTGACTGCCCACCGAGGTGAACCACCCCAGACGTGATCGGGATGAAAAAGTTGCGATTGGAGTAACTTTTATTTTGCCATCGCCTTGATTTTCTGTCATCCGCACGGAGCGGCGGGGCAAAACGCACTGCGCCAGACTGAAGTGGCACCCCTCACCCTGAGTCAGACTCCCAGTTCGGCCCGAATAGCAGCCGCGATGCTGTCGGCGTGGCGCCGCATGGCGGTTTCGTCTTCCGCCTCGATCATGACGCGTGCAAGCGCTTCTGTGCCGCTGTAGCGGATGACGACACGGCCTGAATCGGCCAACTCCTGCTCTGCCGCCGCGATCTTCCCGGCAACAGAGGGGATCGTCTCCAGCGGCTTCTTCTCGCGCACTTTCACGTTCACAATGACCTGCGGAAAAGTCTTCAGGTCACTGGTGAGTTCCCCTAACGATTTGCCGCTGCGATGCACGATATCGAGCAGCAGCAGGGCCGTCAGCAGGCCGTCGCCGGTGGTGCTGCGGCCCGTGAACAGGATGTGGCCGCTCTGCTCTCCGCCCAGCGAGGCGTTAGTTTCTTTCATTTGCTGCAGGACGTACTTGTCGCCTACTGGCGCGCGCAGCATGCGGATGCCGCTGCGCTTCAACGCGGCTTCCAGGCCCATGTTCGACATGGTGGTGGCAACTACGGTGTTGTCGTGCAAGAGGCCGCGTGCCTGCAGGTCGCGTGCAGCCAGCAGCATGACGGCATCGCCATTGACGACCTTGCCGTTCTCGTCCGCGAACAGGGCGCGGTCGGCGTCGCCGTCGAAAGTGATGCCGAGATCGGCCTTCTCTTCCACGACCATGCGCGCGACAATCTCCGGGTGCAGCGCGCCGCAGCCCTCGTTAATGTTGCGGCCGTCGGGGCTTGCGTTGTGGATGCGCACCTCGCCCTGCAGACCGGCAAACAGTTGCGGCGCAACCGAGGATGCCGCGCCGTTCGCGCAATCGACAACGATGCGCTTGCCGTCGAGCGACAGCCCCCGGACGGCGGCCAGCAGCGACCGCACGTATTCGGCACGATCAGCTTCTTCCACTGCGGGTGGTGCTTCGTTATGCTCGGCGTCGGCGTGACCTGCTTCCAGCTGACGGAAGATCTCGTCTTCAATGGCGAGTTCAGTCGCGTCCGGCAGCTTATAGCCGTCTGGCCCGAAGACCTTGATGCCGTTGTCCTGCCAGGGATTGTGCGAGGCAGAGATGACGATGCCCGCCTGGAAGCCGTGCGACCGCGTCAGGTATGCAATGGCAGGCGTGGTGATGACGCCCGCCGACTCAACCAGCGCGCCGCCATGTTTCAGGCCGGCGGCGATGACTGCGGCGATCCATTCGCTGGACTCGCGCGTGTCCATGCCAAGCACGATCTTCGGCTGACCTTCGGCGCTGCGCAGGTGGTGTGCCAGCGCAACGCCCACGGCAAAGACCGTGCGTTGATCCAGCGGGGCCTGCCCTGCGACGGCGCGGATGCCATCGGTTCCAAACAGCTTTCTCATGCGACTTCTTTCTGTGGTCCGGACTCAGTATGGAGTACGCGCGACCGCACCTGGCCGGATGCGAGCCGGGTTGTGATCTCATCGCCCGCATGGACCTCATCGGCAGAACGCAGCAGGGTTCCATCCGCGCGAAAGGCCAGCGCGTAGCCGCGTTGCAGCACAGCCGTTGGTGACAGCGCCTGCAGCCTGACCTCGGCCCGATGAACGCGCTGCTTCGGCGTCTGCAACAGCACCTGACCGGCCCGCATCAGGCGTTCTCGCAGGCGCTGACTCCCGCCCTGCGCCCGGGAGACGCTGCGGCGCACATCCTGCTGTTGCAGCCGCTCGGTCAGCGTACGCAGGCGCGCCAGTCGGACCTGCTGAAGGCTCGTGATGGCTGCCTCCAGACGAAAGCGGCGTTCGTCCACACGCTGCTGGCGTCGGCCCAGGCTGTCGCCCATGCGGGCCAGCGTGGCGGCTGCATTGATGCGTGCAAAACGCTGCTGCGCCTGCATCCCCTGGAAGCGGACGCCGCGCAGCAGACGCGCCTCGAGCAATTGAACGCGCTCTTCCACGCGATGCTGCGCGGCGGTGATCAACTCCGCGGCGGCTGAGGGTGTGGGCGCGCGCAGGTCCGCGACAAAGTCGGCGATGGTGAAGTCCGTCTCATGCCCAACGGCGGATACGACCGGCAGTTCCGACGCAGCAATGGCGCGTGCCAGCGCCTCGTCGTTAAAGCCCGCGAGGTCTTCCGCCGATCCGCCGCCGCGCGCGATCAGGATGACGTCAACGCGGTGCGCTGTTGACGTGTTGAAGTAGCGCAGTCCGCGCATCACGTCCGCCGCGCAGGTCGCACCCTGCATGGCTGCGGGAAAGACGAGGAGATTCAGGCAGGTGTGCCGCCGCCGCACTACGGTCGCGATGTCATGCAGCACCGCGCCCTGTGTCGACGTGATGACGCCGACCGTCTTTGGAAACGCGGGCAGCGCACGCTTGCGCTCCGCCTCAAAAAGGCCCTCGCCGCGCAGCTTTGCCTTGAGCTGTTCAAAGGCAAGCTGCAGCGCGCCTGCGCCGCGCGGCTCCAGCGTTTCTCCGATGAGTTGCAACTGACCGCGGCTTTCAAAGATGGAGACACGTCCGCGCACCAGGACGGCCATGCCGTCTTCCGGGCGGAAGCGCAGCAGCGTGGCCTGCCTGCGGAAGAGCACAACCGGCAGCTGCGCGTCGCCGTCTTTCAGCGTGAAGTAGAGATGGCCTGATGGTGCCGGGCGGCAGTTGGAAATCTCGCCCTCAACCCAAACGTCGGCGTAGTCTCGCTCCACCCGGCCACGTAGCGTGCTGACCAGTTCGGCGACAGACCACAGCTTGCGCTCGGGTAGTGCCTCGGCTGGCGTTGGCGGTTCTGGGACATCCGGCTCGGGTTCCGTGAACAGCAGGCCGAACTGGCCCAGGCGGTCCGGTACCGGCTCCGGTGCGGGCTTTGCCTTGCCTGCCCGGCCACGCCGCTGTGCGAACAACTGAGCAAGCGAAGCCGGTGTCTGGTCGGGAGCCGCCATGCTGAGTTTCCTGTGGGGCCAAGTGCTACTGCTGCGTAGGAGCGCCGGTCAGCTTCTGCGAGGCAATCTCGGCAGCGGCAGACTTCGGATCCTTGTCCTTGATCTGCGCGTACACCTTCTTGGCGTCGGCGGTCTTGCCGTTGCTCTCGTACAACTCGGCAAGCTGCAGCCGGGCAAGGCCTGCGGGTACCAGTGTGGAGGGCTTCTCTGCTACTTTTTGATAGGTCTCAATAGCCAGCGCGTCGCGGTTGGAGGAGTGGTACAGACCCGCCAAGGCAAGCTGCGCCAGCGTCGCGACGTCATGGTTCCAGTCGCTCGCAGACTTCTTTAGGATCGTTTCAGCGCCGGCGTTATCGCCAATCTGCAGCGCGGTCACACCCTGCAGGTATTGCGCGTTGCGGCCTGCGGGAGTCATGCCGTACTTGCCCGCAATCGCGGCAAACTGGCCATTCGCGGCGCGCGCACGGTCCTGCAGGCTGCCGAAGCTCTTTACGCTTGGGGGCACCGGCTGATCGGGTGTGCTGACAGGCGTGTCCAGCGTCTGCATGGCCTCTGCCAGTGCGGCGTTCGCAGCATTAGCGCGATAGTTGTACACCAACGCAATGGCCGCGCCAAGCAGCACCACGGCAACAATGGCGACGGCCATCTGGATGACCAGCGCGCGGTTGTTCTGGATGCGGTCGAAGAAAGCCGTGCTGCTGCTGTTGGTGTTGACGGCCAGCGGGCCATCCTGCCGAACAGGAAGCGGCGTCGTGCGGGTGCGCGTAGTGGGTTCCAAAACTATTGATCCTTCTGCGGGCTGGTAAGCAATCAGGGCCACGATGAGCGGACGCATGGGCCGATTGATCCGGCTGACTCGATACGATTCTACCAGCGGGTGTCTGCTACCAGCCTAGCTTGTGCTTCGCCCACATTGCGATTACTCCCCACACAGCGATACATGTAGCACCCAGAAAGTATTTTGCGGTGTTAAAGGTACCCTGGGCGGTCGATATCTTCTCGGAAATAAGCTTTAGCTCTTTGCGGGTGTCGTCTGCAGATCCTTCCAGATAGGTGATGGATTGCTGCATGCTTCCAATGCGCTGATAAAGCTCGTTCAGCTTGTCACCTGACGCAACCCCACCTCCTATTGCTAAGGTGGTTGGCGATTCAGGTACGCCTGGGTTTTTAGGCGGTCGTGAGGGGGCCAAGCTCAGCTCCAAGTTTTGTCGAAATCCATTCCCAGACTATTGGGTACTCACGCCCGAAGTAATTCTCGACGCGAACGACCATCCCAGTATCAGTTGATCCGGCTCCGCTTAGGTCGAGCCGATCCGCCACTTCCTTGGAGGTTGTGGCGGTCGGTGCAATGATCAGCCATTCGTTTTCCCCAAGCTCGTACGAAATCCACGGGGAAATCTCTCTCAGCTTAAGGCTCAGGCTGGCCGGGTTGGACACGTGCATAATTGCGAAGAGTGCATTCGGCGTTGCCATCGGAACAATAGTATCTTCTCCTGACATTTGAGACGCAACTGCTTAGTAAGCGCGCTTGCCGAACCCCGCCGCACCCACTACCCTTCACACAGGAGCAAACCCCCATCATGTATGAGGACTTTCGCGTAGAGGATAAATGGAGCGGCGAGCAGTTGCACTGCGTCTGGAAGGCGACCATGGTTGCCATTGCAACGCGACACGCGGACGCCACCGACATCCGCTTTGACGTGAACGGCCGACCCATGTGGATTGCCATGCCCAACATTGCCTGGATCGAAATGAAGCGCCGCACCGGCTTCGTCATCACGGATTACGCTGCCGCGCAAGCCGCAGGACGCTACCTGAAGACCATCGTGGAAAACGGCTATGACAATGGCCGCGAACTCTACACCATGACTGTCGAAGAAGTGCTTAGCAACGTGAACGCCGTCGTGAATGAGGCGGGCAGCACGGGCGGCCTGCCCTCACTGCCCATCATCAACGACGACGTCAAGCCCGAGGAGTACGCCGGGCATCTGCCCGCCGAATAGTTCCATCGCATCCTGCTTGTGACGTATGCTGGTCACCTCGTTGGCGGAGGTCGTCGGTACGTGATCGATCGTAGAAGCTTTCTGGCCACACTTCCAGCAGGTGCCCTGTTTCCCCGGCACCTGCTGGCGCAGCCTACGCTGAACCGCCGCCGAGCCTTCCTCGGTACCACCGGTAGCAAAGATGCGCAGGGCATCTTCTTTGCCTACTTTGACGCGGCGACCGGCACCTTCACCCAGCCGGAGTTTGCCCTGAAGTTCCCGGGCAACGACGCCATGACCTTGTCGCCGAAAAATTCGAGACGCATGTACGCCACCTGCGCCATTGATGGCAAGGCGTATGCCGCGGGTTTCGACATTGTGGACGGCACATCGCCCCTGCGGGCCATTAATCAGCAGACGGCGGAAGGGACCATCGCCAACTTCATCTCGCTGGACCCGACAGGTCGCATTGCCATGGAAGCGAACTGGGGCAGTGGCAGCATTAATACGTACCTCGTCGACAAGGACGGCGCATTGTCACCGGCGGTGGAGCACATCGACTACGGCGACGCGAACCACGGGCCGATGCCGTCACAACCACACAGCCGTTGCCATAGCATCCTGACAGCACCGGGCGGCAAGTTCGTGCTGGTGAATGACTACGGTGCGGATCGCATTTACGTCTACACGCTGGACGAGGCCACAGCAAGGCTGACGCCGCACACGCCGCCATTCTGGCAAGCTGAGCCCGGCTCCGCACCTCGGCACTTGCTGCTGCACCCCAACGGCAAGTGGATCTACTGCATCTACGAGCTTTCAAATCGGATCGATCAGTTGCTATGGGATGCCAAGGCAGGCACGCTGACGAAGCTGTCATCTGTCTCGACCCTGCCCGCGGATGCACCGCCAAAGTGCCTTGCTGCGGACATGGTGCTGTCCCCGGACCGGCGTTTTTTGTACAGCAGCAATCGTACCCTTGAAAGCTTTGTCACCTGGTCAGTTGGACGCGATGGAGCCCTGACACAGGTGCAGTTTGTACCTTCCAGCGGTGCACAGAACCGGCAGATATGCCTGGATGCCACGGGTAAGTGGTTCATTGCGGCCAACGTCAAAAGCAATGACATCACCGTCTATCCGCGCAACCCGAAGACCGGCATGCTGGGCACGCAGGCAAGCAGCACCAAGCTGCCGGGTGCATGCTTCGTCCTTTGGGCTTAACGCATGTTCCTTCGACGACTCAGCATCGACAGGGTGACATCGGCAGGCGAAGCGATACCCTGCCCCATCGCCTGGATCGACAACTTTGCGATGCGTAACTTCACGAACGATGCCGTCTTCGACGACACGTTGCCCGTGGCAGATGGTGTGCTGGAAGCAGGTCTGCTGGTCCCCGTTCACCTGTTGCAGGAGCGCATGGAAGCCTGGTTCCGGCGCAAGGGCTACCTGCAGGCAGATGAGACACTGCGGGTGCAGGAATTGCCACAAGGAACCAGGTGAGCCGCAACGGAGAACGCATGCACACTCGACGACAATTTCTTACCGGTGCAACAGCCGGAGCCTCGCTAATGCTGCACGGGTCGCTTGCCGATGCCAGTTTGACCACGGGCAAACTGCGCCTGCTGATCGGCACCAGCAACACTGCCGCCAACGGTGGTGCTGGCAGGGGCATTTACGTCGCTGAGTTTCAGGATGGCATCCTGAGCGCGCCGGTGCTGGCTGTGGAAACACGAAGTCCGGGCTTCCTTGCCACTGCTCCGCATGGCCTGCTGTACGCGCAGACCGCGCCCGAAGGCAAGAACTCGGATGCCGCCAGCTACCGCCTGGACGCTGGGACGGCTATCCATGGGATTGACCACGCAGACGCGGGCGATGCGGGTGGTTGCCACATCGGCGTGTCACGCGACGGGCGTTGCGTTTTCGTGGCGAACTACGGCGGCGGCAACGTCGCCTCCTTTGCGGCAACGAAGGACGGCAGGCTACGGCGCGCTACCTTTATCCAGTTTCCGCCCACGGAACATGGCCCGCGAGCCGACCGGCAGGAGAAGAGTCATGCGCATTCCGCCGTCACCTCGCCTGACGGCAACTATGTCCTGGTGAACGATCTTGGCCTGGATCGCATCCACGTCTTTCGCCTGAACCGTGCCACGGCGGAACTGATGCCGCACACGCCATCGCACTGGTCTTCCGCGCCCGGTGCAGGGCCGCGTCACCTTGCGTGCCACCCTAATGGCAAGTGGATCTACTGCATTAACGAGGTTAATAACACCGTAGACCAGTTGCTATGGAACGCCTCGGAAGGGTCGCTGCGTACACTCGGCACAGTCTCCACCCTGCCGCCGGACACACCCACACCCGGCGCGCACGCCTGCGAACTCGTCTTTGCAAAGGACCTGCGCTTTCTGTACGCGAGCAACCGCACCTATGAAGGCTTTGTGGTCTTCGCACTGGATGCGGCAACGGGTTCGCTTACACCCATGCAGTACATCAGCAATCCCGGTAAGGAGTCGCGGCACCTCGCCATCGATCCCAGCGGCAAGTGGTTCCTGAGCGCCAACCAGTTCTCCGGCGATGTTTCCGTCTTTCCCATCAACACAACAACGGGGAACCTCGGCGAACGACGAGGATCAATTGAAGTTGCGGGTGCAAGCTGCCTTGTGTTTGCATAACCGCGCTACTCGTCGTAGTGCAGCAGGCTGTACACGTCTACATCCGGGAACTTTGACCGGCCCTTCAGAAAGTCGAGTTCGACCGCAAAGGCGACGCCGGCAATCTCGCCACCAAGCTGCCGCACCAGCTGCACAGTAGCCTGCATGGTGCCGCCGGTTGCCAACAGATCATCGACGATGATGACGCGCTGACCGGGCTGGATTGCGTCCAGGTGGATCTCGAGCGAGTCCGAGCCGTACTCCAGGTCGTAGGTCACCTTGGCCGTGGGTGCGGGCAGCTTCTTGGGCTTGCGCACCGGCACAAAACCAGCATTCAGCCGGTAAGCCATGGCCGGCCCGAAAATGAAGCCACGCGCTTCAATCCCTAGTACCAGATCGACCTGCTTGTCGATGTAGTACGTCGCAAAGGCATCAATCATTTGTGCGAAGCCAGCCTTGTCCTTTAACAGCGTGGTGATGTCGTAGAACAGAATGCCGGGCTTGGGAAAGTCAGGAACGGTGCGGATGAGCTCTTTCAACGGCTCGCAATTGATCGTGTGCGACATGGTCTTCATTGTACCGAGGCGGAGCAGTACCGCATGCAGATCGCGGGGGAAGATCGGCTGATTGCTATGTAGTAAGTCGCCTGCGGTCCACCAGCGCCACTCACGCAGGACAGTCCGTTCCACTTCATTCACGCCCCTTAGCTGCGGAGCAGAGCCATCCCATTGCGCTGTGAAGAACGCCTCGGTACTAATGATCCAGTAGCCCTCGAACTCAAACTCGCTCTCTACGGTGTGCACCGGCCCATCAACACTGACAGCGAGGCCAAGTTCTTCCCGCACTTCACGTTGTGCCGCCTTGGCGTCGGTCTCACCAGGCTCTAACTCGCCGCCCGGCGCTGCCCAGAATTGGTACTCCCCGCTGCTTCGAAGGATGCTAAAGCGCAGCAGCAGGACCCGGTCGTTCGCATCCTGCAGCAACACTCGCGCCGAACGACGCTGACGAACGGGAAGCCTCAGAAAGCGCCCTCGATCACGAACTCCTTGAGCGAAGCGGCCTCTTCCTCTGCCAGGTCGTGGATGTAAACGCGGTCGACACGGCTACCGCGGGAACCCTTGCGTAGGGCGATTTCAAGCTCCTGGATTTGGTCCGGGGACCCCGCAGCCACTGCCTCGACATGCCCAGCGTGAGTATTGCGAACCCAGCCCCGCAGGCCGAGCTCGGCGGCTTCGCGATGTACGTACCATCTGAATCCAACACCCTGAACACGGCCTTCAACCTGGTAGTGCCTGACCAGATTTGCGGTGGCTTCGCTCACGCAACACTACCTTGCAGGTACTGAAGAATCTCCCTTGCCGTCGCCTCCGGGCTTTCGCGCTGCGGAAAGTGGCCGACGCCGTCCAGCAGAACGCGCTTGTAGCCAGCGGTGAAATACTTGCCTGCTCCATCCGTGGTTTCTGCCAGTTCGCAGGAATCCTGCAGCCCGTGCAGAAGCAAGGTGGGAACGCCCAGGGTCACCGTGCTTTCAAAACGTGCTTCCAGAACTGCGTAGGCCATATCTTTTTCGGCGTGTTCCCAGCGTGATCGATAGCTGTGCAGCACCACATCGGCAAAGGTCTTACCGGTCCAGCTCTTTGCAGCTTCGGCAAGGTCATTCGATGAGTACCAGCCCTGTGGGCTCCACGTGTCCCACTGGCGCTTGCCATAGGCGACCGGGTCCGCACGAAAGGCTTTTTCACCAGGCTTCGAGCAGAGAAACCACTGGTACCAGAAAGCCTGCGCCTGCGGCAGCTTGGGCGGCTTGCCTGGGCCAGGTTCGAAAGGAACGGAGATGGTCACCATCCGCTTGAGTCGTTGTGGAAACAGCGCAGCCAACGCGTGCCCGGTTCGTGCGCCCCAGTCATGGCCAACGAAGTCGAACGTCTGCAACTTCAGCGCATCGGCCAGATCAATTACATCCTGCGCAAACGCAACCGGCTGGCCGGTGTGCCGGGGTTTGCGTCCAAATAATGGCGAACGAAACTCCGTCTCTCCATACCCACGCAGATAAGGCGCGTAAGTGCGGTAACCCGCCGCGTGCAGCGCAGGCAACACCTTGTCCCAAGTGCGCGGAGAG
>CAXTFT010000109.1:0-12290 GCA_964243585.1 uncultured Terriglobus sp.
TGCCCGCCGATGCCGGGGCCGGGATAGAACGGCTGGAAGCCGAAGGGCTTGGTAGCCGCGGCGTCGATCACCTCCCAGATGTCGACACCCATGCCCATGCACAGCTGCTTCATCTCGTTGACCAGCGCGATGTTCACCGAGCGGTAGATGTTCTCCAGCAGCTTGGTCATCTCTGCGGTGGCAGGCGACGAGACGGGTACCGTCCGCGTAAAAATGGCGCCGTAGAGCGCACAGGCAGCTTCTGTGGCCAGCCGCTCCATGCCGCCCACTACCTTAGGAATGTCGCGGCGCGGTACGACCATGTTGCCGGGATCTTCCCGCTCCGGCGAAAAAGCGACCAGCACACCGTCGATGCGGTCATTGCCGGTGTCTGCAACTTTCACTGAAACGCCGCGCTGCCCTCCGCTTTCTGAGAGGATTCTCACCACGATCTCTTCCGTGGTCCCGGGATACGTCGTGCTCTCCAGAACGATTAGCTGGCCGGCCCGCACGTACGGCGCAATGGACCGGACGGTCGCCTCCACATAGCTCAAATCAGGCGCGTGATGCTCCGTCAGCGGTGTCGGCACGCAGATCAAAACCGCATCCATTTCCGCAACGTGCGAGAAATCGCCTGTTGCCTGAAGGCCCTTCGCCTGGGCAGTTTGGATATGCTCAGGATCAATGCGCCAGATATAGCTCTCACCGCGATTCAGGGTGTCTATCTTGTTGACGTCCACGTCGAAGCCGGTCACGCGGAAACCCTCGCCAGCAAACAACAGGGTAAGCGGCAGGCCGACGTAACCCAGGCCCACGATCCCGACGCGGGCTTCGCGACGCTCCACGCGTTCGCGCCACCCGCGCAGCGACACCACTGTTTCCCGCTGTACGGCTTCCGTTATCCCGTTTACGCTCATTGCTTTGCCTCGATCCAGGAACTCTTCCTGAGTTCACGCTTTGGACTGCCATAGCCGCTAAAGGGATTCAAGTTCGAGTGGACGCGAACGCACCGAAGTCTTGCCGACGTTGTAGCAAAGGACGCAAATTTACTTTTTTAAGGCCATGCGTCAACAAACGCCGCCATCTCCGCATCCAAGTAGAAGTTACCGTCTATGGAGGAAGTGATAATGATGAAGAAATTCGTTGCTGTGGCATGTACCGCCGCAACTTGCGTAGGCATGGCTGCTGCTGAAGGTTCGAGTGTCGCAAAGCTTGATGGCCGCATCAATGCAGCCCATGCCGTTCTGCACGAACTGATGGCAACACCCGACAAGGGCGTTCCGTTCGAAATCGCCTCCAAGGCCACCTGCATTGCGGTGGTCCCCGGCTTCAAAAAGGGAGCATTCCTGGTGGGCGGACAATATGGCCAGGGCGTGGCGACGTGCCGCACACCGACTGGTTGGAGCGCTCCTGTATTCATCCAGGTAACCGGCGCAAGTTTCGGTCTGCAGATCGGTGGGCAGTCGACCGACCTGGTACTGGTTGGAACCAGCCGCAAGAGCATGGATGCTATGTTGCATGACAAAGTGAAGCTGGGCGGCGACCTTGCGGCATCGGCAGGCCCGGTAGGCCGTAATTCGCAGGCAGCCACCACCGCGTTGGCCTCCGCTGAGTTCCTGACCTACTCGCGCTCCAAGGGCCTGTTTGCCGGCGTCGATCTGACGGGCGATGTGATCAACCAGAACAACGGAGACACAGAGTCTTATTACGGCAAGGGTATCGGCTACGAAAAAATCCTGTCTGGAACCGTACCCACACCGGCCGGCGCAAGGCACTTTGTGCAGACCTGCAAGCAGATGTTTACCGTGGGCAAAGCCCGCTAATCCAGCTAGATGTCAAAAGGGACGCGCCTTGAGCGCGTCCCTTTACTCTTTGGGTAGCAGAACCGGTCAGGCCGCGGATAGGTTCTGCTGGTACCAGTCGACGGTGCGCCGCAGCCCTTCTTCAAAGCCGACCAAGGGTGTGTAACCAAATGCCTGTTGTGCTGCGCTGATGTCGGCCAGCGAGTCACGCACGTCCCCCGGTCGCTCCAGGAGGTGCTCCGGCTCCAGTCCGCTGCGGAGCAGCCGTGCGATGACACGGTAGGTTTCATTGAGGGTGTGCCGCTCACCGCAGGCCACATTGAACACATGGCCGGAGACCTCCATAGCAGGCGCATCGGCTGCCAACAGGTTCGCCTGCACTACGTTGTCGATGTAGGTGAAATCGCGTCCCTGTTCGCCGTCACCGAAAATCGCGGGTCGCTTTCCCTGCTGCAGTTGCAGAATCCACTTTGCCATGACGCCGGAGTATGGTGAATCCGGCACCTGCCGGGGGCCGAAGATATTGAAATAGCGCAGCGAAACCGTTTCCATGCCGAAGACCGCCGCGTAACTCTGCAGGTACAGCTCACCCGTGAGCTTTTGCACGGCATAGGGCGAAAGCGGCTGCGGACGCATGGTCTCGACCCGCGGAAATCCCGGCTGGTTGCCATACGCAGAACTGGACGCGGCATAGACCACCCGTCGCACACCGGCCGCGCGCGCCGCTTCCAGCAGGGCAAAGGTCCCTTCGATATTGGTCCGGTGCGAGGTCTGCGGATCGCTCACACTGCGTGGTACGGAAGGCAGCGCAGCCTGGTGGAAGATCACGTCCACGTCCTCGCACGCATGGCGTAGCGCTTCGCCGTCGAGCAGGGAGGCTTCCACAAACTGAATCCGTCCCCGCAGATGCGCAAGATTTTCAACGCGTCCGGTCGCAAAATTGTCCAGACCGCGCACTATGCTTCCACGCAGCAGCAAGGCATCCAGCAAGTGTGATCCGATAAAGCCCGCAGCACCTGTTACAAGGACCGTCTTCACAGGAACAGTATCGCAGGGTCCATGCCTGCTGTACTTCCGCGCGTGCACATCGCGGTCAGCGTCAAAAGCTGAATTTGAGGCTGATCTGCAACTGCCGCGATGTGGCTGCCGACGTAATCAGGCCCGCGCTGGTGCTGGCCACAACTGCTGCCTTCCGTGGATCGGCTACCTGGGGCGAAGTTGGCTCGGGCGCCTGCGTTGGACCGGCGCTGAAGACCACCGGGTTCGGCTGGCTCAGGTTCGTGTGATTCACCAGGTTGAAAGCGTCCACGCGGAATTGCGCGTCCAGGCGCTCACCGATGCGCGTGGATTTCCGCACGGAGATATCCCAGTCCACGAATCCGGGCGCCGTAAGCGTATTGCGGCCCAGGTTGCCGACCGTTCCATATGCGGGCGCGCTGAATGCTGCGGGATTGAAGAAGCGCGCGGCCCGCTGGGCCGATCCGCCGCCACTGTACAGCGGCCCCGTGAAGGCGCGATTGATGTCAGGCCGTACAGGATTGCGGCTGTCACCGGAACCGGTGGGATTGTAGCCAAGCTGCGGTGTAAACGGCAGGCCGCTTTGCACGGTGACGATGTTGCTCACGGACCAGCCATTGACGACATGGTCGAGTGCGCCTACCGCGTCGTGGAAGAAAGTGTGGCCGTGCCCAAGCGGCAGATCGTAGGTGCTGTTGAACGCGGCAATGTTGCGCACGTCGGTGGCGGCCAGGCCGTAATCGAGCGAGGGCTGCTTCGGGTAGGACACAAACGCGGGCGTGTTCGAGGATACGCTGGTGTTCCACGCCGTGCCGTTGTCCAGGTTCTTGCTGTAGGTGTACACCGCACGAAACTGCAAGCCGTGCCGCGTGGACTGGCGCAGGTCGAAGACAGCCGCGTTGTAATTGCTGTAGCCGCCCGTGATCCACGAGATGGTGTTGGCAAGGCCGGGCTGTGGACGCACGGTGGTCGGGTAATAGCGTGTGCCGTTGGGCACACCTGCCGGGCAGTTGTTGGTGCAGGTGATGGATGCCGGCTCATTCTGGTTTGAGGACAGAATCTGCTTGTCGCCTTTGGACCCGATGTACCCCGCAGTGAGCGAAAGCCCCTGGGTCAACTGGCGCTCTACACGCAGCGTCCAGGTGTACACAAGCGGCGTGGGCAGGTCGTTCTGCACGGTGTGCGGCGAGATCAGCCCTGCGGAACCGGCGGTCGGGTTGGTGATGGACACGTTGCTGTAGGTCAGGATGGTGTTGAACGGCGGCGACGAGTCAAAGCGGTAGTCCAGGTTGTCCAACAGCGAGCGATGCACGCCAAAGCCGGCGCGTATAGCGGTCCTGCCGTCTTCACTCACCCGCCACGCCAGGCCGATGCGCGGCTCCCACAGCAGCTTTGCGCGGTTTACCAGCAGACCCCGCTTTCCTACGGTGGGTGTCGCGTTGATGACGCCGTTGGTGTACTCAAACGCGGGTGCCTTGCCGTCGGGCGAGTTGAATCCGTCCGTCGATTCGGTCCGCAAACCGGCACTGATTTCAAGTGCGGGCGTCGGCTTCCACTTGTCCTCGAGGTAGGTGGCCAGCATGGAAGTACGAAAACCGAGTTGCGTGGGCGTGGGTACGTAGGAGAAGTTACGCATGGTCCCCGCCAGAAACGCTGCGAGCGATGCAAAGTTTGCCTGGCCATTCTGCTGCTGTGCCAGGATGCCCACAGAGCGCACCTGTTGCGCCCAAACGCCGGCCTCAATCTGGTGCTTGCCTGCCGTGTAGAAGATGTGGTCGTCCACGGTATAAATGGTGCGTGCCAGGGCGTTGTTGCTGCCCACATTGGTCCCCGCAGCACTGAGCTGGCCGGTAGCGTTCGAGCCGGTCGAACCCGCGATCACGATGGCTCCCACGGAACGTCCGGGGACGAAGGTGCCTGCCACCACCTGCACGTCGGCCGGGACAGAGCCGACGAAATAAAACGACGCACGCGACACACCGATGCGCGCCGTGTTCAGCAGGCGCGGCGTGAAGACATGCTGCTCCTGCACACTGGTCACCTGGGTCCGCAGCGACTCGTCAATAATGGAAAGCGGGTTCTGCGTGGGCGTGTGTGCAATCGAGTCATCCACCGTGTACACGCCGAACAGCAGATCGTTGGGTGAAAGGTTGGCATCGACCCGCGCCGTACCAAAGTCTTCACGAATGCGCTGGGTGGGCGACGAATAGGCCAGCGCAATGCCGCCGCCAAGGTCCGGGCCGTTCGCCACCGGCCACAAGTTAAGGAAAGGCCGCACCGCAGGCGCGGCGGCTGCACGCGAAGCAGCGTTGGGAACCAGCGTCAGGTTACTGAGTCCCAGGTTTTGGCGGTAGCCTTCGTAATTGCCAAACAGGAAAACCTTGTCGTGCCGGATGGGGCCGCCCAGTGCTGCTCCAAAGTTGTTCCGTTGGAAACGCGGCTTCTGCGCTGTATCAAAGTAGTTGCGCGCATCCAGTGCAGAGTTCCGCAGGTACTCATACACGGAGCCGTGCAGACGGTTGGTACCAGACGCCGTCACGATGCTGATCTGCGCACCCTGCCGCTTGCCGTAGCTTGCACCATAAGTGTCGGCCACCACGTTGAACTCACGCACAGCTTCGACCCCAAGCAGCTGGCCGCTGGTGCCACCAGGTGTCACGTTGATCAACGATGCGCCGGTGTATTCCACGCCGTTCAACAGATACAGGTTGTCCTGCGGGCGCCGGCCCGATACGGAAAACATGTTGCCGACCGACGAATTTGATGTGCCGATGGAGCCTGCACGCTGCGACGTGTAGTTGACCGTCGCCGGGTTCAGCGTGATCAACTGGTCGTAGCTGCGGCCGTTCAGCGGCAGGTCCTTCACCTGGCGCTCGCTGACCAGCCCGGACACCTGCTCATTGGAAAGGTTCACGGTTGCAGGAGCGTCTGACACCGTGACTTCCTCCGCGGACGACGCCACCCGCAGAGTCAGATCTAATTCCAGCGCCTGACCTACGCTCAATTCCACGCCCTTGTGGCGCTCCGGTGCAAAACCCGCGGCGGTGACCACTACGGTGTACGTGCCCACCGGCAAGGAAGGTGCCGCGTAACGGCCGGCGGTGTCGGTCAGCAGGCGGCGCTCTGTACCTGTTTCGTCATTGCGAATAACTACTGGTGCACCCGGCACAGCCGCGCCAACCGGGTCGGCGACTACGCCGCGCAACGTGCTGCCCACCACCTGCGCGGCAAGCGGGTACATGGTGGCAGAGGCAAACAAAAAGATGAAGGCAGATGAACGGTTGACCAGATTCAAGGTGTTCCCTGTTTTGCGTTTGTTGACTGGTGCTTCACAGGACGCGAACTTCCAATCCTGCGCAAACTGGCAAGTCAGCGGCAACAACAACGCGTGCGGGAGCAGAGGTGCATACGGCGAGTATCAATCCTTCTAAAGGAAGCGGCAGATCACGTGGAACAGGCAGGAAGAGACGCGGCTCGATCTAGCGGCAACAACAACTGGGCGCGGCCTGAGAGCGGAACGTCTGCATATCTTCCTTTGTAACCGAAGGCGAGCCATTTGGAAAGTGCCAGGCCGCGCCTAGCCACGCAGGTTTACAGCCGCGGTAGCGTCATGCCGCCATCCAGCACCAGGGTTGCGCCCGGCGCATAGGGCAGCTTGCCACACACCAGCATGGCGACTGCGGTGCCGACATCGTCCGGCGTGCCCCACCGCTTTTCCAGCAGGAGATCCGTATCCATCAGGGCGTCGTACCTGCTCTTCACACCCGCGGTCATGTCGGTCGCGATGACCCCGGGCTGCACCTCGAAGACGCCAATGCCATGCTGTGTCAATCGCGACGCCCAAAGCTTCGTGGCCATGGCGACGCCGGCCTTGCTGATGCAGTAGTCGCCGCGATTGATACTGGCAACCGTGGCTGAGACGGAGCTGACGTTGACGATGGTTCGCCGCTCGCTGCCTGCTGCCTGCTGTTGCACCATCCAGCGAGCAACCGCCTGCGTCAGAAAGTATGGCCCTTTCAAGTTGACCGAGATCAGTTCGTCGAAACTTTCCTCGGTCGCCTCCAGCACGTCGGCACGCACGCGCGGCGCAATGCCCGCGTTGTTGACCAGCACGTCCAGCCGCCCGAATTGCTTATCAATAGTCCGCAGGAGCTCTGTACGTGCGTCTGCACTGCTTACATTGGCGGCGGCATAGTGCACCACCTGCTCCGGATAACAGCAGCTTGCCCGCAAGATCGCGACGGCATCCTCCACATCCGCGCGGTCGCGCCTGCCGGTAATGACCAGGTGGAAGCCCGCCGCGGCAAGATGCTTCGCAACACCCTGGCCAATGCCGCGCGCGCCGCCAGTGACCACCGCGACCTTGCCCTTGTTCTCTGCTGTTTCGTGCATTGCGCGGCCCCGTTCCGTAAGTGGTTAGTCGAAGAACGTGTAGTACTTACCCTGCGCCATGCGGTGCAGCAGCAGCCCCAGTTCCAGCATGTGGTAGTCGCCCCACATGCTGGATTCACCCTGCGGAACGGCTGCACCCGGCGGCGTGTAATCCCATCCGTTGGGGCGGTGGTAGATGCTGTGCAGAAGGATCCCCTCGTGGTCCGGCGAGGTGGAAAGATAGGGTTCCTGCAGCAGCGCAGCCGCAACGGCAAGCCCGGCCTGCAGGTAGCGCTCATCCCGCAATGCGGTGCCAAGACGCAGTAAACCCTGCGCGCCAATCGCACTCGCGGAAGAGTCGACCGGTTCAAAGCTGTTGAACGGATCTGCGGGACGGCCCTTCCAGTCGCCCAGCCGATGCATATGCGGTGCACCCGTATCCCAGTAGCAGATGCCGTCGCTTGCCGAGCCCTGCGCCATGAAAAAGTCGCAGGTTGCGCGGGTTGTGCCCTCCATCAGCTTCAGGGCTTCAGCCTTGCTCTCACCGACGGCTTCGAAGTCTGCGTGTGGCAGGGTCTGCAGGAACTCCAGTTCCTCCGCGTAGCCCAGCATGGCCCACGCAAGCCCGCGAGTCCACGTGGAAAAAGCAGAGTAGCCCTGCTGCGTGGATGGGCAGCGAAACGTACCGCTCTTCGGATTGAAGACAGCCTCATGCACGGTGCGGCCGCGCAGTTCCGGCGTGTCATAACTGTCGCGGCCTTCGCCGTAGTACACGTTGAACTTTGCGGACGCCCTTGCGTGCAGCAGAAGGCGCTTGAGAAGCGAGACGGCGCGGTCCTGTTCCTCCAGCAGCGTGTGCCCAAGCAGGTGCGCAACGCCGCAGATGCGCACTGTCCGCATCGTGTCGATAAAGAGCGAGTGCGCTCCATTGAATGAGTGGATGAAGCCCTGCCCTTCCGGCAGGTCCGTCCACCGCGCAGCCTGGACCGCACCGCTGGTCTTCAGCGCAAGCTCGTAGAAGTGCATCTCCCATGGGTTGTGCTCCAGCGCGCCCTCGCGCATCAATCGGCGTAACTGACCGTAGGTAGACAGGTTGTTG
Source organism: uncultured Terriglobus sp. (assembly GCA_964243585.1). Lineage (GTDB taxonomy): Bacteria > Acidobacteriota > Terriglobia > Terriglobales > Acidobacteriaceae > Terriglobus. The sequence continues at coordinate 8,269 of CAXTFT010000109.1, forward strand.
AAGCCATGGTCATGCACGCCCATGTGCGTGACGTGCTCTGCCATGTACCGCACGGTGTTCTCTCTGCCAATTTCAAGAAGGTTTTTGTCGCGTGTGATGTCGTAGCAAAGGATCGCATTGCCGTACGCAAAGCCCTGCGTCCACTGCGTCCAGTTGCGGCCCACGTAGGCACCGGCGCGCGTCACCACGGGTGCGCCCATGCTTGTCTGCCAGCGAGCGGCGATACGCTGCGTCTTATTCGCGGCCAGCTGAAACAGCCGCGTCACTGCAGGTGCAAGCTGCGCTGCTGTTCTTTGCCTGTCTACGTTCATCGTTATCTTCCTAACTACACGAGCCTTGTGAAGCGCTCCACCACGGTGGCCAGCACTTCGTCACTATCCGTGTCCCACAGCGCCTGGTTGAAGATCTCCACCTCGATAGGCCCGTCGTAACCGGCGGCGTCTACAGCCTTGCGGAAACCATGATTATCAATGGCTCCATCGCCCATCATGCCGCGGCCCAGCAGCATGTCAGGCAGCGGCACAATCCAGTCGCACACATGAAAGCCGAAGATGCGCCCCGCCGCGCGCTCAATCTGCTGGTACGCTTCCGGATCCCACCAAAAGTGATAGGTGTCCAGAATGACTCCAACTTCTTCCGGGGAGTACGGCGCTGCCACGGCAAGCGCCTGGTCAATGGTGTTCAGCACCGATCGGTCCCCGGCATACATGGGATGGAGCGGCTCCAGGCCGATGCGCACGCCACGTTCGCGCGCGTGCGGCACCAGTGCAGCCATGCCTTCCTCGACCATGCCGCGTGCATCGACAATCGCAACGCCGGGCATGGCTCCCACCACCATGACCAGGGAATCCGCCTGCAGTGCAGCCGCTTCATCTACCGCTCGAAAGTTGTCCGCGATCCGCTCCCTGCGCTCCTCGGCGGTTGGCGCAACAAACATGCCGCCACGGCACACGCTGGACACATGCAGGCCGGCATCGCGGACATGCTGAACGCAGGCGTCGATCCCAGCCTCTGCAATCTTGTGCCGCCACAGCGCTATGGATGGAATGCCGTGACGCGCGCACCCTTCCACCGCCTGCCGCACGCTCCAGTTCTGCACCGTTGCCTGGTTCAGGCTCAGTCGCTTCAGGTCTGCCATGACTTACGCCTTCAGCACTTCGGCGTCGTCGATCACGGGCACGTCCAGCCAGCGCCGCTCTTCCCACGACTTCAATCCGAGTTCCGCAAGCTGCACGCCGCGCGCACCATCCACAAACGTGTGTGGAAAGGGCGTATCCAGCACCACATGCTTCAGGAACAACTCCCACTGCACCTTGAATGCGTTCTCGTACGTAGTGTTGTCCGGCACTTCCTGCCAGTGCTCGCGGAACTTGAAGGGGTTCGGCAGGTCCGGATTCCACGTGGGACGTGGCGTGTTCACACGGTGCTGCGTCTTGCAGTCGCGCAGACCGGCAATGGCGCTGCCTTCCGTGCCGTCCACATGCAGATTGAACAACTCATCGCGATACACGCGAGTGGTCCACGACGAATTGATCTGCGCAAAGATGTCGCCGCCTAGCTGGAACGATCCATACGCCGCATCATCCGCCGTCGCAGTGTAAATTTTGCCCGCTTCATCGACGCGTTCGCCAATGTGAATCTTGCCCATGCACGACACGGCTTCTACCGGCGCAAAGGTGTGGTCCAGCACGTAACGCCAGTGGCAGAACATATCCAGGATGATGCCGCCGTCGTCTTCCTTGCGGTAATTCCACGAGGGCCGTTGCGCAGGCTGGCCGCCCCAGTTGCCCTCGAAGACCCAGTAACCAAATTCCCCACGCACAGAAAGGATGCGGCCAAAGAAGCCTGAATCCACCAGGCGCTTCAGCTTGCGAATGCCGGGCAGAAACAGCTTGTCCTGCACGATGCCCTGCTTCACGCCGGCCTGCGCCGCCTTCTTCGCCAGCCGCAGTGCCGACTCGACACTGGTCGAAAGCGGCTTCTCGCAATACACGTGTTTGCCGGCATCGATGGCCTGTGACACAAACTCTTCGCGCAGGCCGGTTGTGCCCGCGTCGAAATAAATGGTGTCGTCTTCGTTCGCTAGCGCGCCGGTCAGATCGGTGGTGTAGCGGGTCAGCCCATGTGCATCGGCAATGGCTTTGATCTTCGCTTCGTTGCGGCCCACCAGGATCGGGTCCGGCATGATGACATCACCGTTGCCGATGGGGAGACCGCCCCCCTGACGAATCGCCAGCACCGATCGAATCAGGTGCTGGTTCAAACCCATGCGCCCGGTGACGCCGTTCATGATGATGCCGACACGCTTCTCTGCCATCTGTGCTCCTATGAGTTCGAGTCTCTTCTAAATGTTCAGGCGTTTGCATGCACCGGGCGCTTTCTAATGGCAAAGATCGCCACGGCACCCAGCACTGCCGCGCAGGTCATCACCTGCCATGCCAGATCGTAACTATGCCGCGCATCGAAGATGCGGCCAGCGATGTAAGGTCCGGCCCACTGACCGATGGAGTACGCCACAATGATCAGCGCCAGCAGTTTACCAAGCGACTGCAGGCCGAAGCACTCTGCCGTGACTAGCGGAATCAGCATGTAATCCGCACCCATCGAGAAGCCAAACACCACTGCAAAGATCACAGCCGCGGCGGGCTGTCTGGCAAGAAACAGCAACGGAATAGAAAGCCCCAGCAGGAGGTAAAACAGAGCCATAATGTTCTTTTTACGGAAGCGATCGGCAATGTACCCGACGATGACGCGTCCGCCCAGGCTGGCCAACAGCAACAGGGAAAGATACGTGGAAGGTGCGGCATGACCAAGGCTGCGCAGGTACAGGATGAAGTGCTGAATCACGGCATTCATGGCGCCGATCACAAGCGAAGAACCCACCACGATCAGCCAGAAGTTGCGGTCGCGCAGGGCGGTACCTACCACACCCCAGACAGAGTTGCTGGTCTTTGACTGCACCACCAACACGCCCGGCGCACCATCGGGGTTTAGCCCCATCTCCGCCGGCAATGACCGCGTCAGGAACACCGCGACTGGCAGCAGCACCACGATGATCGATGCCCCCATCGCGATGATCGAATGGCGCCAGCCATACGCATGGATCATGGCGTTAATAGCCGGGGGCGCCACAGCGCCACCCAGCCCCAGCCCCAGATAGGCGAGCCCCATGGCGCGTCCACGCCTGGCGCGAAACCACTGTGCGACCAGTACCTGATTTGGTATGGGCCCTGAAAGCACGTAACCGATCACCTCAACAATGCACAGCACCTGGTACTCCCAGAAGTGGTGCATGAAACCCATCAGAATAAGTGAAAGTCCTGTCAGCAGCGCACCGGCAAGGGTGACCCAGCGCGTGCCGATTCTGTCGATCAGCACACCCGTCAGCAGCCCTGTTGGCAACCCAATCGTAAGAAATCCAAGAAAGAAGCCCTGTGTCACCTGCGTGCGATTGAAGCCGAGGGAAGACACAAACGAGGGATAAAAGACGGGGAAGCCGTAGAAAATAATGCCGACGGCAAAGAACAGGTTCAGGAACGCAGCCAGTACAATCCACCAGCCGTAGAACACCCTTGTTTGCTGTTCCATTCTTGGCCTTTCCGTTTCCTCGCAGGCAGAACCAGCCTGAGTCCGTGCGGGGCTGCACCAGTAGCAGCTTAGCCGCTTTGCTCAGTTGCTGGCGACCCCGGTCACAATCCGGAGCATGCCGTCACATTTGCTGATGATGTAGAAGTTCCGGGTATTGTCCACAACCACGCGGTTGGCAAGGGCCGGTAGCAATTCGGCGTTTGTTGTGTCTTTCACGCCCGCAGCCTGCGAACGATCGGCAAGCACGGCGTCAAGCCCAGGGTCGAACTTCACAGTGTGGAAGCTTTTGCTGCTAGCGGCACAGAAGAACCCGCTGTTGGCGGGCTTTCAAACGTAAGAAGCCACAGTGAGTGAAGGAACAGGACTGAGTGGCGGAGGATGGGGGATTCGAACCCCCGATAGAGCTTTTGACCCTATAACGGTTTAGCAAACCG
>CAXTFT010000110.1:0-4904 GCA_964243585.1 uncultured Terriglobus sp.
TTAGTGGACGCGGCGGCTATCGCCGGTAAATCGATTCCGTATGTGAACCTCAGGCCGATGCAATTTCGCATCGGCCTTTCGTTTATTTACTAATAAACGTCTTGGTTGCAACGGCTTGGTTTTTAGGCCGGGTCTTCTACGACTCGGTAATACCTTTCGCCTGGATTGGCACAGCCCTGGCATAAGACCCGCCCCTCTCGAACAACTTCACGGCGGTAGTTGATGCCCTCGCCGCAAATGGAGCAGGCAAGACGACCGCCCTTGTAGCCGGGAAACTCGTTCGGTGACAGGGTCACCTCTACCTGCTGGACAGCAAACAAATCTTCGTCGCTCAAGTCGCGGTAGGCACGCATCTGCTGCTGATTTTTGTCGAGCACTTCAGGAAAACGTGAACGGGCGAGATCGCGTGAACTCTCGCGCGCGGCAATGCGAATGCCGCTGTAGACATCCTGACCCACGATCCGCTGCAGATCGACAAAAGTCGCGGCCATCTTACCCCAATCGACAAACTTGAGGGCACGTTTGCCTAACCGGCACCCGGTGACGACACCGATGGCATCCGTTGCACAGCGGTCGATCTCCACAAAAGTGACCAGGCGTTTCCGGTCACGTCCGCGTGGCTCCGCGACTCCAAGCAGCTGACAGGCATGCATCGCCATGCGTACCCCCAGCACCTGCCCGGCACACAGGTGGCCGTGGGCCACAGCCGCGTCCTGCAACAGTGCGTCCAGATCGAGCGGTGCGGCAGCAGGGTAGGTTATCTCAGTTGTCATCATCGCCACCTTCACCATCCTCTACCAGCAGCGCAGAGGTGCCGGTCACGCTGAACTGCAGCGGCTCACCACCGCTGGCGCGCAGCGTTACGCGCATGGGTTCTCGCTGCCATACAGCTGGCGAGCACACTGGCCGAACACGTTCCGGCTGAGGCCAGGGGGCAATAACCTTTTGCAGCGCGGCGCGGCGCGCGCCAATCTGCCAGACCGTAGCGCTCAGACCTCCACCCCGCGCCGCCATGTGAACGCCGCAGTAAGCCGCGTAGTCGCGGTACCAGACCACGTCGCTGATACTGCCGTCAAAGTCCGGCAGGTGCAGCGCCGTGACCCGGCCGGAAACGCGATCAATCAGCAGCCATGGTCCGGGTTGCCACACCCAGCGTCCGCTCTTCTCGCCGGGGATGGTGTCGTTCACATGGAGAACGCGGCGCGTGACAAAGCTGCGGTCGGTTACGTCGTGCTGGTCGCCGGTGGTCCATTCTTTCAGTTTGTCATCAATGTAGAGGCCACGGATGCGCAGTGTGCCTGCTTCGTCTTCTTTTGCCTCACGTGCAACATCAGCGGCAACAAACGGCACGCGACGTACTGGCCCCAGAACCACGGTGTGCACCTTTGGCGGTGCCGCACTCAGCGGCACGGCAAAAATTACCACCGCAACAATGCCAGATGCCATGCGAAGAAGCATACGGGCTGAGAGTAACCCGCGCACAAAGCAATGGCAAACATCGCCGCTGCAGGCAATGGCGAAAGTATCTTCGCGTACCCACCTCGATTCCATGGCGATTCAGAAGAGTTTTCCGCGAAGGAGCAGAATCTGCGTGCAAGTGAGCAGGGTAAGATACCGAAAGACATCTCTGCGCGACGGCCCGGCGTACCCGCCCGCTCCCGCCCGGATCTCCAAGCCGAAAGGACACCCAAGAAGCTCATGTGGAAACCCAATACTCCCGGCTCCGGCAATGCCACTCCCGCCACCCCCGAACCGATCCGGCCCACTCCCGCGGCCAGCACACCTGTTTTCGAGCAGCCCACCAGCCGCACCGCAGCTCCCCAGGCAGCAACCGCCACGGGCGAACAGGCTACTATTGGCAAAAGCCTGACGATCAAGGGTGAAGTCACCGGGTCGGAGTCGCTTTACATCGATGGTCGCATCGAAGGCACCATCACCCTGCCAGGCAATCGTGTAACTGTCGGCCGGAATGGCCAGGTGGCGGCAAGCATCAATGCGCGCGAAATTGTTGTTCTCGGCAAGGTACGTGGCAACTGCCAGGCCAGCGACCGGATCGACATTCGCAGCGAAGGTTCCTTGACTGGGGATGTGATCGCAGCACGTATCTCTATCGAAGACGGTGCCTTCTTCAAGGGCGGCATCGACATTCGCAAGCCCGGCGAAGGCAAATCCGGTGAAGCACGTGCCGAGCAGCCCCAGCTGGTTGCCGTCGAATCTGCTTCGTAGTTTCATACCAGCCCAAAGCAAAAGGAGCCTTGCGGCTCCTTTTGCTTTGGGCATTCGGCTTGTACGCATGCGCTTGAGCGGGCGGCAACTTAGGAGTGATGATGCAACTTTCTTTTCCGCTGAGTCTGCTTAGCCTGTGCCTGCTGGGCCACTGCGGTGCGCAGCAGCCTTTACCTGTCCAGACAGGTAACGGCCAAGCCCCTTCTTCACTGCTACAGCCCGCGCTGGCCAGCGTGGCAAGTGCAGGCAGTTCGGTTGACCTGAATCGATGGAAGGGTTCAAGCACAGTCCGCAATGAGGTCGATGCAAACCTCCTTTCCATGCAAAAGGATCTTCAAACAACACTGCCGCCTTTACTGACTGCGGCAGATACGGCACCGGCCTCCGTGACGGCTTCCCTGCCGGTGCTGCTAAATCTTGATGCGCTCTACAGCGTCCTTCTACGCGTGACCATTGCGGCGCACGGTGCGGCACCGCGAGATCAGAGTACAGCCCTTGAGCAGGCGGCAACGCTGCTGGACAGCGCCCGCCGAGACCTGGGTGATGCCGTGCTGAACGCAGCCAAAGCACAGGAAAAACGCGTGGCTGAACTGCAGGCGACGCTGCAGCAGCAGAGCGATGTACTCCCCGCCGCGCAACAGGCTGCCGCACCATTCTCACCACCGGCAAAAATGAAAAAGCGACCGACCCCTGCAAAAGCTTCCTCGGCCAGGTAAGGTTATCTACCTGTAGCAACCACGCTCACTCAAAGAGCGTCGGCCGGTCGTACTGGCCTGTCTTTACAGGCACAGGGATGCCGAAGTGTTCGTACGCACGGCGCGTCGCCACCCGTCCACGCGGTGTACGGTCCAGAAAGCCGATCTGCATCAGGAACGGTTCGTACACCTCTTCGAGTGCGTCTTCTTCCTCGGCCAGTGCAGCGGCCAGCGTGTTCAGGCCGACTGGCCCACCGTCGTACTTTTCGATGATGGTACGCAGCAGGCGTCGATCTAGCTCGTCGAATCCATGCGCATCCACCTCCAGCATCTGCAACGCAGCCTGCGCTGTGGGCAGGTCGATAACGCCAGCCGCACGCACCTGCGCGAAGTCGCGCACACGGCGCAACAGCCGGTTGGCGATGCGCGGCGTGCCGCGTGACCGCATGGCGATCTCCGCCGCGCCGTCCGCGTCGATGCTGACACCCAGCACCTCGGCCGAACGCTCCACAATGTAACGCAGGTCATCGTCCGTGTAGAACTCAAGCCGCAACAAAATGCCGAAGCGCGACCGCAGCGGGGAGGAAAGCAGGCCGGGACGGGTCGTGGCCGCCACAAATGTAAATGGCCGGATCTCCATTACGTGCGTGCGTGCGGCCGGACCCTGCCCGATGATGATGTCGAGCTTGTAATCCTCAAGTGCGGTGTACAACTTTTCTTCCAGGACCGGCTGCAGGCGGTGGATCTCATCGAGAAACAACACCTGCTTCTCGCGCAGATTCGTGAGGATTGCCGTCAGGTCGCCCTGAATCTGCAGCGCCGGACCGCTGGTCTGCTGGAAACCTACTCCCAACTCGTTGGCGATGATGGTCGCCAGCGTCGTCTTGCCCAGACCTGGCGGCCCAAACAGCAGCACATGATCCAGCGCCTCCCCACGGTTCTTGGCGGCTTCGAGCGCGATGGCGAGCTGCTCCTTTGCCTTGGCCTGACCGATGAACTCCCGCAGTTGGGTGGGCCGCAGCTTCAGTTCAAACGCAGCGTCTTCGCCCATGCTGCTGGCACTTACCAGCCGCTCCGCATCCGCGCTCGCGGGCGTGCCTTTGCTGTCGAAGCGCTTCTTGTTCAGAAAGTCCATCTAGGGCGATGGTACGGCGAAGATGCCGGTGAAGCAATCAGCTCCGTGTGCTTTCTGGCAATGCGATGACCTGCGCGGCGGCACGCAAACCGCTACGCAGCGCGCCGTGGACGGTGCCCCAGTGGCCGGTGATGTCGGTATGCTCGCCTGCGAAGAACAGAGTGTCTGCAACAGGCTTATTCATCGCTGCGGAGGCGTCCACCGCGCCCGCAGGCACCCAGGAGTACGCGCCCTTTGAGAGCGGATCACCAGACCAGTCATGGCGATGATGCGAAACCATTTGTTTCAGCACTTCTTCCTGCGTGACGCCGAAGATGCTTGCCAGATCGCCGCACGCGATGTGTGCTATTGCGTGGTCATCGAGTCCATCGAAGTGCGCAGCCGACGGTCCGCCACTCCAAGCCGTCAGCACTGGATCGAGCGAGGGAAAGCCTGTCCAGAAGACGTTGAAGTGCGCACCGGCAACCCGCTCTTCCGGAAGGAGGAAGCTCAAACTCTGCAAGACCTCGTGCTGTGGATGCGGCAGGTCTGCCCACCATCTTCGCCCGAACAGGAGGCTGATACGGCAAACATGCCCCATGCGCATGCGATGTGCGTGGCGGAGCACGTCAGCCGGCGCAGGCGTGAAACGCACCGCGTCGCTCTGCAACACGCCCAGGGGCAGCGTGATGACAGCGCCATCAGCGTGCAGGTTTTCACCGGACGCGAGTGTCACGGTGACGCTGCCCTGCTGCCACGCGGTGCGTTCGGCGCCGTCGTCGGGAACGGTGCGGATCTGCAACGCGATAACCGACACGAGCTCGGCCGTCGCGGCGCCTTCGAGCAGCTCGGACAGGCCGTTGCCCATC
>CAXTFT010000110.1:4914-11841 GCA_964243585.1 uncultured Terriglobus sp.
GTAACGGGCCGAGCAACGCCTGGAGCTGCGCCTCGCTGCCCTGCTGCCACGCGATCTCCAGCACAGGGCTGTTCCGCCGCAACACTGCACCAGCCTTCACGAGTCGCGTTGCAAGGGCCTCTGGCAGCGCCGAGTAGCCGCTGGTCAAGTGGAAGGACGTGTCCCCATCGATGCTGTCTTCGGCGTGCTGCTGCAGGGCAAGCGAACGGACGGAGACGGCACCTGCATCCGCAGCGTTGAAGCCTTCCACATACCCGGTTGCGCTGGCAGCTTCTTCGGGTGCGATGCCTTCCTGTGCGAGCCACTGGAGAAAACTCAGGTCCTGTTCAGCATGCGCGTCGCTCCACGCGCTCATCTGTTCCAACAACGCGAACAGTCCGGCATTCTCACCATCGGGACTGTTGCTTTCCAGGTGCAACTCGCCGTCCGCGGAGTGGCGAATCATCTCGCCCTCGAGTTCATACGTTTCAAGCTCGAGTTCGTCCAACAGCGCCAATAGCTCCGGCGGCTTGCCATGCACGAACTCTGCACCAAGCTCTACCGGCACGCTGTCCACGTACGCTGTTCGGATGCGCCCGCCCACACGTCCGCTGGCTTCCAGCAGCGTGACACGGCAGCCCGCTTCCACCAGCTTCCCCGCGGCCGCCAGACCGGCAATCCCGGCTCCGATCACGAGCACTGTTCTCATAAAACCGCAGCTTCCACGGGTTGATTGCTGCTTGCTGCCGTTAGCAGCTTTCGCAAGAGGTCAATCGCTTCATCCCGCGTGTGAATGCGGCCTTCCAGTTGCGCGTCCTCAATGTCGCTGAGCAGTTGTTTGAAGCGCGGACCCGGCTTCAGCCCGGCATCGATCAGGTCACGGCCTGTCAATAACAGCGCCGGTTTGTGGTCTGCCACGGGCGCGGCTTCATAGTGCTGTTTTGCATAATCGTACATGCCCAGCAGGTTGTGCGAGGCAGTGACGTCGAGCCAGTGCAGTGCAAGGTGTTCCGGAAAGTCTTGCAGGCGAAAAAAGCGTTTCAGCGTGCTCTGTTTCATGTTCTTCACATCGCCGAAACGCATGTGGTTGGCCACCAACGCGACGATCTGGTCCGTATCGTCATTGGAAAAACGCAGACGATTGAGAATGTGCCGCGACATGGTTGCACCGACTTCCGCATGGCCGCTGAAGCGAATGCGCGGCCTTGCTTCCGCAGGGTCGGGCGCGCGGAACGTGGGCGGCTTGCCCACATCATGCAGCAGTGCAGACCATGCCAGCGTCGGCTTTGCACCTGCCTCCAGCTTTTGCAGCAGCAGCAGCGTGTGCAGCCACACGTCACCCTCCGGGTGCCACTCCGGCGGCTGCTCGACGCCCTTCATCGCTGCGACCTCTGGCAGCACATGCTGCAGCAGACCTGTTTGATCCAGCAACTCAAAGGCGAGCCGGGCACGGCCTTCGGTCAGCATCCTGGTCAGTTCGTCCCGCACACGTTCGTTACTGACCTGACTGATGGTGGGGGCTTGCTGCTGGATCGCCTGCAAGGTCTGCGGATTCATCACAAAGCCGAAGCGGGCTGCAAAGCGGACTGCGCGCAACATGCGCAGCTTGTCTTCGCGAAAGCGGCGCCCAGGGTCTCCAATCGCGCGCAATACGCCTTCTGCAAGGTCTTGCTGGCCGCCGACAAAGTCCAGCACACGGCTGTGCAGGGTTTCCTGCGTCAAGCCGACCGGGTCCAGCATCATGCCGTTCACGGTAAAGTCGCGCCGCAGGACGTCCTGTTCCGCTGTGTCGGAATAGCTGACCTCGTCGGGCCTGCGGCCATCGGTGTACACGCCATCCGCGCGGAAGGTTGCGACCTCTGTCTGCACCTCGCAGCCTTCGTTCCGGTTGGCTGTGCAGACGATCACGACGCCGAAGTGCATACCGACGGAGAAGGTGCGATGGAAGCCCATCAGCACCTTTTCCGGCGTCGCCGACGTTGCTACATCGTAGTCCTTCGGTGCAATGCCCAGCAGCAGATCGCGGACGCAGCCGCCGGCGAAATATGCCTGAAAGCCCTTTGCGCGGAGTGTTTCAACAATGTGCAGTGCGGCTTGAAACCCGTTGGAAGCGAAGGCGGTATTAAGATCCTGTTTCATCCTGTCCTATCCTAGTGGGATGCACCTGCCCACATCCGGAATGGACACGCCTGTGCGCGACAGCCTCATCCTTGGAATAGAAAGTTCCTGCGATGAAACTGCGGCAGCAGTCGTTCGCGGCGGACGCGAAGTGTTGAGCAACGTGGTCGCGTCGCAGATGGAAATGCACGCGCTGTATGGCGGCGTGGTGCCAGAACTGGCCAGCCGCGAGCACCTGCGCAACATCGTGCCGGTCGTGCGCGAGGCCCTGCGGCAGGCAGGTGTTTCAAAGGAAGAACTCTCCGCCATCGCAGTCACTGCGGGTCCAGGCCTGGCAGGGGCGCTGCTGGTCGGTATCTCGTTTGCGAAAGCATACGCGTTTGGACTGGGCAAGCCGCTCATCGCGGTGAATCACCTGGAGGGGCACATTCACGCGGTGCTGATGCAAGCGGCTGCGGGTGCCCCACGTCCTGAAGAGGCGCGGGATTCTTATACCCCCGGGACTGCGCATCCCATGTCTCAAAAAGGAGACCCGTCGGCAGACTCAGGGCAGGCTACAGGGCACCCTGGGGGCGACGGCGAGCCTCTCCTTGCGCTGGTTGTCAGCGGTGGCCATACCCACCTGTACCTGGCGCAACGGACAGCAGGCGTGTGGAGTTACCGCAACGTGGGACGCACCGTTGACGACGCCGCAGGCGAGGCCTACGACAAGGTGGCGAAGCTGCTTGGCCTGGGATATCCCGGCGGACCATGGATCGATCGTCTCAGCATGTACGGCGATCCAAAGGCGGTGCCGTTTCGCTTTACACAGATCAATCGCGGCACAGTGGAAGCCCCCACCTTTGACTTCTCCTTCAGCGGCATCAAGACGGCGGTCCTGCGCTACGTCGAAACGCATGGCATGAAGCCGATCATAGAATTGCGGCGGAATGGTGTGACACAACTTGAAAGGCCCAGCCTGGATGAGGTGCGCTCCCTTTGTGATTCGCAGACGCTGGACCTGATCGCGTCTTTCCAACATGCGGTCGTGGGCAACCTGATCCGGCAGACGCTTGCTGCGGCTACCCACTTCCATGCGGGAACCATCGTTGTTTCCGGTGGCGTGGCAGCCAACCGCGAGTTGCGAGTGCGCTTTGTTGAGGCAGGGTTGGAGCAAAAACGCGCCGTGCATTTTCCTTCCGCAGCGCTGTCCACGGACAACGCCGCCATGATCGCGGCGGCTGCGTGGCCAAAGCTGCTCCACGGTAACTTTGCGACCGCATCGCTCAATGCTTCGCCGCAGTTACGGCTGGGCTGAGGGTTCGGGTGATTCCCTCGGCTAGAATCAGGCTGGGACTGCGGCGGCAGACTGCGCACCACGCGCAACGCTCCGGGCGCGCGCGCAAGTCACCCTGAAGGACACACCAGCCCGGATGGCGATCGAACTCTTCAACACCCTGGGCAGCCGCGTGGAGCCGCTGACGGCTACCGAAGACAACACGCTGCGCATGTACTGCTGCGGCCCCACTGTCTACGACTACGGCCACATTGGCAATTTTCGCACCTTTCTGCACATGGACGTGCTACGCCGCACAGCTCGCCTGAAGGGCTTTCAACTCAAGCACGTGATGAACATCACGGATGTGGATGACAAGATCATCCGCAACGCCGCAGCAGCAGGCCTGCCCATTGCTGAGTACACCATCAAGTTCGAGCGTGCCTTCTTCGAAGACATGGATGCGCTGCGCGTTGAGCGACCCGAAATTATCGCGCGTGCGACGGAGAACATCGGCGAGATGGTCACGCTGATCCAGCAGCTGGCCGCGCAGGACATCGCCTACAAGACCGAGGATGGCTCATGGTACTTCCGTCTTGCGCGCTTCCCGGCTTACGGCAAGCTCTCCGGTAAGGACCTCGAAGGCATCGAGGACGGTGCCCGCGTCGATGTGGACGAGTACGAGAAGGACACCGCTCGCGACTTTGCCCTGTGGAAAGCGGTGAAGCCAGGCGAGCACTCCTGGGACACGCCCCTTGGAACCGGCAGGCCGGGCTGGCACATTGAGTGCTCCGCCATGGCGATGAAGCACCTTGGTCCCAATTTCGACCTGCACGGCGGCGGTGAGGACCTTGCCTTTCCGCACCATGAGAACGAGATCGCCCAAAGCGAGTGCGCCAGCCACGCCACCTTTGCGCGGCACTGGTTTCACGTCCGCTTCCTGCTGGTCGAAGGCAAGAAGATGTCGAAGTCCGAGGGCAACTTCTACACGCTACGGGACCTCTTGCTGAAGGGTTACCGCGCGTCGGCGATTCGCTTCCTGCTGTTGAGCGTGCCCTATCGGCACCAAATGAACTTTACGTTCGACGGCCTGACGGAAAGTGCCAATGCGATCGAACGCCTGCGCACGTTTGCCAAGCGCATGGAATCTGCAGCAGGAGACACCACACTGCCTGCACGAGGCAGCGACGATCTTGAAGCGGTGATTGCCGCCAAGTTTGCCGCGTACCACGCCGCGCTCGAGAATGACCTGAACACGGCAGAGGCGCGTGCAGCGGTGTTCGATGTTGTGCGGGCCGCAAACATCGCGCTCGATCACGGTACCTTTGGCAGTGGCAATCTCAAAGGCATCCAGCGACTGCTTGCCAACTTCGATGCGGTCTTCGATGTGCTGACGGACCGCGATGCGGCCATCTCGCGCAGCGCGATGGAATGGGCCGAAGCCGAAGGCCGTGCCGGTGAAGCCGCGCCTGAGATGCTGGCCTCGCTCAGCATCAGTGATGAGCAGGTTGAAGCACTGATTGCAGAGCGGAACGACGCACGCAAGCGCCGCAATTTTGCTCGCGGCGATGCCATTCGCAACGAGCTTGCCGAAAAGGGCGTACTGCTGGAAGACGGTAAGAATGGCGTGACCTGGAAACGAAAGTAGTACCGAAAGAGAAGTATTTGCGCACAGGGGAGTCGAATCAGGTACCCCAATGCGAATTGCCTTCTGCCATTCACAAATCTGCGCTCTATACTCCGGCTTGAGCGTAGCCGTTTACACCGACACATCTGCACACAGGGAGAAGGAGCAACACCATGGCAACGACCACGATCAGCGTCGACGAGTTTCAGGCACTTGAACAGCGCGTTCTGCGCACGGTGGAACTGATCCGCAGCGAGCGTGAGGCGCGCGCCAGTGCCGAAGCAGAGGTGGCTGCCATGAAGGAGCTGCTGGACGTCGCTTCCTCTGAGAACTCGTCTCTTTCGTCTGAGATTCACGCCATGAAGCAGGAACGCGAGCAGGTCAAAGGGCGTGTGGATGCCATGCTGAAACAGCTCGACGAGTTGGTCTAGGTCTCCTGCAACGTAGCACAATCGGAAGGACTCCTCCAGGGATGAGCAGCAGGGCAGCAACCACTTCGGTTTCCGTCGAAATCTACGACCAGACCTACCGTCTCAGCGGTGTCGACCCGCAACATATCACCGCGCTGGCGAACCTTGTGGATGGCAAAATGCGGGCCGTCTCAGCGCACGGTGCCACAGTGGATTCGCTGCGCGTCGCGGTATTGGCGGCGCTGAACATCGCGGACGAACTGACAGAATTGCGTGCGCGTCACCACGACCTGCTTCGTTCGCTTGACAGCAGTGAGAACGCAGCGCGCCACCGCGCCAGTTCGCTCTCAAATATGCTCGACCAGGCGCTAAGCGAAGACTACCGGGAACGCATCGCCGTTTAGCCAGTTCCGTAAGCGAATCTTCTTTGCACACCGGGCGGTTCCATGTAGTCTCCCTGTGTGAAAAGCTGCAATGCCTTCCCGTTCCTTTCCTTGCTCATGCTGTCCTGGTTCGTGTCACCCGGTTGGGTACACGGCCAGTCCCGTCCAGCCTACGAGAGCGACCCTGCATTTCAGAAGTTGAAGCTGGAGGCTCAGCGCGATGCGCGCGATGCTTCGCTTGCAAACCTCGCGGCAGACCAGTGGAAGAAAGCCAACAGCAAGGCAGGCGGCCACTGCATGGATTGCTTTGAGGGCATGATTGCGGCAGAGATGCGCGTGCGCGACACGAAGCGCGCGGTGCAGTACGCACGCGACATGGACACGGCTGCCGACCTGCCTGTCGATCACATTCGCGCAAAGCTGCTGCTGGGCCGCGCCGTGCTGGCAGGCGTAAACAACAAAAAGCCCGACACCCACCTGCTGGAAGATGCAAACACAGCGTTGACGGCAGCCGAGCCCTCCGCCCTTTCGGCCTACTACTACAACGGCCGGGTGCTGTCGCTCCTGCATCGCGACGGGGAAGCGGCCGAAGCCTTCCAGACATACGCGGAGAAAACCCGCAGAGACGACGTAATGCTGGCGCGTGCGCAGCACTTTGCCACAAAGCCGGAGCTGGCCCGGCAGAACATGGCCCCGGCGATGGTGGTGACTACCTTGGCCGGCAAGCACTTTAGCCTGGACGAGATGAACGGCCGCGTTGTGTTGATTGACTTTTGGGCTACATGGTGCGGCCCCTGCAAGCAGGAACTGCCCCACATGAAGAAGCTCGCGGAGCAGTACGCCGGGCAGCCTTTCGAACTGATCAGCGTCTCGTGGGACAGCGACGAAGCGAAGTGGAAAGATTTCATCGCAGCCAACGGCATGACCTGGAACCAGTTCCGTGACACAGACCACTCGCTCTCCAACCTGTTCGGCATCAATGCCATTCCGCATTACTTCACCATTGATTCCAATGGCCTGCTTGCAGCAGAAAACCTCGGTTCCGGCTCGAACATTGACGGACGCATCCGCAAGCTGGTGCAGCAGGCTTACAAGAATTACGCCTCGCGCCACTACGACCATTACGACTTCCTGTTGTCGCTCTCGGACAAGATG
>CAXTFT010000110.1:11851-12185 GCA_964243585.1 uncultured Terriglobus sp.
TACGCGATGACGCGCGTGCAGCTTCTTCAGCTCCTGGTGCAGCAGGCACGGGAGTCAGCCCCTGCCGTAACCGCTTCGGCAAAGCCCCTGCCGTAACCCATTCAGGTGGCATAAGCAACGGAGTCCCACAATAGACCGCCTCATCGCTGACGTGTGCTGGCGCTTGCCTTGCCAACTGCCCGGCGCGGGATTAGCATTTGCAACAGATGACCGGCCTGCAAAGCAGGTGCGGGAATAACGCCGGTTGAACCAATATCCATTGAACAGGGGTTCGGCTCGTATACATGGTTCGGTGTGCAGTGTCCGCCAGTCCGGAATGCCTAAAGAACCACGG
>CAXTFT010000111.1:0-8751 GCA_964243585.1 uncultured Terriglobus sp.
GGACCGGACCATACACCGGCAACATCGCCGTAGTCCGTATCCGAGAACGTGTACAGCTTGCGGTGACTGCCGATTTCCTGCCACTTGCGCGCTTCCGGAATCTTGGAATCATCGATGTTGGGTGTGGGCAGCATCTTCGTCATTTCGACGCCGGTGATCTTGCGCAGAGCCATGGCATACGCCGCCTGGTGCACGCCGCCGCGAACCATCAGGTAGCCAATCACATTGCGCGCCGCCGCGTTGGTCGTCATCTGGTAACAGCGATGCTTGTGCATGCGCGCGCCGGTCTCCAGAAAGAAATTATGCAGGAGGTCAGAAACCAGGTTGCCGCTCGAGAACACATGATTTCCAGTCCAGAAGTGGCCCATGGAGTCCATCACCTGGTGTCCGCCGCCACCCACAATGGTGTGGTGCGTGTTGCGCAGATCGGTCGCAGACTGCAGCGGAGCCGAAACAGGGTCGCCTTCCTTTACAGAACCCTCTAACATCAGGTTAATCGCTGTCGAGATCAGCTCGACGTGGCCCAGTTCTTCTGCGGTAATACTGGCGATCAGGTCGTAGAAGGGCTTGAGCTTCTTCTTCTCCTTAAAGCCGAAGGACTGGTGCAGGTAGTTGTTCAGCGTGGACATCTCGCCAAACTTGCCGCCCAACAGTTCCTGGATGGCGGCTGCGCCATTAGGATCTGGGCTTTCCGGCTTTTCGAGTGGAATCAGCAGCTTCTCAGAGCGCATGAACATAAGGAATTGCCTTTCGTACTACGTAAAGAACGATCAATGGGAGGGATAGAACTCGAAGACAGCAGGTAGTCGGATGCCACTGCCGGTCAGCAAACACAAGGATGTCGTGATACGGCGTCCCGGTAAACGGGTTGCCTCTCCCTGCTGGTAGCTCCTTGTCCCTTGAGGGTGCGACAAGTAACCGGGAGCAGAGAACCTGACTCTTACCTCCGCGGAGGGCATTCTCATGGCGGTTGAAAAATTGACGAAACCAGCGATTAAGAAGGCAGCAAAGAACACACCCACACCGAAAAGCATGCCAAAGGGCGGCAGAAATCCCGAAGGCGGCCTGACCGCTCAGGGACGCGCCTTCTTTGCAGCGCGCGATGGATCGAAGCTAAAGGCAGGCGTCACCGGCGCAGCGGACACGCCGGAGAAGATGAAACGTAAGGGTTCGTTCCTGGTGCGCACCTTTACTCATCCGCGCGGACCGATGAAGGATGAGAAGGGAGAACCGACTCGCCTTGCATTAAGTGCACACGCATGGGGCGAGAAGGTGCCGGCGACAGAAGCTGCGGCGCACAAACTTGCCCAGAAGGGTCACCAGCTGTTGGAGCAGTACCACAGGGCCATGGGCGACGCTCCCCGTGCGAAGAAATCGACCGCTGCCAAGAAGGCGTGATTGAACGAACAGCTCAACTTCAAGAGCGACGTATTCTTGAGAAATGCGTTTGCGTGTTCTTTTCTTCAGTGTGCTGCAGGAGCGCTTTGGGCCCGAGGAGCGGCTGGAACGATTTCCAGGCAAGACCGTATCTGACATCCTGCAGTACTACCGCGTGATTGCACCGGAACTTGGCGGCATCTGGGACGTGATTGCGGTTGCCGTCAACCAGCAGTACGCAGGCGGCACCGCTGCTTTGTCGGACGATGACGAAGTGGCGCTGCTGCCACCGGTAAGTGGCGGTACCGCGACGGAGGGAAAAGCTAACGCACGGATGCAAGTGGAACTGGTTCGGGATCGTATCGATACCCGGGCGATCACCGACGCGATCAAAGCAGGCGAAGACGGCGCAGTCACAATCTTCGACGGCATCGTGCGGAATAACACGCGCGGCAGGCAGACGCTCTACCTCGACTACACAGCGTACGAGAGCATGGCCCTGGAGCAGATGCGAGCATTGGCTGCAGAAGCGAAAGAACGATTTGGCGTGCGCGACGTCGCCATGGTGCATCGCCTGGGTCGTCTTGAGATCGGCGAGACCAGCATCCTGATTGCGGTTGCATCGGCGCATCGGGGCGTCACCTTCGACGCCTGTCGATGGCTGATCGATACCCTGAAGAAGCAGGTGCCTATCTGGAAACAGGAGGTCTTCGTGGACGGGGCGGTGTGGGTAGCAGGTGAACCGTTCCCGGCAGAAATCATTCCCGAAGCTGACACCGGGCTGTAGGCGCTCACGCGGCAACTCTCGTCAGAGTCAAAGAAGCTAAAAGGTAGACTTGCGCTGCCGAGGAGCCAGACCCTGTTCAACGGATTGCTACTGTCGGCGGTTACCCTGCTTCTGCTTGGACTCATTGAGACACCTTCAAGCACGCGTCTACTTGAACTGGTTCTCAGCGCGTCTGCCGCAAGTAGCGGTTCACAGCAAAGTACTTCCACGCAGGGTACCTCCACGCAGGCTCAGGATGCTGCACCCGTCATCCGGGTCGATACACGCCTGGTCAACGTACCCGTGAACGTGACGGATGCGCATGGGGTTGCCGTGTCGGGCCTTGCGCAGGAAGACTTTATGGTGCGGGAAGATGGCCGTGAGCGCAAGATTGCGATCTTTGAGCGGCAGGCGAGCACGCCGCTGTCCATCGTCATGGCGGTCGATACGTCTGGCTCAGTCTTCACCCAGTTCAAGACCGAGCGTGACGCCGCCAAGCGTTTTGCCGAGCAGATCCTGCGGCCGGAAGACGAGATGGATCTGATTGGCTTCTCGTATGAGGCGAACGAAATCGTGCCGTACACCAACGACCCACGCCGCATCGACGAGGGAGTCAAGCGCCTTACAAAGGGTGACGATACCGCGCTCTATGACGCGGTGTACGTCGCCAGCGAGCGACTGACGGAGAGCAAGGCGGATGCCACGCGTCGCCGTGTGCTGGTGCTGGTCACAGACGGCGGAGACAACACCAGCAAGCGCGAGATCGGCTATACCAAAGCTGTTGCGGAGGCCCAACGCGCGGGTGCAGCCATCTATCCCATCATCATCGTGCCCATCATGGCCGATGCGGGCCGTAATACCGGAGGCGAGCACGCACTGATCCAGATGGCGGAGGACACGGGCGGCAAGTACTTCTACGTTACCGACCGAGACGACCTCAAAACAGCCTTTGCACACTTGTCGGATGATTTACGCACACAGTACCTGCTGGGCTACTACGCGCCCAAGCGCGGCGCTGATACGAGCTTTCGCCGCATCGATGTGTCGCTGAAGGATCCGGCAAAATCTGCAGCACTAGCCCTGCGCAGCCGCACCGGCTACTACGCAGACGCGCGCTAGCCTCCCATAGGCTCCTTATCGGTAGCTCTGCGGAACACGCGTATTCTGGGTGCAGCATGAGCCTTTTTGATCCCAGTCTCTTTACCTTCGCAACACCCGCGGGAGGTGTAGCGCGTGAAGCCGGCGCGCTGCTGCGCCACTACTACGAAAAGGGTGTCACCGCCGAGTTTAAGGGTGACGTCGATATCGTCACGGAGGCGGATCGAGCCAGCGAAAAGCTGATTGGGGAACGGCTGCATACACTATTTCCCAACCACGGCATCTTCGGGGAAGAGGGTACGCGCGAACAACTGAGTGCGGAGTACCGCTGGTATGTCGATCCACTGGACGGCACTACCAATTTCGCGCATGGTTTTCCGTACTTCTGCGTCTCCCTGGGGCTGGAGCACCGGCCCGAAGGCACGCCGGACAACGACGATGGCATCCTGGTGGCCGGTGTGATCTATGAGCCGCTACGTGATGAGTTGTTCCTGGCCGAGCGTGGCAGAGGAGCGTACCTGAATGGCCGTCGCCTCCATGCATCGAAGACCGCGCTGATGCAGGAGTCGCTGCTGGCAACGGGCTTTCCATCGCACAAGCGGCACGAGAACCCGAACGCGCATTTCTACCACGAACTAACGCTGCGGACCCATGGCCTGCGCCGGGCAGGTGCGGCAGCAATCGATCTTGCGTATGTTGCTGCGGGTCGTGTGGATGGCTACTGGGAATTCAACCTGAACCCCTGGGATACAGCTGCCGGAGCCTTGCTGGTGGAAGAAGCCGGTGGTGAGATAAGCCGCTTTGATGGTTCACGCTTCCGCCTGGATTCGCGGGAAATTCTTGCGACCAACGGCCGCATCGCAGGCGAGATGCAGCAAGTGTTTGCCAATATGTTTTCCGGCAAGGGGATGGAGCCGATCCCGAGTCCGGCGGAGTTCAAGCGTCGCCGCGATGAGGCCGACGGGAAGTAGCCATCCGCCATACGCTGCCATGCATTCGGTTCACTAAAATGTCCATCTTTAGGAACTGTTATCATCTACTACGAAGCCACAAAGCTGTTTTGAAAGGGATTTGGCACCATGGCATACGTGATTGCAGAACCGTGCATCGGGACGAAGGATACGGCCTGCGCCGACGCCTGTCCGGTGGATTGCATCCATCCGAAGAAGGGCGAGGATGGCAACGACAACGCCGACCAGCTATTTATTGACCCGGTAGAGTGCATTGACTGCGGCGCCTGTGTTCCGGTATGCCCGGTGTCCGCGATTTATGCTGCGGACGACTTGCCAGATAAGTGGGTTGACTTCGCACAGAAGAATGCAGAGCACTTCGGGCGGTAACGGCCGATCATTAACCCCGGAACGCGCGGCTATGTGCTGCGCGTTTCGCTGTTTACCGGGCACAGGGCATCGCAAACGCTCATCAATCCGAAGCCATCGTTCTGCGCACCTGGCCATTTGGCGAGGCCGACCTGATGGTCGCCATCTTCACGCGCGAACTGGGTGTGGTGCGTGGCGTTGCGCGGCATGCCATGAGGTCCCGGCGCCGCTTTGGCGGTGCGCTTGAGCCAATAACGCATGTACGCGCGGCGTGGACGGAGCGGCCAAAGCAGGATGTGGTGCGACTGGACCGCTTTGAAATCATCTGGTCACCTCTGCGTGATCCGGTGGATTACCGCCGGGCTGCAGGTTTGGCGTTTCTGGCCGAGGTGCTGGAAGCCGCTCTGCCGGATCGTGCACCGGAGGACGACATCTTCCGGCTGATCCTTGCAACAGCCACACGCATGCGCGGCGACAGCATTCCCCTTGCCGTGACGTACTTCGCTTTGTGGATTACGCGTCTGCTGGGCTGGATGCCCGACCTGAACGTCTGCTCGATCACTGGGAATTCCTTACGCGGGGAAGCCGTGTACTACTCGCCTTTGCGTGATGGTGTCACCTGCGCAAGCAGCCGCCCCAATGGCTCGATTCCACTACTGCCGGATGCAGTAGCCACGGCACACCGTATTTTCCGGCGGCCGTTACCCGCCCTGCTCGAAGACGACGTGAGCAAAGCCACAGTGCAGCAATTACGACGCTTCGTCGTTACCATGCTGGAGCGGCACCTGGAAGACCGTCTACGCAGCGCACGCGCACTGGCCGCGTTGTAGATGGTTTACCTGCCGCCAGCTGCAATCCACGTATCCACACGCTGTTCCAGAACGTCGAGCGGCAGGGCACCGGAGTCGAGTATTTCATCGTGAAAGGCGCGGATGTCGAACCTGGCTCCAAGCTTTGCACGTGCACGTTCGCGCAGTTCCAGAATCTTCAACTGACCAGATTTGTAAGCCAATGCCTGTCCGGGATTGCCGATGTAACGATCCACCTCGGACTGCACGCTGCTCTCATCCACGGCGGAATGGTCGTGGAAGAAGTCGACCATCTGCTGCCGGGTCCAGCCTTTGCTATGCACACCGGTGTCCACTACAAGGCGGATAGCACGCCAGATATCGGCCTGTAGTCGGCCGTAGTCGTCATAAGGATTCTTGTAGAAGCCGGCATCCTTGCCAAGCCGCTCGGCGTAAAGTCCCCAGCCCTCCTGGTAGGCCGTATAGCCACCTTCTTTGCGAAACTCGGGCAGGTCCTTCAGTTCCTGCGAGATGGAGATCTGGAGGTGGTGGCCCGGAACACCCTCGTGGTAGGCAATGGTCTCAGCCACGTAAAGCTGACGGTCCGCGGGATGGTACGTGTTTACGAAGAATGTGCCGGGCCGCTTGCCGTCCGGCGTGCCGCCTTCGTAGTAGGCAGGAGCGGCAGACGCTTCGCGGTAAGCAGGAACCGGCTTTACCTCCAGCGGAGCCTTGGGCAGTCTGCCGAACAGTTCCGGCAGCCTTGCCTGCATGGCCGCAAGGGGTGCCCGGTAGGCATCCAGCAGCTGTTCCGCGCTGGTGGGGTGCAGCTTCGGATCCGCTTTCAGCGCGGCGTTGAAGGTTTTCAGATCAGGAGAGCCGAGCTTCTTCGCAATGACCAGCATCTCCGCCTCATCACGCTTCACCTCGTCAAGGCCAAGCTGGTGAACCTGTTCCGCGGAACGCGTCAGCGTGGTGTTGCGGCGGATCAGCATCTCGTAATACGCCTTGCCGTCCGGCAGTGCGGAAGCGGCAAGGGTGGTGCGTGCCTTAGGAATGTACTGCGAGGTCAGGAAGCGCGCGAAGCGGTCGTAGCCAGGTAGCACCTGTTCGCTGATGGCTGCAAGTGCTTCCGTGCGGATGCGCTTCTGCTCGGCAGGCGAGATCGTTGCGGGCATCTTCTTGAGAGGAGCGGCAAGGGGACCGTCTTCCGGCTTTGCGGCAGCAAATTTCTGCACCTGCGCCTGGGCTAGCTGCGCCAGCGGCTGCGGGATGGTGCGCCCATCGTCCACTCCGGCTCGCATGGCATTCTGCACCTGCGCAAACACTGCCGGAATGGCCTTTAACCTGGCAATGTAGTTGTCGTAATCCTTCACCGTGGCAAATGGCATCACGGCGATCACCTGCGGAAAGCTGAGTTGCGGACCGCTCTGCTGACTGACCGGCATCTCCCACGGCTTGAAGCGTGCTTCCTCCTGGTTATCGATCAGTTGCCGCAGCAGCAGGGTGGACGACAGGCGCTGCTGGTCCGGCAGGCCCGCGGTGTCAATGGCGCCCAGGCGCGTGATGAAGTCGGATTCGCGTGCCAGGTTGGTGTTGTAGGTATCCGCGCTGTAGCTGCTCCAAACGTCGTTGTAGCGGTCGTCGCCCAGGTAGGTTGCCGTTTCGGGCGAAGCCTTCAGGATGTATTGCCAGTACTCGTCGAACAGCTTGTCCAGCGCGCGCGAGCGTTCAGCAACTGGCGCAGGAGCAACTGTCTGCACGGTCGCTGGTTGTTCAACACTGCGTGTCTGCGCAAGCGGAGAGAGAAAGGACGCAAAGAGCAGAACACTGCAAAAAACCGGGGAAGAGGTACGCATAAAAGAAGAGCACTCCAAAGCCGCAGTGTATCGCGCTGTAGCTTTGGAGTGCTTCCATGCGCTATGCCGTCGCCATCACGGAGAAGGTATCCAGCATGCGGTAAAGCGTCGAGCGGCTGATGCCAAGAATCTCGGCCGCTCTCAGCTTGTTCCCGTCGCAGCGGCGCAGTACGGAAAGTACATGTCCGCGTACGACTTGGTCGAGCCTCCAAGCGCGCAGGTCAGTACGCTCGGGGGCAACTGTGGGCGCGGTCAGTACGGTCTGCGTGCTCACGATTCCCCTATCGGCGCTGGTGGAACAAAGCTGAGCAGCGGTGCCGTCGCTGCTTCCGATGAACATGCATTTCGGTGCAAGAAAAGAGGGAGAAGGCCGAAGCCCTCTCCCTCTTTTTCATTACGAAGGTGTTATGCGCTGGCCTTGGCGCAGTAGGAGTCAAAAGCGCGCGACAGTTCCTGCGCAATGGCGGGTGCGTTCGCGCTTTCAATTGCGGAACGCTGCATCAGGTATACCAACTGCCCGTCCCGCAGGATGGCGATCGCAGGCGAGGTGGGCGGATGCCCACCGAAGTAGCCGCGGGCTTTGTCTGTTGCTTCGCGGTCCTGACCGGCGAACACCGTCACAGCGTGGTCCGGCTTCTGACCGTTCTGCATGGCCATGCGTACGCCGGGCCGCATTTTGCCTGCGGCGCAGCCGCAGATGGAGTTCACCACCACCATTGTGGTGCCGGGCTGTGCCATTGCAGAGTCGACTTCCGCGGCCGTGCGGGCTTCCTGAATACCCACACGCGTCAACTCTTCGCGCATCGGGATGACCATAATTTCTGGATACATAATTCCTCCAAGCGGCCGCGCTCCGCGGGGCCGTCCTGTTTCATTCTAACTGGATGCTTTGCGGCCCTGTGGCGATGCTGCCGATAGACGCGCAGCCGCACTGATAGCCTTGATGTGTGGAAGTGCAGAGGAACATAGCGCTGGCGCCGTTTACGACCATGCGCGTCGGGGGCTGTGCACGCTGGTTTGTCACAGCAACCAGCGAAGAAGATGTGGTGGAAGCCGTTCGCTTCGCGCGGAAACGTTCGCTGCCTGTATTTGTGCTCGGTGGCGGCAGCAACCTGCTCGTTTCAGACAACGGATTTCAAGGGCTTGTGCTGCACATGGCGCTTCGTGGAATCGATCGGTACGCAGCCGTGAATGGAAAAGTACTTCTGCAGGTTGCTGCCGGCGAAAGCTGGGATGCGCTGGTCCAGTTTGCGGTGGAGCGTGACCTTGCAGGCATGGAATGTCTTGCCGGTATACCTGGAACAACTGGTGGCACGCCCGTACAAAATGTGGGTGCCTATGGGCAGGAAGTCGCGGAAACGATCCGCTCAGTGCGCTGCTTCGACATGGAGAACTCTGCGTTCGTCGAACTATCAAACGCGGATTGCGGCTTCGCGTACCGCACCAGCTTGCTGAACACTTCGCAACGGGGCCGGTACGTTGTCACGCGAGTTGATTTCGCATTGACGCCGACTGCGCGCCCCTCGGCGCGGGCTACGCCTGCG
>CAXTFT010000111.1:8761-12096 GCA_964243585.1 uncultured Terriglobus sp.
TGATTTCGCATTGACGCCGAACGGTGCGCCAAAGCTGGAGTATGCCGATCTTCGCAGGCGATTCGCACACGGCGCTGCGCCAACGCTGCGCGAGGTTGCCGAGGTAGTGCGCGAGATACGCCGGGGCAAAGGCATGGTGATTGACCCTGCCGATCCGAACTCATGTTCTGCAGGCTCCTTCTTTCGCAATCCTGTTGTGGGCGAGGAAATACTGCCACGGCTTTCAGAGGTTGCCGGTGTGGCCGTTGTGCAGATTCCCCATTGGCCGGCAGGCGAGGGCTGCGTCAAGCTGCCGGCTGCGTGGCTGTTGGAGCGCGCCGGCTTTGTGCGTGGTTACGCCATAGGGCAGGCGGGCATCTCCGCGCGGCACACGCTGGCACTGATCAACCGCGGTGGCGCAAGGGCGTGTGACCTAGTCGCGCTGCGTGACCACATCGTGGAGACGGTGCAGGCCCGTTTTGGCATACGGCTTGAGCAGGAGCCGGTCTGCATTGGAGACTTCACTCACTAGCGTCTAGCCTTCGGCAAGGGCAGATCGCAACCTTCTGCGTTCCCCGGCCAGCACGTCCTTCGCCGCGCCTCTTGCAATGATCTTCCCATCTTCCAGCTTGAGAATTTCGCTCCCGGCAAGGCTGGCCTCAACCGCGTCATGCGTGACGGAGAGTACAGGCATGCCGTTCTGGCCGCAGTGATTCTTTACGCGTCCCAGCAGGTCGTCGCGCTGGGGCAGGTGCATGCCCGTAAAGACTTCATCCAGCAGCAGCAATCGGGGTTGGGCAGCCAGAGCCCGCGCCAGCGCAACTCTTTGGCGTTCGCCGCCGGATAGACGTGCGATGCGCGCGCGCCGGAGATCCTGCAAGTAAAACAGGCGAAGCAGCGCATCCACGTGGGCATCTGATTCGGACAAGCAGCCGAACCGCACGTTCGCAAGCACATCCAGGTGCGGAAACAGCGCTGGGTCCTGCGCGACGAAGCCGATCTGGCGAAGATGGGTCGGAGTGTTTGTCAGGTCATCACCGGCGAAGCGAACGGAAGCATCAGGCGGTGTCCAAAGCCCCGCGATCAGCCGCAACAGGGAGGACTTACCCGATCCGGACGGGCCAAACAGCACCGTCCAGGCCTTGGTGATTGTGAAGTCCACGTCCATGCTCAAGGAGCCGACAGCAGCATGCACGCGCACACGGAGCGAGGCAGGTTCAGGCACGCCGCAACCGCGCGCTTCTCACAGCGGGCGCTGCATACAGCAGTAGCAGGGCCACCGTGGATAGCGACAACAACAGCAAGGCCAACCCATTTGCGGCACGAAAATCACCATTTTCAACTAAATCGTACAGTGCGATGGAGACCGTTCGAGTCTGGCCCGGTATGCTTCCGCCAAGCATCAGAACCACGCCGAACTCACCCACTGTATGAGTGAAGGCAAGTACAGCCGCGGTCACAACCGAGCCTTTTGCAAGTGGTAAAGCGATGCGGGTAAATCGCCGCAGGGCAGACGAGCCGAGTGTGGCAGCAGCAGACAGATAGGCCGTATCAACAGCACGTAGCCCCGATACGACAGGCTGCACCGCGAACGGCAAGCTATACAGGACAGACCCAACAACAAGGCCTGTGAATGAAAACGCCAGCGTGTGGCCGAGCAGGCCGGTAAGGGTGCGACCAAGTGCGGTCCGGGGCCCAAGGCCCACCAGCAGGTAGAACCCGAGCACAGTGGGCGGCAATACCAGGGGCAGAGCGACAGCAGCCTCCGCCAGGTATCGCAGCCGGGTATTTGAAAGCGCAATCCAACCTGCAAGCGGCAGACTTATCAGAATCAGTATCGCGGTCGTTACAAAGGCCAGCCGAAGTGTCAGCAGAAGCGCTTCATTACCCGTTCCAAAGCCCATGAGTACGATCCCTATGCCGAAGTCTTATGCGTACGCTACCGGCATCTAGGTGCATACCTTATTTCTTTGGCTGCAGGCCCAGCTTTGGCAGGTTGTTCTGCACTTCTTCGCTCAGGACGAAGCTAAGCAGACGATGGGCCCCATCGCGATTTGCGCCGGCCTTCATGATGACGGCGCACTGCCGGATTTCAGGATACTGCGAAAGAGGAAACAGCACGAAGTTACCCACGTCGCGATACTTGGGAGACATGGCGATCGTCTGGGACATAAACGCGAGTTCCGCATTGCCGCTGAGCGCAAATTGCGCAGCCTGCGCTACCGTTTCTGCCTGTACCAGGTGTGGTTCCACGTTTGCGTACACGTTGGTGCGCTTCATCACGGCAAAAGCGGCACGGCCATAGGGTGCGCGATCCTGATTTGCAACAGCGACCGACTTCAGGTCCTTGCGCTCGAGCGCGTCGATACTGAGTGGGCTGAAGCGTGAATCTTTGCGGCTCCAAAGGACCAGCAAGCCGTCTGCGTAGGGCGTAGGCTGCTTGGATTCCGTCAGATTCGCCGCAACAACCTGCTCTGCAAAGTAGTAATCGGCAGAGAAGAAGATGTCAGCAGGCGAACCATTCTGTAACTGCTGCGACAGTGCCGCAGATGAGCCGAACGACACCTTCAGCTTCAGCCCTGTTTTTTGCTCGAAGATGGGGCCTATTACCTGGAACACAGGCTCCATGTCAGCGGCTGCGACGACCTTTATGACGTTTGCCTGCGCGCCGGCTCTTGCCCGTATCAGGACGAAACCGGCAATCACGACAAGCGCCAGAAGAAAGCCGCGGCTCCCTTTGCGGTACCCTGTTACTACCCATGTCATTGCGTTCACATCAACTTCGATGCATTGGAGGTGGCGAGCGAATCGCTCCGGACGATGTGTCCAGCGATTTTCGCGACGCGGCGACCGGTGAGTTGTACGAGGTCGAGTACCCGTGGAGCGAATCCTGCACCTCAGGCGTACCTGCAAACCGTCCCAATGGACAGGCGCTGCGACACCTTTGGGCTGAACGCCGCGACTCGACACTGGCCATCGACCAGTCTGGTGTCTGGCGTTACCGCGAACTGTTGCCGATCCTGAACGATGACAGCAATGCCATTACCCTGCGCGAAGGCAACACGCCGTTGTATGACCTGCCGCGTTCCGCAAAGCTGCTGGGTTTGGACTTTCTTCTGGCCAAGCACCAGGGCATGAACCCCACGGGTTCGTTCAAAGACACCGGCATGACTGCCGCCCTGTCTGTTGCGGCCGAGCGCGGCTACAACTGGGTCGCTTGCGCCAGCACGGGAAACACATCTGCCGCTATGGCGGCTTACGCAGCCCGTGCGGGTCTTCGCGCCATTGTCTTCATCCCTGAAGGCAAAATCGCATGGGGCAAGCTGTCGCAGTCCATGGACTACGGCGCCCTGACC
>CAXTFT010000112.1:0-11998 GCA_964243585.1 uncultured Terriglobus sp.
CCAGCGCAATGTCTGGAAGAACTCCCCGACGACACCCTGCGCAAAGGCGATACCGAAGCACAGCAGCGCCACAAGTGCGAGCAGGCGCAAATGGGGCGGCACCGGCACACCCCGCTGCGAGCCCGGCGGAGACGGCCGGTACTGCGCATCCGACTGCGCGCCGCGGGTTCGCCTTGCAAACCAGGAAGCCATTTACGCCGTACCCACTCTTGCCGCTGCGTCCTCGGCCGCGAGCAGTCGCAGCGCGTGACGCGTCGCGGAGAAATGCGCGCCCGCCAGCAGGATCAGACCGGACAGGAACGCCCACATCATCAAACCAACGGAGATGTAAAACGGTCCATAAACACGCTGAAAATCAAGCCACGGCAGCGCGGCGATGTAGAGGTGCTTGGCCACTTCCCACAGCAGGCCCGTAACGATCGCCGTCGGCATCACAGCGCGTGCGGGTACCTTGCGGTTTGGCAGGATCCAGTAGATGAGGAAGAACATCATCATGCTGCTGGCGCCTGCGAGCGTGTTCAAAAAGAAGCGTGAAATGAACGTGTACACCACGTTGTCGGTGTGCCCAAAGAAGAGGAGCGCAAGCACCGCCTGCTGCCCTGCCGAGATGGCCACGGACAACATCGCAAGCACGCCCACGGAGATGGCCAGCCCAAGTGACACGATCTGGTTGTGCAGGTAATTACGATTGCCTGGCGCGCGCCAGACACTGTTCAGCGCCACCTCAAGCGGCAAGAAGACGCCGGTAGAACTGACCAGCAGCATCACCGCTGAGAAGATCTGGGCGCCCTTCTTCGGATGCGTCAACAGGGCCATGTTCCGCATCACGAAATCCTGCCCGGTTGGCAGAAAGCTGTGCATCAGCTGACTCACCACGTTGCGCATGTTCTCGGAGTGGAAAACGTTCTCAGAAAGCGTCAGCAGCAACACGATGAACGGAAAGAGCGACAGAATGACGTTTGCTGCCACCGAGAAAGCATAGGTGTGCACATCGGTACGGGAAAGGTATCGCAGCAGGGCCTTGGTCTGCCCCCACCAGCCACCGTCGACGCCGGCCGGCCATGCATCTTCACGCCTGCTTGCGAGCGGGATTTCTGCCGACGAGGCCGGAGACGGCGGCATCGCACCGGCAGGTCTTGAGGGCTGGTCTTCTGCGGTACCGGGTGGCGTGATCAGGTGCATGCGTCCAGAGCTCCACCCATGGTTTCCCGATGCTAGCAGAGCAACACGGCTACGATCGCTCATGACTCGTCCGGTGCCGTAGCCTTGTTTAGCTGCTGGAGCGCCCATGTGGCAGCCTCGGCCAGCGTGGGGTCATCTTCCGAAGTCCACCTCTGCAGAGTCTCACGATGCGCAACGTCGCCGGAGTTCCCCATGGCGATGGCCACGTTTCTGCGCAGGCGCTTGCGCCCGGTACGTTCCAGCGGGGAGCCGCGGAAGAGCCGGTTGAAGGCTGGGCCATCCAGGTCCGCGAGCCAACTCAGAGAAGGGTTTACCAGTTCCGGACGCGGCTGCATCTCGGCATCCTCCGCGATGGGGGCACGCCGGTTCCAGGGGCATACATCCTGGCAGATGTCGCAGCCGAAAACCTGCCGTCCCATACCGGTTCGCAGTGTCTCGTCGATACTGCCCTTCTTCTCAATCGTCAGGTATGCGATGCAGCGTGACGCATCCATCTGCCGCGGCGCAATCAGCGCGTTTGTAGGGCACGCATCAATGCAGCGCGTGCATGTGCCGCAGCGGTCAGCAGCAGGTTGCAGCGTTGCCTCGCTCGCCAGCGGCAACGAGGTGAGGATCACCCCAAGCAGCATCCACGAGCCGAGCTCCTGATTCAGCACGCAGGTGTTCTTCCCGATCCAGCCGATGCCTGCAAGCTGGGCAAGATGCCGCTCGACGACCGGCCCTGTATCGACATAACAACGCGTTTGCATCGCCGCGCCATGCCTCTCGAGCAACACGGCTTCCACGGAGCGTAGCCGCCGCAGCAAAACATCATGGTAGTCCGTCGGTGTAAGCGCATCCGGCGCGCTGCCTTCACCTCGCGCGGCCGCGCCGCTCCACGCATAACGGGCGATCCATCCTGCGCCTGCCGGTGCCTGATCCGTGGAAAGCGGCTCTGCCGCGTTGTACACCGTGGCGCAGATCACAATGGACCGCACCCACGGCACGGCACGGTGCAGGCTGGAACGCAGCAGTTCGCCGCTTGCGTCCGTTCGCGTGAGCCAGGCCATCTCACCCGCCCTGCCCTGCTCGACCCACTCGCGAAAACGCTGTTGCTGCTGAACATCTTCCGGCGATCCTGCCAGCGGCACGGCAGCGATGCCGGCATTGTCGAAACCTGCGGACAATGCGGCGGCTTCGACTGCGGCCCTGTCCGTTGCCGAAAGAACATCCTTACCGCCGACCTGGAGAGTCTCGAACACTGAAGACCAGACTAGAACTTCTGTCGTGTTCTGACCTTAGCCAAACAGGTCGCTCCTATTCATTCGACCGAACACCTGCATCCAACGCGTAAGGTGCAGTCGCGAGCGGAAGAAGGCTTCCTGTGTTCTCGCGACGTACATCAGCGAGACAGGTCAGACGTGCTGAAGAGCACTCGACAGATCAAACGAACGCGCAAGCCGTGTTCGAGGACAAAAAGGAGCAACATGCCGACCGATCTAATTACTCCGCAAGACCCGCGCTCACAGTATCCGGGTCCGCCCTCCAAGGTTGAAATCCTATACGCCCCCGGCACTCAGACTGAGATGAGCGAGAAGCCCGACTGCGGTGAGCTATCGTATAAGGGGTCTGGCCGTCTTGCGGGGCGCAGAGCGCTGCTTACCGGCGCCGATTCCGGCATCGGGCGCGCAGCCGCAATTGCCTTCGCGCGCGAAGGTGCGGATGTCGCCATTAACTACCTGCCCGCCGAGCAGGCCGACGCGGAAGAGGTAGCAAAGTACATCCGCGAGGCCGGCCGCAAAGCAGTGCTTCTGCCAGGCGACATCTCGCACGAAGGCGTCTGCCAGCGGCTCGTTGCGGACGCCGTGGAACAACTCGGCGGCCTGGACATCTTGGTCAACAATGCCGCCAAAATGGGCAAGACCGAAGGCATTCTCGAAACTTCCACGGAGCGCTTCGACACATTGATGAAGACCAACGTCTACTCGTTCTTCTGGATAACCAAGGCGGCCATTCCGCACCTGAAGCCGGGAGCATCCATCATCAATACCACCAGCGTACAAGGCTACGATCCGACGCCTTCCATATTCGACTACGCGATCACCAAAGCCGCGATCGCCAACTTCACCAAGGGGCTTAGTAAGCCATTGATGGAGGAACATGGCATCCGCATCAATGGCGTAGCTCCGGGCCCGGTTTGGACGCCACTGCAGGAGGCAGAGGGCAGCGAAGAAAAGCTGAAGAAGCTGGGCGGCGAGACCCCTTACAAACGTCCCGGTCAGCCTGTCGAGTTAGCTCCGGTCTATGTGCTGCTCGCTTCGCAGGAGGGCAGCTACATTACAGGCGAGATCTACGGTGTTACAGGTGGTCTCGGCATAGCCTAAATTGATGGACATTGTGAAAAAAGGGCTGCTGTCAGGTGACAGCAGCCCTTCTTGTGGATGTGAACGCCCAGGAGTTCGAGGTCAATGACTACCTGGCTTTGAAGGTTGCGCGCTTCGCACTGGTAGGGCGGACAGTAAAGCCGTTCCTCCTGTGACTTGAAGGAAAGATCCCACATAGGGCGTCATCACTGATTCCCGACGGTGACATAGGTTGAAACATTTCTGGTGTTGTAGTCCTGTGGATTTGCCGGAACGAACGTTGCTCTGACGTAGTGACTGCCGGGCGATAGCACGGTTCCAACAGGCGTATCGAAGACAAAGTACCCGGGAAGGTTTGACGTTGGGTTAAGCTGTACCGCGGAAAGAGCCGTGCCCTTTGCAATGGGCGTGGGCGTAGCCCATGCAAGCACTGGGTCCTGCGATGAGACCGAGATAGTCGTGGTCGTTGTGACCGACTTGTACTTCGACTGGTCGGCTGGCGTGAAGGTCGCAACAAGCGCGTGATAGCCCGTGTCCAGCACGGTACCGGCGGCCGGGCTGTATGTAAAGGCGCCGGCGACATTTGAGCTCGCATTCAGCTGCGTCGATGAAAGCGGCTGGCCATAGACAATCGGTGTTGGTGTTGCCCAGTTGACCGAAGCTGCTACCGGGGCTATGGGTGCGGAGATGCCCGCCGCCGCGTAGATGGCGGTCAGCGCCGGATCGTTTGACTGCCAGTACTGCGCGATGCCCATGAGCACGTCACCCTGCTTCACCTGCTGGATGAGTTGCGGCGTGTTCTGCGCGAGAGTGGAAGCGGAGACATCGTTGATGAGATTGACGCCAAAGGCTGAAGGATACGCAGCCAGCACGGTTGCCGGTGTACCTATGGTGCCGTGGTACAGAAAGGAGTAGAAGGGAGCGGCGTAGGCATAGTCGCGAGTAACAAACTCTTCCGGGATGAACAGTACGTCCGGCAGGTCATTTGAGAGCTGCTGAAAGATTGCCGGATCGAGCGGACCACCATTGGTATTGACCGCCGAATCGATATAGAACAGGGTCGTTCCCCAGCGATTCTTCGCGTACCGGGCCTTGTTTTCAAGATTGGCGATGATCGCGGCGTTGGTCGTTAGGTAAGTCTGGCTCGCCTGTCCGGATGCATTCTGTGAGAACACGGATGGCCGGATGCAGACGCCGGCTTTCGCTCCCGAATCAGTGATTGTCTTGAAGTAAGCGTCGACGAGATGTAAGCCGTTGTATGGCGAGCCGGGCACGTTCACCACAGACTCCATTTCTGGTGCGACCGTGCCGATCTGGTCCGGGGAGCAGACGTAGGACGTGGCCCAGGTTTCGCCTTCAATATTCCAGGTAATGACACCCTGCGCATTCAAGCGGGCCGTTGTGACAGCTGTCTCTGTAGCCTGCTGCAGCAGCTTCTGCTGAAAAGACGCGATGCCCTGCGGCGTGTAAATGTTGACGGCGGAATCGTTAAAGTACCGGCGCGGGTTGGTGGGGAACCCGGAAGGGTTCACAGGATCAGGACTGCCAGAACCTTCTGCGACATAAGCGGAGCCGATGATGCGCCTGTCTGGCCAGTGCAGTTGATTGGGATAGGTCTTCGCGAAGCTCTGAAACGCATCAGAAGCATCTGCCTGAGTCCCTTCAGGAGTGAAGCGCAGCGACACGCGATAGCTGTACTGATGACCCGGCTGAACAGGCACATCGTTGAAGGTGTAGTACGTGGGTAAGCTGTCGGGCGCGGTTGCCGTCATCAGAGGCACATAAGTGGTGCCACCCTGATTCAGCCACCCACCGTAGATCGGCAGTGACTCGTCAGGGATTACGGATGTGACGATGCCAGAGCCGTAGTCTGCCGCAGTAACACCCGGGTCAGTGGCCATGTTCGTGTATTGGTTGTAGCCGTCGAAGCCGGCAGGCATCTGTGGAAAGTGCATGGCAAACGGAAAGACCTGCGCACCGTCGAAGATGATGCCGGAGCTTGCGTTGTTCACCTCGGTCACGACCATGTCGAGGTTGTTGCCGCTCTGAATGAACTGCGTGGACACCGTTCCCCAGGAGAACGTGTATATTTCGGTGAGGGTTTGCGGGTTCCAGGAGGTGCCGCTGTTGTTTTCTCCCCAGCCATACTGGCCCTGCGACAACACCTTGCCGCTCAGGTCTGTCGACTTCATGTGCCAGATGTGGAACTGGTCTGAGGGATACGTGCCGATGTCCTCGAGAGTGACACCGTTGTAAGTCAATGTCTGCAAGCCCTTGCTGCCGTATCTCACCTGAAGACCGCTTTGCGCCTGCAGAGTTTGCGGAAAAAGAGAAATAGTAGCCAGTGCAATAGGGAGGAGTGAAGCGAAAACTGCGCGAATCATGTGATCTGCTCTAAGAAAATGAATTGAATGCGAGAAAGTCAACGACGCACCACCTCAACCAATGAGGAAGCGTGCCTAATGAGCAGAAAAGCAAAAGGGATGCAGCGTCGAAGAACTTCAGATCTCTGCGCAAACCGCGCGTGGAGGGTGCCTGTCTTGTTTGTTTCTCCAGACACTAGCAGGTCGTAAAGCGACGTTGTGTCGCCCTAACGACATTAGCCTTCTTTGACACCGCTATTGCACCCGATCCAGCCACATGCTGAGCTGATCCTGCCCGGTGGGCGCTAAGAAGCATTAACAGGCGGACATGGACGAAGGGCGACAGAGAGACGTGAATGACATGTCACTCTGCTACGACTACTTCAGGTACGCTGCTTGCGACTCCATCACCGGACGTCTCGCAGTCGGTGAGACAGAGGCTGCTGTACCCGGCGGCTCAAAAGACTGTCAGTGGCAGAGATATCTCATCACCTCAATGTTCCACCCCCAACTGCACCAGCTTTCCGATACAGACACAGAGCACTCTGCCGAGGTTACTTTGTCTAGAAATGTGACTTCTTCTCGCACGATGGAAGGCTTTCTTCTCCCGGCCTCAGTGGCAGCCTGCCTTCTCTATGGCTTGCTTTTAATTGTCCTGATCCATACGCCGGCGGATGGCAGCTGGTTCTGGTACGCGCGGAGCCTCCGGCAGGGTACACATTTATATCGCGATCTGCATCTCGCACTGCAGCCGCTGTACACCGTTGAACTTGCATTCTTTCAGCGCTGCCTTGGCGTCAGCTGGCTCGCTTCGCAGATTCCCGCATGTTTCAACCTGCTACTCTTTGTAGCTTCTCTGGCACTTGTAAGCCGCTTCATTCCGCTGCCTTCGGCTTGGAAGGCTCTGCTTTGCGTGTGCGCATTTGTCGTTGCCATGGGCTTCGTCATGATGCGGTTCGATGATTACCACGTCTTATCGGCATCATTCGAGTTGCTGTGTGCCGCGCTACTTCTGTATTGGGAGCAGGCAGAAAACGCGGGAACGCGTCTGACGGTCCTCGCCGCAGTTGGGGTACTATGCGGGCTTTGTGTGATGAACCGACTGAACGACGGCGGTCTGCTGACGATGGCTTGCTTCACCGTGATCGCCGGTACAGCATTTAGTAGGTCCAAAGCTGGCGGATCGGCAAAGTTTCTACATCTACTTAAAGAACTGCTAGTACCGGCAATCGCGATTGCTGGCACAGTGTTTGGAGTTCTGAGGCTGCTGCATGAGACGTTTGCCGACTGGACCTTCTATTCCATTACCCGGGCAGCCGCGATCAAGGGCGGGACGGGTCACGTTTTTCTCTATCCGTTGCATTTGCCACTGGGAACGCTGCGTGAGTTCGCCTCCGGCAGGTGGCGATCCGCTGCTGTTTTCCTTTACATCGTGACGCTGGCTTTACTGTCGTTATACGGCGCGCATAGGGCGCGTGACGCTGATGGAAAAATACAACGGCGCAAGATCATTGCTGGCCTGGTAGCCGTCGTGCTTGTGCTCTCGCTGCCGTTTCACGCGCACATCACGCACGGTAATGTGGGGCGGCTGTTAGTGGCAGCACTCGTGCTGTGCATGTATGCGGCCGCTGCGATCGTCATCTATAACACTTGGAAATACCGCCGCGGCGAAGCCGAGCTTCCAGCACGGCAACTTATCTTGTTGCTGCCTCTTAGCCAGTTGGTTTCCATATCGATGAGTGCCGCGCGATGGTACCCGAACACCTATCCGCCGGCGGCTGTCTTCCTTCTTTTGCTGCCTATCGGCATGCCGGGATGGTTTGCGCACAGGCAGCAAAGGGTGGTTTGGTTCACCCTTTTGTCGCTCTTGACGGTCTCTGTCGGCATTGACAAGATCCGCAATCCATTCGACTGGTTCAACTACCGCGCACGTTCGTTCGATGCTCCTCGAACATGGACACACCACCCGCTTTACGGGTCCATGCTGATTCAGAACGATCAGCTGCAATTGATGGCGCCCGTATGTCGCGAGGTCGGCAGCAGCACGGAACTGCTCTCGGTCCCCTTCACGTTCGCGAACTACTTCTGCGGGCTTCCACCATGGCACGGTTACGTGCAGACGTTTTTCGATACAGCAAGCCGACAGACCCTGGAGGCGCTTACCGCCGATCTGGAACGCAACCCACCGGAATGGATTTTGTATCAGCGGCAATTGGAAGTGCTTGCAGAAAACGAGCGGGCCTTCAACGGCGGTAATCCTCTGCCCCACCGCGCTCTGGAGGCCTACATCATGCAGCATGTGGAGAACGGCACATGGAGCGCTGTGCGGGAGCAGGCACCCTTCCGGGATACGTCCACATGGTTGCTCATCCACACGCGGCCGGGCTCCAGGACCGAACCTTCCACGATCGCGAAACCCGGCCTATGACCTATTGCGGTGTCGCTTGCACAAGCAGGGTAAGCGGCATGCTGTGTGAAACCTGGCCGGTGGTAACAGAAAGCGTAAAGGGGTAAGTGACGCCCGCATAACCCGAACCGCACCCGGTTAATCCGGTGGCCGACGCGAGGAGAGCGAAGGCTACCACGGCCATCCATACCGAACGCTTCAGTCCGCTGATATGCTTACGCCGCAGAGCGGCTATTGGCAAGATGCCCAGAAGTATGGCAAGGGAGACCAGCGAAGCGTGCGCGGAACCCGGCTGCTGCAGACTCGTGAACTTGCTTGTGTGCAGGGTGAGCGTTACGTCCTGCGGCCCGCCATCGGGCGCAATGGTTTCGGGCGAGAAGGTTGCGTAAGTTCCCAGTGGTAAGGGGCCCTCAACACTGAACACGGCCTTGGCCGAGTAAGAGCCATCGAGTGGTGCCACATGAAAGAGGAAGCTGGGATTGCTGCCGAGCATCCCCTTCAGTACGGGTACCTGCATGGACGTAAGCGCAAAATCCCGCAGACCGACAGTGATCGCAGATGGTGCGCTTGTCCCCGGTAGAAAGTTCGTATCACCCTCATAGGACGCGACGACACCGACGCTGCCTACCGGCAAGCTGCTGGTGGCGAGCGTAGCAGTCCCCTGCACAAGGTCTGCGGAGGCAAAGGGGGTTCCGTTGACGACGAATGTAACGCGACCGGTAGGCACACCTGAGGTCGTTGAAGCGACCGTCGCAGAGAGCGTAACGATGCTGCCTTGAAAATTCTTCGGCGTCAACGAGAGAGCAACCGTGGCAGCAGCCTGCGTTACCGTCAGGGTTCCAGGCGAAACCTGCACGGTATAGCCGGAAAGCCGTGCGCCGGAAGCCGCGGGCACGATGGCGTAAGTACCGGGCGCGGAGGGGACGGTGGCTAGCGTCGTAAAGCTTTCGACGAAGGTGTCGTTCCCAAGCTGACCCGTGATTGTGCCAGTGAAGGCCGGATTCTGATCGCCGTAGGCGCGCGTTGCATTGTTGGCACGCAGGCTCAGAATCGCTCGTAGCGCAGTGATGCTGGTATCGCCCTGCGCCGGCGTGAAGTCGGCTGCATCCGCCGGGCTGAAGTCGACATGGAGAGCGGTGGTGCCTTGTGCAAGCACCGTGCCTGCTGCGGGCGAGTACGCAAATGTGCCGTCTACCGGAACATCCGCACCCGTGCTAAGCGCGGCACCCAGGATGACGACCGCCGGATTGGGCGGCAAGGTTATGGAGACCAGCATTCGTGAGGCGTCGACCGGAAGCGTGTAGCCGTAGACGCGTGCTTGCGCGGAGCGCTGGCCGCCGTCGGAAAGGTTGAGCCTGTTTGTGACGGCCACCACTGTCTCATTGGCATAGGTGCTGGTTGCGGTCCACGAACTTAAGTCCATGGTCTGTTGCGTCGTCGTTCCGTCGGCATATTGAAGCTGAAAGATCTGGCCGGGTGAGGCCTGCGAAGCGGCACCTATCAGTTGCAGCGCTGTGTAGTTGCCCGACGGTACTCGGATCGTGTTGTTGCTTGCAGCGTTCTGGACGTCCGGAGCTCCGAGCGCAAAGGACGCGCCCTGGTAGTGCAGCGTGCTGCCCAGCTGTTGGTACGAGTACGCTTCGTTCTGGCCATCGAAGCCCGTAGCGCGATACTCAGTCCCGTCGTTAAAGAAGGCATTCACGCGTGCGGCATCCCGCAGATCAACTGCCACCGGTGAAGCAGTTGCAACGGCGCGGGCGTTTAACTGTGTGGAATCCAGCGCGGTTCCGACACTGACAGGAGCCGGTGCTGGCCAAAGAACACGGGTCTGTACTGCTGGCGAGGGCGGGTTGACCACCAACGAAACGGATGTGTCCGCGGGCGCTACTCCGCCCGCTTGCGGCGTGAAGGAAACATGCAACGTGTCCGTTCCTACCGGCGGGTAGGTGCCCGCAGCGGGTGAGTACGTGAGAGTTCCCGGGAGAACCGGGGGGACCAATGCCATCGAAAGGACGACGATGTTGCGGTCGGAGGGCAAGTCTACTGAGACCACGGTCTTGGAGGCATCCAGAGCGATCTGATATCCATAAATGCAGGTGGAGTTAGGCTCCAAAGAACCGTTGAAGAAGACTCGGCTTGCGACGCATGCCACTGTGGATTCGCCGGAATTATTTCGTGCGCGCACCCAATCGCTGAAAGCCTGAACCGTCGTGCTGGAACTTCCGTCCGTGTAGTGCACCGTGATGGTGCCTGTGCCCGGCTGAGGATCATTCACCAAATCCGCCAGCAGCAGCAGCGTGGAGTACGAGCCCGCCGGCAGAAGTACCGATCCGCCGCTCACGACATCCGGCGCGTCTGGCGGTCCCAAGGCGAACGTTATGCCCTTCCACTGGATGGATGAACCCAGTTCAGCCGCGGAGAAGCTCTCGCCATTGCCATCAAAGCCCCCGGCAAATGATTTACCTGGTGTTGCAATACCAGCGACGTTGTAACTCGCCGCTAAGGACACGCCGACCGGCTTGCCCGCTAATGCTACGGCGTTCAGTTGCACAGACGTCAAGGGTGAAAGAAATTGAAGCGGCATAGGAGCAGGCCACAGAATGTAAGGCGTAGGGGCTTGGCCGGAGAGGATTGCGGGAAAGAACGAAGAAGCGATCGCCAGAACACTACAAAACAAGACGGCTTTTGAAAGCCGGAAAGATAGCTGAAACATGATGGAATCCTTGGTAAGTCGGCAGAGAGAAAGACAATCACGCCGTTCGGAGAACGAACGATTAAGTAAGTTGCAAAAATCCGTCTTGCGTCAGGTGTTTTACGATTCTTCCCACGTCCTGCGACTTATCCTGCTTTGTCACAAGGACGGCATCGTCCGTCAACACCACCACTAGATTGTCGACCCCCAGCAGTGCCACATGACGACCCGGTGCATACACGTAGTTGCTTGTAGCCTCAAGATGCAGCGAAGCTTTGCTCTCGATGACGTTGCTGCCCTTGGCATGGCCGCCAGCGATTCGCCGGTGATGGTAGAGCGCGGACCAGGAGCCAAGATCGTTCCATCCAAAATCTGCGGGCATGCAGAAGATATGGGACTCGGGCCCTTTCTGGGATCGCGGCTCCAGGACGGCATAATCGATGCTGATGTTCTGACATTGCGGATAGAGTTCGGCGAAGACCGCGTCAAAGATAGGTGAGCCATGTGCCGCGGCGATGCTCTCGAGCAGATACGCCAGTTGTGGCGCGTGCTCCTCAAGCGCGTCGCAGAGCGTGTCCGCCGACCACAGGAACATGCCACTATTCCAGGAATACCGTTTCGACTCTACGAAGCGCACTGCTGTGTCGTAATCGGGCTTTTCCGTGAAGCGGTTGACATGGCGGACCGGGACCGCTGAAGTACGAGCACCATCGTATGCGGCGCCCTCTTCGATATAGCCATAGCCTGTTTCCGGCAGCGACGGCGGCGCGCCTAATACAACGATGTTGCCGCGCTCGCTCGCGAGTAGAACGCTGGCGGCCAGAACCTCAGAGAAGCGTGCCTTGTCCGCTATAACGTGGTCGGACGGAAAGATACCAAGGATGGTGTGTGGGTTACGCTGCCGCAGGATGTATGCCATGAGGCCACAAGCAGCAGCGGTGTTGCGTGCGCAGGGTTCACAAATAAGTTGATCGCCGGGCAGTCCCGGTAGTTGCTCCCGCACCGCATGGGC
>CAXTFT010000113.1:0-3253 GCA_964243585.1 uncultured Terriglobus sp.
CCCGGGTCTCGCTCCACTGCTCGCGGCGAAGCTGCTGCGCTTTGGCACAGGCCGGTCGACCTCTGCGGGATTGCTGCTGACCAGCACCACGTCACTCGCTCCGCTTACAAAGGCGTCTTCCAGGTCAAGGGAGTAGCGAACATAATTGTTCAGCGTTCCTGTTACGTCGCTGTTGGCCTGCAAAGTATCTTGTATCGCCTGTTCAAAGGCAACCCTGGTGCTGTCTGCTGGCGGGTGTTCAGCCATGCCCTGTTGCAGCGCTGTTCGCGTGGAAGACAACATGGCGTGCAGCAATACGCCGTTGGTGGACTCACTCTGCGCGATGCGTTCACGCAGCACTTCCGATAGAAAGACCAACGACAGGGAACCGACAAGCACGAAGGTAAACAGCAGCGTGCCTGCCACCAGCTTGGTGCGCAATCCCATGTCTAGACAGCCGCCCGCTCATCCAGGGCATATTCCTTCAATTTGTTCTGCAGCGTTTTCGAACTGATGCCCAGTATTTCAGCGGCGCGGGTTTTATTGTGCCGGGTCGAAAGCAGCGTTTTCAGGATCAGTTGCCTTTCCGCCTCATCAACCGTGGTGCCGACTGACAGGTGCACCATGTTTTCCCCGTCCGTTTGTGGAGCGGGCAGTGAGGCCGTCGCGACCGGAGCTTGCGTAGGGATTTGTGTCCGTCCGTTGGTAGGCTCCTCACCGAAACCGGCAGGCAGGTGTGATGCATCGAGCATTCGGTTTCCGGACAGGATGACGGCACGCTCAATGGTGTTGCGCAGTTCGCGGGCGTTGCCGGGCCAGCGACAGTCCAGGAAGCGATTCATCAAGCTCCGTGAAATGCCGGGTACAGTTGTGCCATGCCGAGCGTTCATCTCCAGCACCATGGCATCCGCAATGGCAGGGATATCCTCCGAGTGGTCGCGCAGCGGAGGCATTTCGATGTTGAAGACATTCAGACGGTAGAACAGGTCGCTGCGCAGTTCACCTGCCGCCACGGCCCGTTGTGGGTCCTTGTTCGTTGCCGCAATCACGCGCACGTTGACCGGGATTTCGTCTCGGGAGCCCAGCCTGCGCAACTTGCGGTCTTCCAGCACGCGAAGCAGCTTGCTCTGCGTTGCCGCCGGCATCTCACCAATTTCGTCCAGCAGCAGGGTGCCTTCCTCGGCCAGTTCAAAGCAGCCGGCGCGTCTTTCCTGCGCGCCCGTAAAGGCGCCGCGCTCGTGGCCAAAGATCTCGCTTTCAATCAGAGTTTCTGGGATTGCCGCGCAGTTGACGGCAATGAACGGCTTGTTGCGGCGACCGCTAAGCATGTGCAGCGCGCGTGCCGCCAGCTCCTTGCCGGTGCCGCTTTCACCGGTAATCAGGACGGAGACGTTGTTGGGCGCAATGCGTTCAATGACGTAGAAGATGTCACGCATGCGAGAAGACGAACCGATCAGCGGTCCCAGGCGACTGGTGCCGTCTGCCTCCGGTACGTTTGCTAACGATGAATCCTCCGCCGCTTCCGCCTGCCTGGCGTTCTGAAGAATAACTTTTAGGCGAGCCGGATCGACCGGTTTTTGCAAATAATCAAAGGCGCCCAGGCGCATTGCGTCCACGGCACTGTCGATCGAACCCTGGGCGGTCAGCATGACGACTGCCATTTTCTGCGGCAGCTCACTCAGGCGGTCCAGCAGTTGTAGTCCATCCATCCGCGGCATCATCAGGTCGGTGACCACTACGTCCGGCGACCAGCGGATGGCAGTATCCAGCCCCGCTATGCCGTCTGCTGCGGTTTCTGTACGGTAGCCCCACGAGGCAATCAACTCCGCAAGCCCGGCCCGCGCGTTTGGTTCATCTTCAACGACCAGTACCTTGGTCTGTGCCACAGGAATCCCTCTGCTCTCTGCCGGTTCAGATGCTGCGAAGTGCGTCCGGTTTGCGTATGCTGCTGCTATGGACCAAACCGATCCTCCCTACGAGATTACCGTTAGCGAAGTAGCGCAGCTGCGTGCCGCCAATATGCCGTTCACGCTGTTGGACGTGCGCGAGCCCTGGGAGATTGCATCTGCCGCGATTGCAGGCAGCCTCGATATTCCCATGGGAGAGCTTCCGGCCCGTGCGCACAACGAACTGAACCCCGACGCGCAGATTGTTGTCCTGTGTCACCACGGTGCGCGATCGCTCTCCGTCACGGAGTGGCTCCGCCGCGAAGGCTTTCCGTCGGCGCAGTCTATGGCGGGCGGTATTAATCAGTGGTCACGTGAGGTTGACCCCGCCGTACCTCTGTACTGAAGTGTTCAGCACGTTGCGAGGCTGCGGCCAGCATGGAGGTCGTCGGCGTCGCACCCAACGACATCTGTACCGGTTGTGCCAATCCGTGGGGTAAATGCCCCATCGCCACAGCCAAGGTCCAGGATGCATTCCCCGGACTTGGCTTCAAGCAGGGCGAAGACTTCGTCCGCCGTGTCCGCGACAAAGCGGCCATTTTCGGCAGAAGCAGCCGCATCCCAGGTTTGCTTTTGTTCGTGCGTGTGTGGTGTGCTGCTCATGGCTCGATTCTCTGCCTATG
Source organism: uncultured Terriglobus sp. (assembly GCA_964243585.1). Lineage (GTDB taxonomy): Bacteria > Acidobacteriota > Terriglobia > Terriglobales > Acidobacteriaceae > Terriglobus. Next base: position 2,549 of record CAXTFT010000113.1, read on the forward strand.
CTGTCGCGAGGCAAGCCGGATAAAGAGTTCTAAGAGGTTGAAAAGCATGCTGGATACCGCACTCGCGTTTGCGGAAGGAAACCGCGAAAAGGCGTTAGACGAGCTGAAAAGTTTTCTACGCATCCCGTCGATCTCCACGCTGCCGGAACACTCAGCGGATGTGCGGCGTGCTGCTGAGTTTCTAGCAGTGGAACTACGCCGCATGGGCATGGAGAACGTCCGGCTGATCGAGACCGCTGGTCATCCTCTGGTATACGCGGATCACCTGCATGCCGCAGGCAAAGATACGGTGCTTTGTTATGGTCACTACGACGTGCAGCCGCCCGATCCGCTGGATGAGTGGTTGTCACCTCCCTTTGAACCGACCGAACGCAACGGCAATCTCTACGCGCGCGGTGCTGTTGATGACAAGGGCCAGTTGTGGATGCAGGTGAAGGCGCTGGAAGCGCTGCTGCAATCGGGTTCGCTGCCGGTAAACGTCCGCGTGCTTGTGGAAGGCGAAGAAGAAGTTGGTGGAGAGGGCATTGCCGCCTATCTTCGTGACCATGCCGCCGACATTCCGTGTAACGCCGCTCTGGTCTGCGATACCGACTTGTTCGCGCCCGGCCTGCCGACGCTGTGCGTAGGCCTGCGCGGCATGATTTACACCGAAATCGAGGTGCGTGGTTCGCGGACCGATCTCCATAGCGGTATGTACGGCGGTGC
>CAXTFT010000113.1:3263-11896 GCA_964243585.1 uncultured Terriglobus sp.
TGCCGCGCCGAACCCGTTTAACGCGCTTGCGGGGATCATAGCAAAGCTGAAGGATGACGACGGCCGCATCCTGATTCCGGGCCTGCTCGACGATATTCAGCCGCCTGCGGCTGCAGAGCTTGCTGCCTGGCAGTCGCTACCCTTTGATGAGGAGCACTACCTTCAGGCTGAAGTTGGCAGCACGTCATTGGTGGGTGAGCCCGGCTACTCCGTGCTGGAGCGCACCTGGGCACGGCCCACGCTTGATGTTCACGGTATGCCGGGCGGCTTCACCGGCGCGGGTGCGAAGACCGTGATTCCAAGCCGTGCAGTCGCGAAGGTCTCGCTTCGGCTGGTGCCCTTCATGGAGTCGCAAAAGGCCTTCCAGCAATTGCGGGATTACGTTCTGAAGATCGTCCCCAAGGGTGTCACGGTCAACGTGCGCCTGATCCATTCCGGTGAGCCGGTCGTGGTGGATACGGACAATCGCTTTGTGCGCGCAGCAACCGAGGCCATGCGCGCCGTTTTCCATCGCGAAACGGTCTTTGTACGCGGTGGCGGATCAATCCCCGTCGTGGGTGACTTCACGCGTCAGCTTGGCGTCCCCACGGTGCTTATGGGCTTTGGCCTGCCGGACGATAACCTGCACGCGCCCAACGAGAAGTTTACGATCTCGAACTTCTATCAAGGTACGGAGTCGATCATCCGCTTTCTGACACTCTGCGGCGCATGATGCTTTCGAGCGCGCTTGGCTACGTTCTGGCAGGTGGTGAAAGTTCACGCATGCAGCGGAACGACCTGCCGCGTGACAAGGCCTTACTCAAGCTTGGCGGCATAACCTTGCTGGAGCGTGCCCTGGCTACGCTCGCCCAGGCCTGCCCCGATCCACGCATCCTTTGCGGCAGCGAAGAACGTTGCGCCCGTTTGCGTCATCTTGGTCTCACTGTGCCGGACGGGGTTCTGCTGGCTGGTCCGCTGGGTGGTTTGGACGCGGCGCTCCGCAACGCACGAGGTGGGGGAGTCGCTTGGACGCTGGTACTGCCTGTCGACTTGCCCTGGATGCCGTCCGCCGTTCTCAGCGCGTTTCTGCGGTGTGCGCAAGCATCCGGTGCAGACGTGGCGTGCATGCGTCATGAAGGTTCTCTGCAGCCGTTACCTGTGGCCATACGCACCGATGCCGGGTCGCTGCTTACTGCGGCCCTTATGGCCGGTGAGCGAAAGCTGATGCCTGTGCTGCGGTCAATCGGAGAAGGCTGCGGTACACAAGCAGGCCTGTTCATAATAGATGCCGAGGCCCTTGTGCCTTCAAGCACAACAAAGACATACTGGTTTCGGAACGTAAACACACCCGCTGACTTCGAGGCGGCACAGCATTACGAGACGCTTGGAAGCGCTCTGCATCAGAATAACTATGGCGGATAACCAGCAGGGAACGGAAAGCAACAGCGAGGCAGGCTCGAAAGACGCGACCACTGGCCCGGCACATGACGCCTCCGGATCGGAACAGGATGCAGTCGGTGCGGACCAGTCTGCTGCCGAGCGCACCATGGATAGCCGTTCCACCGCCGAGCGCCAGGGGGAAAATGCCGGGGCGGGAAACGTGCCCGACGTCCAAGGGGAGAGCAAAGTCGTAGATCAGCCAGCACTCGATGAAGAGGCGTTGAACAAGCCCCTGGTAGACGAGGTGTCTGAGGATGTAGCCGAAGAAGTTGGCGAGTTCTTTGAGCAGTCAGCCGAGCAAAACGAGAGTGTGCTTGAAGAGAGCGACGACCCATTTATCTCGTTCGAGAATGTCTTCAAAACGTTTGGTGACTTCAAGGTGCTGGAAGATGTCAGCTTTTTCGTCAAGCCGGGTGAAACGCTTTGCATCCTTGGCCGGTCAGGCGTGGGCAAATCTGTCTCGCTGCAGATGTTGATGGGATTCCTGAAGCCCGACAGCGGTTCGGTACGGGTGGCAAACGAAGACATCGGCAAATTTACCGAAGAGCAGATGCAGCCTGTGCGCCGCAAGGTGACCATGGTCTTCCAGAACGGAGCACTGTTTGACTCCGTTACCGTAGGTGAGAACGTAGCTTTTCCGCTGCGCGAAAAGGGCGAACTGGAGGAAGAACAGATTCGCCAGGTGGTGAAAGGCCTGCTGGAGATGGTGGGTGTTGCAGGCATGGACAACCTGCTGCCGTCGGACTTGTCGACGGGTATGAAGCGTTCCATCGCCATAGCTCGCGCACTGGCCGCTCAGCCTGAGGCCGTGCTGTACGATGAGCCGACCACGATGGTCGACCCGCTTATGGCTCACCTGCTGGGCGACCTGATTGAGCGGCTGAAGCGGCAGCTGCACCTGACCAGCATTGTCGTCACACACGACATGAGGTTTGCACGCAAGCTGGCAGATCGCGTGCTGTTTCTACACGAGGGTAAGGCACGCTTCTTCGGCACGCTGGAAGAGCTTGAGAACTGTGACGACGAAATACTACGCGACTTCATGGCAATGGATGAGTTAGTACTACCCCAGTAGCTCTACCTTTGCCTGGAGGGCGATGCGCACTGCTATAGTGGACGGCATCACTCCACTTTTGCGCGATAAACGCTTACTGGCAGGTATATGACCACTCGCAGCTGTGCAGTTCTTTCCTTGGCCATTTTGGCCGTGTCCTCTTCCGCATTTGCGCAGGAGAAGGCGAAAGACCCCACCCGCCCTGTCGACAAGAATCAGATTCCTGACGCATTCAACGCGCCGAAGCAGACGCCCTTCGAAGCACCCAAAGTGGCGTTTGACTATGAGAAGCGCGTTGTCATGATTCCTATGCGCGAGGGCGTGAAGCTTTACACCGTCATTGTGATTCCGAAAGCCGCGAAGAGCGCGCCCATGCTGCTGACGCGAACATGCTACAACGCAGCGGCACGGGCTCACGCGGCCCGCACGCCCTCCGCAAATCTTTCAGCCAGTGCACCTGCAGCAGCAGCGGCAGCGGGTATTCCGCTAGGGCGCGGAACAGTGCGTCCCGACTCGCCGCACATGGTCGATGAATTGAACCTGAGTGATGAAGTCTATGTGCGCGATGGCTATATTCGCGTTTATCAGGATGTGCGGGGCAAATATGGTTCCGAAGGCCCCTACATCATGACGCCGCCGCCAGTGGGGCCCTATAACCCGACCGGTGCGGACGACACAACTGACGCATACGACACCATCGACTGGCTGGTGAAGAACGTTAAGGAGAGTAACGGCCGCGTCGGCATGATCGGCTCGTCGTATGAGGGCTTTACCGTTGTCATGGCGCTGCTGCATCCGCACCCGGCCTTGAAGGCCGCTGTGCCGGAGAGCCCGATGGTCGACGGCTGGATGGGCGATGACTGGTTCCACTACGGCGCGTTCCGCCAGCGCATGCTGGACTACTTTGTTTCGCAAACATCTGCTCGCGGAGCGGGTGCACGCGTGCCGCATGAGGGGCGCGACGATTACTCAAATTTCCTGAACAAAGGTTCAGCCGGTGACTTTGCGCGATCGCAAGGGCAGGAGCAGTTGCCCTTCTGGAAGACGGTCGAAGCGCATCCCGCGTACGATGGATTCTGGCAGGCGCAGGCATTGGACCACCTGCTGGAAAATACGCCTCTAACCGTACCGACCATGTGGCTGCAGGGGCTGTGGGACCAGGAAGATATGTGGGGAGCGAACCACAGCTACCAGGCATGGGAGCCGAAGGATAAAGAGAACAAGCTTAACTTCCTTGTGATGGGTCCCTGGGCCCACAGTCAGGTGAATAGGGAGGGGCGTTCGCTGGGTCCGCTCATCTGGGACGGGGATACAACAGCTGACTTCCGGCAGGATGTGCAGTTGCCCTTCTTCAACCAGTACTTGCGTGAGGGCGCTCCGGACGCGCACACGCCTCCGGTGTACGTTTATAACTCCGGCGAGGATCACTGGGATCGCTTTGATAAGTGGCCGCTGGCCTGTGAGAGCAATTGCGCAAACAGGAGTAAGCCACTCTACCTGGAAGCTGGTGGCAAGCTCTCATTCGAGGCTCCAAAGAAGAACGATGAGAAGTTTGATGAGTATGTCTCAGATCCTGCGAAGCCAGTTCCATACCGTCCGCGCCCGGTTGCAACGGACGATGGGCAGGGATGGGTAACCTGGCTGGTGCAGGATCAGCGTTTCGCCGACGGACGCACGGACGTGTTGACCTACTCGACTGATCCGTTGAAGGAAGCGGTACACGTGAGCGGCGTGCCCCAGGTGAACCTGATCGCATCCACCAGCGGTACAGACAGTGACTGGGTGGTCAAGGTGATCGATGTCTTTCCGGATGGCACGGGCCGAGTCGAGCCAATGAACGGCTATCAGCTTTCGATTGCCATGGACATCTTCCGCGGTCGCTACCGGAAGAGCTTTTCCAACCCGGAGCCGTTGAAGGCGAACGAACCGCTTGCCTTCAACTGGGCGTTGCCGAATGTGAACCACGTCTTCCAGCCGGGTCACCGCATCATGGTGCAGGTGCAGAGCTCATGGTTCCCGCTCTATGACCGCAATCCGCAAAAGTACGTGCCAAACATCTTCAACGCCAAGCCTGCCGACTACATCAAGGCAACACAGCGCGTGTATCACAGCGGAACGACGGCCAGTTACATCAGCATGCCCGTCGTACCTGCTCAGCCTGAGACTCCGGATGCAGCGAAGGCGGGCGTGCAGTAGGAGCAATCCTGTAGACGATGTAAGTGGAGAGGCTGCTTGGTAGCAGCCTCTCTGCGTTCGCAATTGCCTTAGGCGGACCCAACCAGTTGCTCTGCTAATTGAGCAAGCAAGAAGATGGGTCTCGCCTGTAGAAGCGCGAGACCCATTCATGGGTGCTGCAGTTTGTAGTTAGAAAGCGTACCGCAGGCTAAATTGGAATTGCCGGTCCGCTCCGTAAGTGCCGCCTTTAGTCCTGCTTAGGCCAAATGTACCTGATGTCGGATTTGTGTCCGGGTTGTCCTTCGTGGGGTGATTAGCGATGTTGAACGCTTCTGCACGGAACAGCAACGTCTGATTTTCATGGCCGGGAATAAGTTGGAAGCTCTTGTTGAGCGCCATATTATAGCTTTGAAAACCAGGTCCAACAATCTGGTTCCGCGATCCGCGAGGTGCGAACGTACCCGCTGCCGGTGCAACCCAGACGCTGGTGTCAAAGTACCGGGCCGTTCCAGTTTGGCCTGCAAACGCCTTACTAAAGGTAACAGGACCGTTATGTGAGTAGAGTTGTGTGCCCGACCCTGAGCCAACGCCAGCAATGTCGCTACCGTTCGACACGTTCAGAGGAGCACCGGTTTGCGCCTGCAGGGTTCCTGAGATCTGCCAATGACCCAGTACAGCGCGATTAATAAAATAACTGGAGTGATTGAACTGATCTGCGTTGTAGACGATGTTGGAGACAAATACGTGGCGACGATCAAAGTCACTCGGGCCGTAATAGATGCTCTTATCAAACGCATTCGGCAGATTTTGACCATTGCTGGAGCCAAAGTCGGTACTCTTCGACCAGGTGTAGGCGACACCAAAGAGCAGGCCTTTGCTGAGTCGGCGCCGGAGATTAGTCTGCAACGAGTGATAGACGGAAGCACCGCCGTTTGTCGCCTGATTGATGTTCGAGAAACCCTTGTAGGGTCTCAGTGCGTCTGTTGCAACGCCCTGACTTGAGGCGAGCAGAGTGGTACCGTTCGGCAACTGGTTGATGTTAAGGATCTCTTCCAGGTGGATACCACGGCGTCCTGCATACGCAATGGTGAGTACACCGACGCCGCTAAGCTCCTGTTCAACCGTACCATTCCAGTTGTAGGCTTCCGGGCTTGGATAGTTAAATGCCTGGGATGAGTAATTAAGAGGGAAATTATTCTGTCCTACGCCACCCGGTGCATCCGCGCTGCCAAGGCTGACGGTTGACGACGGCTGGAAAGGAGCATTTCCTCCGGTGAATACATTATCCGTAATACCGAGGCGCTGCACGTAACGACCGCCTCCAAAGCGAAGAACGGTACCGGGTCTTGCTTCATAGGTCATGCCAAAACGTGGCTGGATGTTTGTCTTGACGGTGGGTGAGTAGGTGTTGCTATAGCCCCGGAAGAGCCCCTGATAGCTGGACAGGATGGCAGGATCAACGTGCCCCTGTGCGCTTGAGGGAAAGCTGCTACCGGGAATTACTACGCCGTTAAAGCGATCGCCGCCCGTGACGATGTCAGTCTTGGGGTTGACAGTTACTGCATTGGCGGGATTGTAATCCTTCGTACTGAACACAGATTGATTGCCCCACTTAGCATAGTAGGGGTTGTACCAGCTGTAACGTATGCCCGCTTCAATTACAAGCTTTGACGAAGCGCGCCATTGGTCCTGCAGAAAGCCCTCGTACATGGTGCCGCGATACAGCGTGTAAGAACGCTGGCCAATTTCACCATAGGTGTCGAACAGACCCTCGGCTGCGTTCGCAATGGCAATGCCAGTTGTGCCGCCTCCCGATCGCTTATCCGTGAACGTGAACTTACCATTTTGGTTATTGGTTGAGCCAGGAGTATTCGATACAGTGATCTGATCGAAGTTGTTCTCACCGGAGTATTCGAAGTTGAAGCCCGCCTTCAACGTGTGATTTCCCAAGACCTTGGTGATGTTGTCCGCGGCATTGTAGACAATGCCGCCTGAGCGCGACGGGTACGGGCCACCGTCAAGCAGGTTGAAGTTCGACTGCAGATCAATCGTTGGGACTTTATTTGGAATCGTCTTGGTCGCAGCAGAATACAGATAAGGGTAGTTAATGCCGTACTTTGTACGGTCGTACCGTCCGCTGGACTTGTCAATATCAATCGTTACGTGATCTGTAGCACCCGAAACGATCACTTCGTTGATCAAAGTGGGCGATATTGTCCAGGTGTAATGAATGACGCCGATCTGATTTGGACGGGTGAAGATACGTGGATTGAGGTTGAAGTTGCCATAGTGCGGTGTGTAGTCCGTGTAAGCGTAGTTAAGCACGGTGAAACGCAGCCGGTGCTTGTCAGCCGGGATGAAATCAACAACGTAGGTGTCTTTACGCTGAGTCTGCCGTTCGGAAGCCGAATCAACCCAATTGTAATTGCTGCCGTTTGCATTCGGTGTCGGAAAGGCATTCAGCAGAGCAAGTCCCTGTTGGCTCAGATCAGATGTGGGGATCACATTGCCCTGATAGGGCGTTCCACTTGGAGCTGCAGCTGTTCCAGTTCCAGGTCTGTAAATCTGTTGCGTTCCGTTGTAGAAGATGTTCGGTGAAAGTAGTTCACCGAAATTGCCCTGACGCATTGCGAGTGTCGGGACCTTACGAAAAATCGTATCGTCATTGTTGTAGCGAACATACTCCTGACCGAAGAGGAAGAAGAGATGCGTTTTGCTCTTGTTGAAGCCAGGAAACGTTACAGGACCGTTGAAGTTATAGCCAAACTGATTGAAGACGAAGCTCGGCGGTCTCGATTGAATCCGCAGGGAATTGGTAGGAAGTTTACGCTGCCAGGTGTTCGCATTGAAGAAGGTGTTTCGGAAGTACTCGTATACGCTGCCGTGAAAGTCGCTGGTGCCACTTTTCGGAACAATGCGAACCTGTCCGCCTGCGGTGCGGCCGTACTCTGCCTGATAGCTGTTGGTGAGGATCTGCACCTGCGAGGTGCTGTCTACGTCGGCGACGCCGACGCTGGTGCCGTTGGAACGGGTGCGGACTGCGGGTGCGCCATCGAGTGTTATGAGGCTTTCCTGCGAACGCGCACCGCCAATGTTCAGCCCATTATCCAAGCCAAACGAAAAGGATGCCATGGGTGAGTTACGTACGACACCGGGTTCCAACTGCGACAGGTAAAGCGGATTGCGACCGTTGAGCTGGATGCTCTTGACCTGCTCCTGCGTGACCAACTGGCCAACAACCGCGCTTTCGGTTTGTACCGTGTTGGTGGCGGCTTCCACGGTGACGGACGAGGTGGTGTCACCAATCTTCAAGCTGATATCGACGCGCTTGCCGATGCTGGGATCGACGTGCACATTGTTTAGCGTCACGCTTTGAAAGCCGTTTGACTCAACACGTACGGTGTAGTCGCCGGTGCGCACGTTGGGCACGGTGAAGTTGCCACTTTCGTTCGTCGTGACCACGGTCTCGGTACCCGTCGCTACGCTGCGAATCGTAACTTTCGCGTTGGGCAGAAACGCGCCGGACGCGTCTGTGACCGCGCCGGACAGAGAGGAGCTGTCAGACTGCGCGCTGGCAGTGATGCTGAATGGAACGGTGAGTGAGGTCGCCAGCAAGGACGACAACACGAGATGTTTCTTGCGCATGGTTTCTCCAAAAGAAGTGCGGGTTGAGCAGCCAATCAAGGTACTTCAAGAAAAGTATTTCGTAAGTACCGCCGATAACTTTCGGTTACCGCTTACAAAGTTGTCAAGTGAATTGTCTTGGACAGGTCAACACCTCTTGAGGGCGAAGCACGAGACTTCCTCTCTTGCTCAGATGAACACTTCGATCTATGAAAATGCGCATGACAGACAGAAAACTTCTATGCGTTTTTGTATATCGTCAGAATCAACTAAGAGGTGGTGTTCTTCTCGCGGAAGCAGATGGAGTTGGAGGCGCGGGTCGGGATCGAACCGACGCATAAAGGTTTTGCAGACCTCTCCC
>CAXTFT010000114.1:0-11875 GCA_964243585.1 uncultured Terriglobus sp.
CGATTGAGAACAAGTTGAAAGTCTCGCCGCTGATTGGGCATGTCGCACTGCAGGGCGACCGCCGTAAATACGTGAGCGCGATCTTATCGCCAAACATCGCTGCACTGGAGGAGTGGGCAAAAGGGCAGGGCATGACCCAGACCGACAGCCAGATGTTAGTGCGGGAGCAGCGCGTACTTGATCGTTACCAGCAGGAGTTCGACCGTGTGAACGCCGACGCAGCACCATGGGAAAAGGTGAAGCGCTTCCGCCTGGTGCCGGATGAGTGGACAATTGAAACAGGCGAACTGACACCGAGCATGAAGTTGAAGCGAAGGGTAGTAGCCCAGAAATATGCTGACGACATCGAGGCACTCTACAAAGGTGCAGAGGCGGACTGACGCAGTCTGTTTGAGCCGTTCAGAACTCGCAGCAACTTACGCAGGCTGCAGTGTCAACAAGGTAAGTTCCGGCGGGCAGTTCAGGCGAAAGGGCAGGTGCATGGTGCCCAGGCCACGATTGACATAAAGCTGCGTGCGGCCCACCGGGTACAGGCCGCTGACGTACTTAACGCCCATGGCGGGCAGGAACATGGCAGGCAGCAGCGGCAGCCGGATCTGACCGCCGTGGGTGTGTCCGGCAAGCATCAGGTTCACAGGGTGGTACTGGGCCACCGTATCCGCAAAGTCCGGCTCGTGGCCAAGGAGTACGACTGGCTCAGACGGCTTGCGCTTCGGGATTGCCTTCGCGATGTTTGGCACGTCGAGGTACGCGTCGGCCAGACCGGCTATCCAAAGACGGTCGCCCTTCAGGTCGACCGCAACAAACTCGTTATCCAGTGCGGTCAGCCCATGTGTCCGCAGGGCTCGCAGAACGCCCTGCACGTTGACCGTGTCGTGGTTACCCAGGGAGCAGAAACGCAGCGGACAGCGGATACCCGACAGGATGGAGGCGCACTCATTCGCATCGCTTGCCGCTGTTTGATTGGAGGCACCGGGGACACGGTGCGCTGTGATGAAGTCGCCCGTCAGAGCAACCAGGTCAGGCTGCAGGCTGTTGACCAGGTTGACCGCGTGCTCTACGAAGTAGGGCTCGTTGAAGTCGCGGTAATGGATGTCGCTGATCTGGGCGATGGTAAAGCCGTGAAAGGCTGCGGGCAGGTTGCTGATGGAAATCTTCTGTCGTACAACCGTCAGAGCGTGCCGTTCCAGTTCGCCGGAGTAGAGGCTGAGTGCGGCAGCTGTGATCGCTCCGCCAGCAAGAAAGCGGCGGCGCGTGAGCTGACGGCGGGCGCGGTCCAGCGAGTGCATACACCATGATACCGGCGCGGGCGTGTTGCCGTAAGATCGCGGAATGAATGTGAAGGCGCGTCTCGGACGGCTTGCGGCCAGCATGCGGCAACAGTCGCTGTCTTCTGTCCTGCTGACGAACCTGCCTGACGTGCGTTACCTTACGGGCTTTACCGGATCAAATGCAGCCCTGGTCGTGCTTGCACAGTCGCAACTGTCTGCGCGGCTGTTTACGGATGGACGGTATCGAGTTCAGGCAAAGCAGCAGGCAAGGGGTGCAACTGTGCACATTGCGACAACGAGCGCGCTGACAGAAGCTTGCGCCTATGCCGCGGCCAGCGGCGCGGCTGCGTGTGGCTTCGACAGGGATCAGACCACGGTTGCCGCACTGGCCGCGATGCGATCTGCCGCGCGCAAAGCGGGTGCCCCCGGCGGTTTCCTGCGTCCTTTCGACGGCATGGTTCCTAAACTGCGAGCGGTAAAGGATGCAGACGAAACCGCTCGCATGGAGCGGGCCGCCCAGCTTACCTGCCGCTTGTACGAAGGTCTGCTGCTGTGGATGGAAGCAGGCATGAGCGAGCGTGACGTAGCGGCTGAACTGGAGCACCGGGCGCGTTTGGCTGGGGCCGACTCCATGAGCTTTGAGACGATCGTCGCGGGGGGCGAGCGCGGCAGCCAGCCGCATGCCCGGGCGACAGACGCGCTTCTACGTCGGGGCGATCTGATGACCCTCGATTTCGGAATCGTGCTGGAAGGCTACTGCTCTGACATGACGCGAACGGTTGCGTTTGGATTTGGTGAAGCGCCGGTGCCGACGAAGCGGCGCTCGCAATGGAGGGAGCAGCGGGATGTCTTTGAGGCAGTGCTGGCGGCACAGGAAGCGGCTGTCGCGGCGGTTCGGCCCGGTGTGACTTGCGGCGAGGTGGATGCGGCCGCACGTTCATTGCTGGCAGGTGCAGGCTGGGCAAAACAGTTCAGCCACTCCACTGGCCACGGGGTAGGACTTGAGATCCACGAGGCTCCGCGAATCGCGAAAGGGCAAACCGCAAAGCTCGAAAGCGGAATGGTGATTACAATCGAACCCGGGGTTTACCTGCCGGGCCGCTTCGGCGTCCGCATTGAAGATACGGTTCTGGTGACGGATACCGGATGCAAAATCCTCACCCCAACACATAAGGGCTGGCTGGAACTTTGAGTGCCGCTCAAGAAGGAAGATGGATGGAACAGAAAGATCTGCAGGAGCTTCGGGAACTCGTTGAGTTTCTAAAGGAAAATGACATCGCGGAGTTTGACCTGCACCGCGGCGAGCAGCAGGTGCGCATCAAGTTCGCGTCGGCAATGGCATCGCAGCCCGTATTCGACGCGGCACGTCTACAGCACCTGGCGGCTTCGACCGCGCCCGCTGCCCCGCAGATAGTCCCGGTGCCTGCGGCTGTGCATGCAGCAGAGCCCATAGAGCAGCTGCATGAGGTGAAGTCGCCCATTGTAGGTTCGTTTTACGAGAGCTCCGCGCCCGGCTCAGCGCCGTTCGTCAAGGTGGGCGATGTGGTCGAGGTCGGCCAAACCCTCTGCATCGTGGAGGCCATGAAGCTGATGAACGAGATCGAGAGCGATGTTGCAGGTGAGGTGGTACGCATCATTGCGAAGAACGGTCAGCCGGTCGAATACGGCCAACCGCTGTTTGCCGTGAGGGCAAAGTAGGCATGTTTAAGAAAGTTCTGATTGCGAATCGTGGTGAGATCGCTCTGCGTGTGATTTCTGCGTGCCGGGAATTAGGTGTGCGGACCGTTGCTATCTACTCTGAGGCTGACCGTAACAGCCTGCATGTGCGCTTTGCAGACGAGGCCATCTGCATCGGCCCGCCACGCTCTGCGGAAAGCTATCTGAACGTACCTGCGGTCATCTCCGCTGCGGAAATTGCGGATGTAGACGCAATCCATCCCGGCTATGGCCTCTTGAGCGAGAACGCAAACTTCGCCGAGGTGTGCCGCGCGTCCAACATCAAGTTTATCGGACCGCGCCCGGAAGTGACCCGCATGATGGGCGAGAAATCCACGGCACGTCAGACGATGAAGGCAGCGCGTGTTCCCATCCTGCCGGGTTCGGATGGAGTCATCGGCAGCGTTGACGAGGCGCTGCAATGGGCTAAATCCGTCGGTTTTCCCGTCATTCTGAAAGCAGTTGCCGGTGGGGGCGGTCGCGGCATGCGTATCTGCCGTACACCGGAGGAGCTGCCGGGCTTGTTCAATCAAGCCTCAACCGAAGCCTTGAACGCCTTCGGCAATGGCGACCTGTACATGGAGAAATTCATCGAGCGGCCCCGTCACATTGAGTTCCAGGTGCTGGCCGACGAGCATGGTAACGTGATGTCGCTGGGCGAACGCGAATGCTCCATCCAGCGCCGCCACCAGAAGCTGATCGAAGAAGCGCCTTCGCTGCAGGTTTCTCCGGAGCTGCGCGCCCGTCTGGGTGGCGTCATCGAGCGCTCCCTGCGCGAAATCGGCTACTGGAACGCGGGCACCATCGAGTTTCTGATGGACGAGGACGGTGAAATCTACTTCATTGAGATGAATACGCGCATCCAGGTGGAACACCCTGTCACCGAGGCCATCACTGGCATTGATCTGGTCAAGGCGCAGCTGCGTATTGCATCCGGTGAACGCCTTTCCGACATCGTTCCGGAGCGCCCAGTCATTCGCGGCCATGCCATCGAGTGCCGCATCAACGCCGAACATCCTGAGAAGTTCACGCCCTCGGCAGGCAAGATCACGGCCTTCAACGTACCCGGCGGTCACGGCGTTCGTGTGGATACCGCGCAGTACAGCGAAGGCGTGGTGCCGCCATATTATGACTCGATGATCGCGAAGGTGATCTGCCACGGCGCTGACCGATACGAAGCCATGAACCGCATGCAGCGTGCCCTGAGCCAGTTTGTGGTAGAGGGTATCTATACAACGATTCCACTGCAGCAGAAGATCTTCGCCGATCCCGACTTTCGCAGTGGCAACTTCGACACCAAGTTCATGGAACGCTTCTTCGAACGCGAGGCAGAGCGCAAGAAGGTTGAACTGGAGCGCGAACCGGTCGGTGTCTAGCCTTTCAGCGCGTATTCGTTTTGCTCGACGCATGGCCGTCGGTGATGCATCGCTTCGTCTGTACGCCATTCTCGACAGAGAGAGTTGTGACCGCCGCGGCCTCGATCCTGTACAGGTGGCGCGAGCATGGCGCTGCGCTGGCGTCTGCCTTCTACAGTATCGGGACAAGCAGGGGAGCGATGAGAATGTGCTGCGTTGTGCCGAGCGAATCGCCGAGGTTTTCCGCACGCCGGACACGTTTCTGCTGTTGAATGACCGGGCACACCTTGCCATTCGCGCGGGCTGGGATGGCGTCCACGTGGGTCAGGGCGATGGAAGCGCGCCGATCGTTCGGGCACAGGTGGGAGAGGACGCCATTGTCGGCATGTCCACCCACTCACCGCAACAGGCGGAAGTGGCGGACAGGCAAGATGTTGACTATGTAGCCTGTGGTCCGGTCTTTACGACATCGACCAAGGCGAATGCCGAGCCAGTCATCGGCCTGTGTGGGTTACAGGCGGTGCGAGCCATGACAGCGAAGCCGGTGGTCGCAATTGGCGGCATTGATCTTCTTAGGGTTGCTGACATTCGGCGTTCAGGCGCGGACAGCATTGCGCTGATTTCGGCGTTGTTGCCTTCGCAAGATTCACCGGACTCCGAAGCGTCAAAGCTGCTCTGCGAACGAGCGCGAGACTTTCTGGCTGCATTGCGGTAAAACCGTGATACACGTGTCTACAACCATTCACAGCGATGAAAAGGCCCAGCCGGAGTTCGTCAGGGGTCTCGGCCTTTTTTCGGCGACGGCCATCGTTATGGGCTCCATGATCGGGTCGGGCATCTTTATCGTGTCGGCGGATATGTCGCGCGGTGTGCAGTCGCCAGCGCTCTTGATTGCCGCATGGCTGGTTACTGCGATCATGACCCTGATCGGTGCGCTGTCGTACGGCGAGCTTGCCGCCATGATGCCGAAGGCGGGCGGCCAGTACGTCTACCTGCGCGAGGCGCTTGGGCCCATGTGGGGCTTTCTGTACGGCTGGACGCTGTTTCTTGTGATCCAGTCCGGCACGATCGCCGCGGTGGGTGTCGCGTTCGGCAAGTTCCTCAGGGTCTTCTTCCCGGCTGTCTCAGCCAACCACTGGATCTGGCACATGGCGCACGTGCCCCCAGTAGCTGTCGGCCCCATGGTACTGGGCAACATGGATGTTGGGCTTAGCACCGCAAATCTCGCAGCCATCGTCATCCTGACGCTGCTTACGTTGCTGAACACCTTTGGCGTGAAACTGGGCGCGCTGATCCAGAACGTCTTTACGTCGGCCAAGATTGTTGCGTTGCTGATGGTGGTTGCGCTTGGGCTTGCGGCAAAGAATGTTTCGGCCGTCGCGGCAAACTTCTCAGGCGGCAATTTCTGGCGGAACGCTGGCCTGCACAACCTGCACCCGGTCACGGTAGGCGTTGGTGGACCCACCGCCATGGTCGGCTTTCTGACCGTGGTCGCGGTGGTGCAGGTGGGTTCGCTGTTCTCAAGCGACGCTTGGAATAACGTGACCTTCACCGCGGGCGAGATTAGAAATCCCAAGCGTAACCTGCCGCTATCCTTGGCAATTGGCACGGGCGTCGTGCTGCTGCTCTACATTGCTTGCAATTTCATCTACCTGGCTGTGCTGCCGCTGCAGGGTTCACCGGATGGCACAAGCATCGTCGCGAGGGGTATCCAGTTCGCCAGCGAAGACCGCGTCGCCACAGCAGTAATGGAGCAGGCCTTTGCAGGCTACGGCGCGCGCATCATGGCGCTGGCGATTCTTGTGTCCACCTTTGGCTGTGCCAATGGCATGTTGCTGGCGGGTGCGCGTGTGTACTACGCCATGAGCCAGGACGGCCTATTCTTCAAAGCGGCTGGCAGGCTTTCGCCGAAGAACAAGACTCCGGTGGTTAGTTTGTGGGTGCAGTGGGCCTGGACTTGTTTGCTATGCCTCTCTGGCAGCTACGGCCAACTGCTGGACTACGTCATCTTCGCGGTGCTGTTGTTCTACATTCTGACTATCGCGACGCTCTTCATCCTGCGGCGCACGTGGCCAGATGCCGACCGGCCCTACCGTGCCATCGGCTACCCCCTGCTGCCTGCGTTATACATCGTGATGGCTTCGTTCATCTGTGTTGTACTCTTACGCTACAAACCGCAATACACCTGGCCTGGACTTGGGATCGTGCTGCTTGGCGTTCCAGTCTACTTCCTTTGGAAAGGGAAGGCTGGGAGCCATTCGGTAACGACCTAGCTTTACCGCTCTGCAAGACGCACTTTCCTGAAGGAGTACCGCACACGCATGGCCGATCTATTCGCCAAGAAGTCCATGGAATCGCTGATGTCGGAAGCGCACGAGGAGGGTTCCAACTCCTTGGTCCGTTCGCTCGGGCCCGTATCGCTCACACTGCTGGGCATCGGCGCGGTGATTGGTGCTGGAATTTTCGTGCTGTCCGGCTTGGGGGCGCACTCTGCCGGGCCATCTCTCATGCTTGCGTTTGTGCTTTCCGGCCTCGGCTGCGCCTTTGCGGGGCTTTGCTACGCAGAGTTTGCCGCCATGATTCCCCTGGCAGGCTCGGCATACACCTACGCCTACGCGACCTTGGGTGAGTTGTTCGCCTGGATTATCGGCTGGGATCTTACGCTGGAATACGCGATGGGTGCCAGCACGGTCTCGTCTGGCTGGTCAAACAATTTCGTCGAGTTCCTCCGCATCTTCGGCCTGAAGTTCCCACTGTGGCTTGCCTATGATCACTGGACCGGCGTCCGCACCGCGCTGGAACGCGTTTCGCGCGCGTCGCTGGCTGCGAACAATCCTGACCTTCACCCAGGCACGCGGCCTTTCAGCGACGCGCTCGGCCAGTTGATGGCGCACCCCTCAGGCACGCTTAGCGGCCAGGCGCACGCGCTCTTAAACGCGCCCCACATCTTCGGGGTTGAGATTGGCTTCAATCTGCCGGCATTCATTATCGCCCTGCTCATCACAGCGATTCTGGTGGTAGGCATCCAGGAGTCGGCAAAGTTCAACGCCGGCATCGTTATCCTGAAGCTGACCGTCGTACTGTTCGTCATCGGTCTGGGTTCGCACTACGTCGACAAGGCCAACTGGGGCACGGACTGGCATACTTTTGCGCCCTTTGGCATGGGCGGTATCGGTCTAGCGGCCGGTCTGGTGTTCTTTTCGTACATTGGCTTTGATGCGGTGTCCACGACCGCTCAGGAAGCGATCAACCCGCAGCGTGACATGCCCATCGGCATCATTGTTTCGCTGTCAATCTGCACGCTGCTCTACATCGGCGTTGCCGCGGTTCTGACGGGAATGGTGCCGTGGCAGTCGATCAACATCGAAGCGCCTATCGTTCGTGCCTTTCTTGAGTACAAGGTAGGATGGGCGGCAAATATAGTCACGATCGGGTCGCTGGCGGGGCTTACTTCCGTGATGCTGGTCATGCTGCTAGGGCAGTCGCGCGTGCTGTATGCGATGGCAAAGGACGGCCTGCTGCCCCGGCGCTTCTTCGGCGACATTCATCCGCGCTTCCGCACGCCCTGGAAGGGCACGATCCTTGCAGGCTTTCTTGCGGCAATCGTGGGTTCGGTGACACCGATCGACGACATCGGCAAGATGGTTAACATCGGCACGCTGCTTGCCTTCGTTATCGTCTGTGTTGCCGTGGTCATGTTGCGCCGGACCGATCCGGATCGCGCGCGTCCATTCCGAGCGCCTCTGGTCTGGCCCGTGCCGGTTGTACCTGCGCTGGGTGTGCTGTTCAACGGCTACATGATGTACAAACTCGGTGCTGCCAACTGGATTCGACTCGTGGTCTGGCTGGTTATTGGCTTGGTGGTCTACTTCAGCTTCAGCCGAAAGCATAGCCGTGTACAGCAAGGTCTTGCAGAGGTACCTTCAGGAAGAGGTTCCCTGTAGGGAACTCATCAAATCAGTTTCATCTGCACGGAGCTTGGCATTTCAATCAGACACGAAGCAACGGCCGATGCTCTGCCGGTCTGACAGGTATGGCCATGTCGCCGCAGTGCATTTCAGATGCCACTGTGTTTGCCATCATACAACCCGCAAATGTGGGAACGAGATCGTGGTACGTCCAACGGCGCAAACTCTGTAAGTGAATCCGCCAACGGCTTTCGCCCGCCGTCCGTCAGCTACACAGTAGGCGCCGGTACGGCAGACGCTACTACGCCCATCGCGTGATGAACGGACAGGACTATAGCGGGCAGTCGGCATACTGCTGCAAACCTGGCTCGGCGGCGTTAGAGCGTACCCGTTCGTTCACACAGCACCGGGTACGAGGTTGAACTGGTGCTCAGCATCTCGGCGATTAAAGCCGCTGGTTCTTATGGAGGCTGACTGCTATCTCAGGGGCTAGAGCCGCCTGATCTGGTTCGGGTTTACCGGTCAGCGCCGGCTTCTGTGCGTCTGCCTGCGCGCTTACGTGCATTGGTGAAGAGAGTGCAGCGATGAAGACAGAAGAGGAGCCACTTCAGCATGCGGCATCCTACCGTATCGCAATGTGCAGCAACAGAAGGCAATGAACCAGGCGGCATGCTAGCGTTTGAACAGGCAAGCCGAGCGCTCGAGCGTAGGCGCTGTAGCGGCCAAATCTGGGCGAGAGCCTGTGTTAGCAAAGGATCGTCTGTGAAGAGAATTTTGCCATCGTTCGCTGTCAGCTTCGTCGCGCTGCTCCTGGGCGCTGCCGCTGGTCGAGCCCAGGAGCCGACGTTTCCGAAAGGTGAACTTTCAACCACAAAGACCCACACTGGCGACATCTGGTTGAATGAACTCGTGGTTGGCAACGCCACCTTCGACCCTGGTGTTGCGCAGGCGGTGTATGGGCCCGGCGCAAAGCTGGACTGGCACATCCACCCCGCTGGCCAGGTGCTGCTCATCACGGAGGGTACGGGGTACTACCAGGAACGCGGCAAAGCCGTGCGCACCGTGCACAAGGGCGACGTCATCCAGTCCGCGCCTGGTGTGGAACACTGGCACGCCGCCGCACCGGATTCCACCTTCGCCTACGTCGCCGTGACGCCCACCTCCAAGGGCAAGACCATCTGGCTCAAGCCGGTCACGGACGAGGAGTACAGGCAGGCGAAGTAATGGCGCGTCTTTTGGATTTGGAATGGCGTTTAGCCAACCGCACCCTCTTTCTCGTGTGCAGACACCGTACTAAGCACTCAATGAGTGCGTAGGAGTGGCTTTAGCCGCCGAGATAGCAACGTGGTCAGGCAACACAAGCGGCTTTAGCCGCTGAGATGACGATGCTATGCTCAGCCACGTGCGCGCCACTCCTCAGGCCTACGCGGTAACGATGGTGTGTGCGGAGCGCAGGCGCATTTTCCAACGCGAAGCCAACGCAGGCCTGCTGATCGAGACGCTCTACCGGTATCGCGCAGGCGAGCGCTTCCTGCTGCACGGCTTCGTCGTCATGCCCGATCACGTGCACCTGCTCTTCTCACCGACCGCTGCATTGGAGCAGGCGGTTGGCTTGGTCAAGGGCGGCTTCTCATACGCCATACGCCAGCAATACAGCGGGCCGGTCTGGCAGGATGGCTACTACGCCCACCGCGTAATGAACGAGCAGGATTTCCACGGCCAACTCGTATACATAGCTGCCAACCCAGCACGTCGTAACTTGGAGGCGTACGCGTTCGTTGACACGACCCCGGGGTACGAGGTGGACCCGATACCTCAGCATCTCGGCGGCTAAAGCCGCTGGTTGTTACGGGGCTGGCTGCTATCTCAGCGGCTAAAGCCGCTTGTTTGGTTGAGAGAATTTGCCGTTGATTTGCGGCTTCAGCCGCTGAGATAGTCTGGGCGACGGAGCAGGAAAGCGGCTTTAGCCGCCGAGATGAACATCTCCGCGCAGCTAGACGTCTTGCAACCGAACAGAAGACCTGAGCACCCGGATGCAGCTGTTCGATGGATGGTAGGATTCAGCCACTATGCACAAATGCTTTCTCACTGCAATCATCGCTGTCGCTAGCCTGCCTCGGGTACAGTCTGCTCAGGAAGGCCCATCGAGCAAGGTCATCTTGGCAAATGCGAAAGATGCGTCGGTTCTTATCCTCACCGGCGAGGGAACAGGGCGACTACGGAGTCTTGGAACGGGTGTGGTCGTTTCTGCCGATGGTGTGGTCCTTACTGCTTTGCACGTCATAAAGGACGCGGCTGAAGTGCAGGTCAGAACTGCAAGTGGCGAGGTCTTTGACAGAGTCCAATTACTCGGCTCTGATGAACGGCGGGATATAGCGGCAATTAGAATTAGTGGACGTGCGCTCCCTCACCTGGAACCGCAATCTGACAAGCAGCAATCGGTGGGTGATGCAGTCTATGCGGTTACAAACGCAAACGGGATGGATTGGAGCGCAACGTCCGGCATCATATCCGCACTCAGACCAGCTGATGAGGTGCCCGGTGCAGGAAACGGGTACAGACTTATTCAGTTCACGGCACCGATCTCACCTGGCGCGAGCGGTGGAGGACTTCTGGACGCAAATGGAAAGCTCATAGGAGTGATCACAAAAGGCATGAACGGTGGAGTTGGACTAGCTGTCCCCGTGAACAGTGTTATGGGGCTCAGTGAAAGCAGTCACGTGACGCAGCTTGGTTCTGGTGCGTTGCTACAGACACCGCAAAAGATGGCAGCAGATATCCCAGCTAGCAGTGCTGCAATAGCCAGTTCTGATCCCAAGCAACTAATCAAGAATGCTAAAACCGTATACCTGCAATCTAAAACGTCCTTTCTCACAATCGATACCTTGCAAAGAGCTTTGCTCAGTAGTAAGCAATGGCCTGAGCTTGGCCTAACCATTGTGCAGGACGCTCGATTAGGTGACCTGATGATTTCGGTGGACAGACCGTTGTTTACGTACGTCCATACCTTCGTCCTGTCAGATAAGAAAACAAGCATCGTTCTCGGCTCAGGCAAGCAGACGGCGTTCGACGGAACGATAGCGTCCGACGGCTTGGCAAAGGACATCATCAAGTTGATAGCCGCTGCTCGGTTACCAGCGAAGTCTTCAAAGTAAACCCTGAAGCAACAGAAGCCCCGGATTGCTCCGGGGCTTTCTCTTGCTCTTGCGCGGAGCGCTTCCGCTCCATGCAATGGGTTAGTACATGCCGTCCATGCCGCCGCCGCCGTGGCTGTGACCGCCACCGCCTGCGGGGGTTGCCTTCTCCGGGATTTCGGAGATCATGGCTTCGGTGGTTAGCATCAGGCCCGCGATGGAGGCTGCGTTCTGCAGGGCAGTGCGCGTTACCTTGGTCGGGTCGATGACACCGGCGGCAACCAGGTCCTCGTACTTGTCGGAACCGGCGTTGTAGCCGAAGGTGAGGTCGGTGTTGTCGGTGATCTTGCCGATCACGACCGCACCCTCTTCACCGGCGTTGAAGGCGATCATGCGAAGGGGCTCTTCGATGGCGCGACGGATGATGTTGGCGCCAATCTTCTCGTCACCCTCAAGCGTCTTGACCAGCGCGTCCACGTCTGCGATGCAGC
>CAXTFT010000115.1:0-11868 GCA_964243585.1 uncultured Terriglobus sp.
TGTGTGGATCTCAAAACGGCCGTCGGTCGCCGCTGAGTTGTACACAAGCACGCTGGACAGTTTGCAGGCTGCCGGCAGGTAGCCAAGTACAGTAAAGGCATCGCTTGCGGCACTGCCATTCACAAGTGGGCTGTAGACCTGCATGCCGGCATTCTGTGCCGCAACGGTATGCACGGTCGTGTAGACACCGGAACCTGATCCCCCTCCCCCAGAGCCAGCAGCGCCCTGTGGAATGGTGAAGTCCAGTTGAATATCGGTTGCCGTGCCGACGTTTTGCACAACTGCCTGCGTGCCCGCCGCACCGGTACGGGTTGCAGCAACAGAGATCGAGGGAGCGGTGCCGGCTGGCCCCGTGGGACCCGCCGGTCCGCTGACCCCGGTTGCACCCTGTGCCGCCAGCAGCGCCCACGCTGCCGCACTGCCTGCAAACCCGATGGGCGGTAAGCCGGTATTGCTCGCCAGGGCGATGTACGACGAACCGCTATAGCTCACACCGTCACGCATGCTGTATGACGTGGCGGTATTCCATGTGCCACGGTAGATTAGCCCTGACGGGCCCACAGCACCTGCGTCACCGCGTGGCAGGGTAAAGTTCAACACGGCCGCGTTCTGCGTGCCAGTGTTGGTCACAGCCGCCGTGCTGCCGGTAGACACGTTGCCGATGCTGACCGTTGCCGCACCTGGGTCGCCCTTGCTCACCAGCAGCTGCCAGTCGCCCGTGCTGTTTTGCACGGCAACTACCGGGTCTGCGGTGTTGTTGTCGTGCTGCGAGACATAGGAGGATCCAGACTGCAGCACAACATCGTTCTGCGCATACCCAGTGCCGCTGCTCCACGTTCCCCTGTAGACCAGGCCGGGAGTGCCAGGCGTTCCGGTGGCGCCCTGCGGCAGGACAAAGTTAAAGGTTGCGGCGCTTGCCGAGCCGGCGTTCTGCACCGATGCGGAAGAGCCCGGCGGGCCGGTCATGACACTGCCGACCGCCACGGTCGCCGCTGCTCCGTCACTGCCGCGCGCGCCCGCGGCTCCGTTCTGCCCGTTCGCTCCCGCCAGGCCTGCGGCAGCCAGCAACGACCATTGTGGGCCGGTGCCGGGCACGACTCCGGTGTTGACGTCAGTCAGCGAGACGTAGCTTGCACCGTTGTAGGCGACAGCATCGCCTGTGTGGTAACCGGTGCCGGGGTTGTAGGTACCCTGCCAGCGGAGACCTGCCGGTCCTTGCAAGCCCTGCGCGCCGGTTGCGCCCACGGCTCCGGTACTGCCGGTAGCACCCTGTGGGCCCTGCGCCCCGGTTGTGCCGGTGTCGCCCTGCTGTGCCAGGAGCGACCACGCAGGCGAGATGCCCGGCGGGTTGCCGTTCACAGGAACCGTGGCGATCCAGGCTGAACCTTTGTAGAACACGGCATCGCCTGTCGCATACGTGGTCGTCCCGGACCATGCTCCCTGAAAGTTGACCGGCGCCCCCGTGGGTCCTGCGGGGCCCGTCAAGCCCCGTTGACCCGCGGGTCCTTGTAAGCCTGCAGATCCTTGCTGTCCCTGCGGTCCGGCTGCACCTGTTGCACCTTGTGCGGCAATCAGCTGCCACCACGCCGGGGATGCGTCCGGTGTGTTGCCGTGATTGGTATCGGCTAGTGAGATCCACGTCCCACCCGAAAAGGTCACAGCGTCGTGCAGGGCATAGTTTTGGCTGCTCTGGTAGACACTCTGGTAGAACAGGCCAGGTGTTCCGGCGGGTCCTGTCGCACCCGTGCTACCTGTCGCGCCTGTTAAGCCCTGCGCACCCGTGTCGCCTTTCAGGCCCTGCAAACCCTGCAGCCCCTGTGGGCCTTGCGGGCCAATCCCTCCCTGTGCGGCGAGCAGCGTCCAGTCGTTCGGCGACTGCTCCGGCGTGTTGCCGTGGTTGGCATTGTGGAGAGAAAGCCAGCTCTGGTTCTGCCAGGTGACGGCATCATTCGTGGCGTAGTTCGTTGTGGAAGCGTAACTACCCTGCCACGTGAGCCCCACCGGACCGGGGTCGCCCTGCGCGCCGACGGGGCCGACTTCGCCTTGCGCCCCCTGTGAGCCGTCGCGGCCCGGCGCGCCCTGCGGCCCGGTCGATCCCATGGGTCCGACGATGCCGCGTTCGCCGGGCGAACCCACCTGACCAGCTGGACCCTGTGGGCCGATGGGACCCTGCAAGCCAGTGTCGCCCTTGTCGCCGGTGAGGCCTCGCGTGGTCAGCGTGCCCCAGTCGTTCGGCGACTCACTAGGCGTGTTACCGTGGTTTTCCTCGTGCAGCGACGCCCACGATCCGCCCTGCCAAAGCACCACGTCACCCGCGGTGTAGTTCGTCGCGGAGGCGTAGATGCCCTGGTAGACGAAGCCGGGCCTGCCAGTTGCTCCAACGGCCCCGCGATCCCCCGTTGCGCCGGTCAGGCCGGTAAAGCCACGCTCGCCCTGCGGTCCGGTCGCGCCGGTTTCTCCCCTGGCTCCCGTGGCGCCTTGCAGGCCCACCGCGGCAGGCACAAGGGCAGCCCAGTCCGCGACCGATTCACTGGGGGTGTTGCCGTGATTGCTGTCGTGGAGCGAAACCCAGGCCGTGTTCTGCCACGTCACCACATGGTTGGTCGAGTAGTTTGTTGCGGAGGCATACGCCCCGTCAAACAGCAGGCCATTAATGACTGTGGTGATGCTGGCCGGGTTAGTCGACGCAGGTACCAGAACTGCCCAATCGGCAGGCGAACTGCTGGGCGTGTTGCCGTGGTTGCTGTCGTGTAACGAGACCCAGGCAGCAGCCTGCCAGGTGACCACGTGATTCGTGGCGTAGTTTGAGGATGAGGCATATACGCCCTCGTACACCAGCCCATTGATTACGGTGGTCGTTCCGGATCCGGTCGCAGCCGGGACCATTACAGCCCAGTCGTTTACCGAGGTGTTGGGTGTGTTGCCGTGGTTGGTATCGTGCAGCGACACCCATGCCGCGCCCTGCCACGTGACCACCTGGTTGGTGCTGTAGTTGGTTGTGGAACTGTACACACCTGCATACGCCAGGCCGCTGGCCGGTACGGTGCCGCCGCCCGGCGTGGTGGACGCGGTGGCCGCTGGAACCAGCACGCTCCAATCCGCGGGCGAGGCAGCGGGTACCCGGCTGAAATTACTGTCGTGGAGTGACACCCATGCCGCCTCCGCGTAGGTGACGACATTGTTCTTTGCGTAGCTTACCCCTGCGCTGAAGGCGCCTTGAAACTGCAGCCCGGCCCCGGTTCCTGGATCGCCCTTGTCACCCTTCGGTCCCTGGATGCCCTGCGGTCCCGCAGCACCGTTGTTGCCGGGTTGGCCTTGAGGACCTGCAAGGCCGCGCGCACCGGTCGCGCCGGTATCCCCCTTGGGACCCTGCGGCCCCGCCGGTCCTGTCGGCCCCGCCTCGCCGGTGGAGAGTGCAATTTCCAACTGCGCGGGGTGCGCGGTAATATCGTTTTCTTTGCTGTCGAGCACGGCGTCCGCGGTGGCTGCCGTTAGGGCGAGTCCAAAGTTTTTTGACGGCGTGGCGATCCATGCCTGTACCAGTGACGTCACGTCCACGGTGACGTACTGGTTTTCATCCGTGACCGGGAAGACTTCAAGCGCATTGCCGGTGGGCGGCAGCGTCTGGGCTGTGACGGCATTTTCATTCCATGCCGTGGAAACACTGGAGAGCGTCACGACGCCAGGTGTGTTTACCCGGTTAACAAAGACGCGCAGCGTGGCCCGGCTTACGTCGGCGGCGCGCGCCCCGGCAGGCAGCGTACCCAGGTCGAAACGCAGCAATACTGTGCTGGAACTGCTGACATACAGGTTGCTAAGCGCGCCGTAGTTGGTCGCGGGATGCACACTGGTCACCGCCGTATCCGCGGCCAGCGTGCCGGTCTGCGCTGCAGAAAGGCATGGCAGCAGCCACGCAAGAAGGCTTGCGGCTGGGAAGAGGCGGATTCGGCCTCTGCGAGGCACCAGGCGGTTCATGTTCAACATGACAATCGAGTAGCAGCAGACGCTCGGCGGCGGTAAATTGCGTCAGCCTGGTGGTATCTGGAAGACACTGATTCACTTGCCCTTTGGGAGAGCTTTATTGTAGGGGCTGCACAAGTGCCGCGTCACCTGCCATCAGCCGGGCCGAACGGGGCTTTGATACGGTGAAATGCCGGAACACGGTAAACTTCGGTCCTGCGCTGCTGGCGATGTGCCGGTGCGACGAGGAAAGATACGATGAGCAACAGCCCCAACGCCGGCAAGCTGCCGGACCCGCACTGCCTGACCGACCTGTCGCGGCTTGTGTCCGCCTACTACACCCAGCACCCTGACGTGGAGAACCCGGCGGAACGCGTGAGTTTCGGCACCAGCGGCCATCGCGGATCTTCGCTGGGCTCGGCGTTCAACGAGGATCACATCTTCGCTATCACACAGGCCATATGCGAGTACCGGTCGAGCAAGGGCATCAGCGGGCCGCTGTTCCTGGCCATAGACACCCACGCCCTCTCTGAGCCGGCCTTTCGCACCGCGCTGGAAGTGCTTGCAGCGAACGGCGTGGCCACGCGCATTGATACCGGCACGGCCGAAACAAACGGTGAGCACGGCTACACGCCCACGCCTGCGCTCTCGCACGCAATCCTGGTCTACAACAGGGGCCGCAAGGACGGCTTTGCCGATGGCATTGTGATTACGCCGTCACACAACCCGCCAGAGGATGGCGGCTTCAAGTACAACCCGCCAAACGGCGGCCCCGCCGACACGGACGTCACCAAGTGGGTGCAGGACCGCGCCAACGACCTGCTGAAGGCGAAGCTCGAAGGCGTGAAGCGCATCCCGTTTATGCAGGCGCTGAAGGCCGGCACGACGGAGAAGCACGACTACATCACCGAATATGTGGACGACCTGGCCAACGTGGTGGACATGCAGGCCATTGCGGGCAGCGGTTTGAAGCTGGCGGTCGATCCACTGGGCGGCGCGGGTGTGTACTACTGGGGCCGCATCGCCGAACAGTACAAGTTGCCACTGGACGTCCTGTCCACGGTTGTCGACGGCACCTTCCGTTTCATGCACATCGATTGGGACGGCAAGATCCGCATGGACTGCTCGTCGCCCTTTGCCATGCACGGCATGATCGACAACAAGGACCGCTTCGACGTCAGTTGGGCCTGCGACACCGACCACGACCGCCACGGTGTGGTGGCGAAGTCTGTCGGCCTGCTGAACCCGAATCACTACCTGTCCGTTGCGATCGAGTACCTCTTTGCCAATCGTCCGGGCTGGAAGCCGGAGGCGGCCATCGGCAAAACGCTGGTGTCGTCGTCCATGATCGACCGCGTCGGGCAGGGCATTGGGCGCAAGGTGGTCGAGGTGCCCGTCGGCTTCAAGTGGTTTGTGACCGGCCTGAGTGACGGCTCGCTGGGCTTTGGCGGTGAGGAGTCGGCGGGCGCCTCGTTTCTGCGCATGGACGGCGGCAGCTGGTCTACCGACAAGGACGGCCCCATTATGGGCCTGCTGGCCGCGGAAATGACCGCACGCACCGGCAAAGATCCCGGCGAGCTGTACAAGTCGCTCACGGAGCGTTACGGCAATCCCGTCTACCAACGCGTGGACGCCCCGGCTAACCGTGAGCAGAAGGCAAAGCTGGCCAAGCTGTCCGCCGAGCAGGTCACCACAAAGGAACTCGCAGGCGAGCCCATCACGCAGGTGCTGACGAACGCTCCCGGCAACGGCGCGGCCATGGGAGGCCTGAAGGTCGCTACGGCGAACGGCTGGTTCGCCGCCCGGCCCTCCGGTACGGAGGATGTCTACAAAATCTACGCGGAAAGCTTCGTGGACGAGGCGCACCTGAAGCAGATTCAGAATGAGGCAAGGGAAGTGGTCAACGCGGCGCTGAACGGTTAACGTTGGGCCGCTGCGGACGCGGCGGCCACCCTCCTTCCAGGCTTAGGAGTACCTTCTCTGACCTGCCGCATCTATAACCCCGACGAGACTGGAGCCACACACCAATGGCAGACGAACTGTATTTCGAAGACTTCACGCTGGGCCAGAAATTCACCTCTATCGAAGCGGTCAAGGTCAGCGCGCAGGAGATCACCGAGTTTGCGGAGAAGTACGATCCGCAGCCTTTCCACCTGGACGAGGCTGCCGGCAAAAGCTCGTTCTTCAAGGGCCTTGCGGCTTCCGGCTGGTTGACCGCTGCCATTGTCATGCGGTTGCGGGTCAGCACGATCAAGGTGCACGGCGGCATGATCGGCGCGGGCGTCGAGGAGATTCGCTGGACCGAGCCGGTGCGCCCCGGCGACTCGTTGCATACAGAGACAGAGGTCGTCGGTCTGCGCCGCTCGCAGAAACGCCCGGAGCTCGGTCTCGTGACGATCTACACGCAAACCTATAACCAGAACAATGCTGTGGTGATGAAAAGCACCGTGAAGTTCCTTGCGCCGCTTCAGGAAATGGTGTAATCCAGCGTCAGGAACCAGGATAGTTACTGACTCGTAATCTACGTTACCAATCGGTAAACTGGAAGCATGATGCGGATGACGGTTCTCGCCTCGGGCTCCAAGGGCAACAGTGCTGTCATTGCCTCTGCGAAGACCAGGATCCTTGTGGATGCGGGCCTCTCCTGTCGCGAACTGATGCGTCGCATGTCTGCAGCCGGGGAAGACGCGGACCGGCTCGATGCCATCCTGATCACGCATGAGCATGCAGACCACATCAGCGGTCTTCCCGTGCTGGCGCGCAAACTTGGTATACCGGTTTACTTCACTGAGGCGACGCATCGTGCCTGGGTGCGTCAGATGACGCCGCGCACCAACGTGAGCTACAAGCAATGGCTGGAGCAGGTTCGGCGAGAAAAGCAGGAACGGCTGGAGGCGCAGGCACTTGCACACCAGATTGCAACGACTTCACGGGAGGACGCAAGTGCGCCCGATGAGAACTACTTTGCCGCGGACATCGATGTGGATGCGGCAGCAGGCCTGTCAGCCCCATCCTTCCAGGGCGCGCCTGTCCACCCTGTGGAGACCTTGCTGTCCACTGCAACTGACGATCTGTGTGACGACACGGAGCCCGGCATAAGGCAAGGCGTACGTGAGAACCCCACCTATCTGCCTGCGGTAGAGTACTTCTGCGCAGGCAGTCACCTGTGCATCGGCGACATCGACATCCTGCCCTTTACGATTCCGCATGACGCAGCCGATCCTTGCGGTTTTGTCTTCTGCGCGGAAGGCCTGCGCTTCGGCTTCGCGACGGACCTCGGTTATGTTCCGGAAAACGTGAAACTGGCCCTGAAAAACTGTGATGTGCTGCTGCTCGAGTCCAACCACGATCTGGAGATGCTGCGCGACGGGCCATACCCCTGGAGCGTGAAGCAGCGCGTGCTTTCCCGGGTAGGTCACCTGTCCAACGCGGCCGCGGCAGAATTCCTTACACGGGATTACGACGGCGGTGCGCGCTACGTCGTTCTGGCGCATCTGTCTGAAAGCAATAATGTTCCGGAACTAGCCAGGTTGGCGGCCGAGCAGGCGCTTGGCGACCGATTGAGCTTGTTGGGGAATCGGGTAGTTCTTGCGCCGCAGAATACGCCAATGGAAGCCCTTTGCCTCTGATTCCGGCCGCTGGGCCGCGCGGACCTGAATCGCCACTGGATTCCGAACATCAGAAGCCTCTAAGATGGAACGTGAAGCCATGATGAATTCAAGCGGCACTCCGCATCCCGAGCCTGGAAGTTACCTTCGCGACCTGCGCGCCCATGGCTTCGCCTCATCGCTGCTGGGCCGTGATGCAGGCTGCACCGACCAGGTAGTAGGTGACATCCTTTCAGGCTGGCGTTATGACCTGACAGCTGTCTCGCCTGAGGTTCGCGGTGCTTACCTTGAGCATTTTGCCCAGTGCAGGCACTGCAGGGCACGCCAGCGGCTTCACCGCACAATTGACCTGGTGCTGCTTTCAGTTTTTACCGTTTCGGTGTTCGCATTTCTGATCGCAACTATGATTCTGCATCGGGGCCCGTGGGCTCAAGTGACCTTTGCAGAATTGCACATGCGTCATCTATCGTTGGCGCTGACGCTGCAGACGGTGGCTGTGGGCGGTCTCCTGTTCTCCTTGCTCATGTGGGTGCTGGTGGCCATTGCAACGCCGGCTCCGGGGCTGATCTCCCATACGGTTCAGCAGCGCAGGCTGCAAGGCCGTGAGCGGGTCATCTAGCTTTCCTTTGATCATGTCCTTAGGTTCGGTTCTGCCGCCCTCTGACGCGAGGGCTGAGGAAGCCGCGCTGCAGGCTGCGGCCGCCCCGGTCCGGTCTTCTGGACGTATGCGCAGTTTCTCTCAGGCACCTGCCACTTATCTGCTGCTGGGCGTCAATATCGCGGTTTATTTATGGATGGTGCATGCCGGTGTCGACCGGCTGACACCTTCACCGGAAGACCTGATACGCTTTGGTGCGAACAACGCCGAAGCGGTGCTGCTGGGCCACCAGTGGTGGCGGCTGGTTACCGCCATGTTTGTGCATGTGGGCCTGGTGCATCTTGCAACCAACATGTGGTGCCTTTGGAACCTGGGTGTGATCGGCGAACCGTTGCTGGGCTTCTTCGGGGTTTGTTCGGTCTACTTGTTGACCGGTGCCGCGGGTAATCTGCTGTCGACCGCCTCCAATGTCATCCAGCGACAATACGGTGAGGTGGGTGCGGGTGCTTCGGGCGCTGTCTTCGGGTTAGCCGGCATCCTGATTGTGTTGTTCTCGAACAAGCGACTGGCTCGGCCTCGGCCCGGATTTGCCGGTATCCCCCTGCGGGAACTGCATGCCATACGGCGATCGGTATTGTCCTTTGCGGGTCTGAACCTGCTTATCGGCGCAGGCACGCTTGTGCGTCCGCTGATGCATGGCATTGGCCTGGATGAACTGCGGATCGATAACATGGCACACCTTGGCGGATTCGGCAGCGGCCTGCTGCTTGGACTGCCGCTGCTGTCGCAGATGACCAGCGGACGTGTCCGGTACCTCCAGCGGCAAAGGCTAACGTTTGCCAGTGCGTTTCTCACGCTGGCCTTGTTTGCGTCATTTGTGCGGGCATTGCACTAGCAGGCTTGTTCGCTTCTATGTCAGCAAGCAGGTCGGCACTATGTCAGTGTCGTCTGCGCAAATTTCCTTACCATGGCCAGCAGCAGCTTCCTGTCACCATCGGACAGGTGAGCGCTATATCGCTGAACTTCTGACAGGAAACGGATTTCGCCGGACGAAAGGGCCAGCGAAGCGATGTCGCGCTGTGCGGGTTCGTCTGCGAAAAACTGGCTCATGGGCAGATCAAGCGCGCCCGCAATCTTCTTCAGCGTCTCCAAAGACGGGACTGTATGACCGTTCTCCACGCGTGACAGATAGCAGCGCAGCAGCCCGGTGCGCTTTTCGATATCGCCCTGCGACATGCCTTTTTGCAGCCGGTAACCGCGAATCGTCGTTCCGATGTTCATCGCTGCTGGTCCTGGTGCTTTGACCGGCGTTGCCACCGGCATCATGATGTGCATGTCAGCCATTGATCCCACGCTATCCAGCGCCGAATTGGCTGACAAGGACAAACTGCATTCCCCCTGCGCTTCCGCGAACCATTGCGGATTCGTGACGTGTGAGAGACCGGTACCAACAAGGCTCTTTTTCTGTTTTGGATGCGGCGGAACGCGTCGCGAACTCTACGCAATGCTAAGCCGCATAAACTGCAGACTCGCCACCGCGCTGCTGTTGTGGCGGTTCGTCACACAGAAACCAAGCGACAGATAGAGCGCTACAGCCTGCGGCATGACCTCGGGTACCGTGTCCAGCAGCAGGGTGGATGCACCCTGACTGCGTGTCCAATCCATGGCTGCCAGCGCCAGGCTGCGTCCCAGGCCGTGGCTGCGTGCGTGCGCTTCCACCCACAGCCGCTTCATCTCGCAACAGCCGGGACGATCATGCCGAACCTTGATCGCCACACATCCCGCAGGTTGGTCGTTGACGAAGGCCAGCAGCAGGACTCCATTAGGTGCCGAGCAGCGCTCCGACAGGCTGGCAAGCTCAAGCTCAAAGCCATCCAGGCAGATGCCGCCCTGTCCCGCAGCAAGGTGCGTCGCGTAGTTGCGCAGCAGGCCGATGGCAGCCGCTTCATCCGGAGGCCAGACCGCTTGACGGATTGAAACAGTGGTTCCGGCCATGCGGCTTATCCCATGTACATGCCACCGTTCACATCCAGAGTGTGACCGGTGATATAGCCCGCCTCTTCGCCCGCCAGGAAGCGTACCGCAGCGGCGATGTCTCCCACGGTGCCTGCGCGGGCAAGCGGAACAAAGCCCAGCATAGACGACTTCTGATCGTCCGTGAGCACCCCCGTCATGTCCGTTTCAATGTAGCCGGGTGCGACCGCGTTGACAGTGATGCTGCGACTGGCGAACTCGCGCGCAAATGATTTTGTCAGGCCGATCAACCCGGCTTTTGATGCAGCATAGTTCGCCTGGCCCGCCTGGCCTGCCTCTCCGACGACCGAAGTGATGTTGATGATGCGGCCCCAGCGCGCCTTCATCATGGGCTGCAGCAGCGCCTGCGTTAGCAGAAACGCACCTTTCAGGTTGGTGTTCAAAACATCGTCCCAATCGGCAGACTTCATGCGCAGCACCAGGCCGTCTCGCGTTACCCCCGCGTTGTTCACCAGGATCTGGACCGCGCCAAGCTTTGTGATGATCTCCTTCGCCGTTGTCTTGATGGAGTCTTCACTGCTGACATCCAGCACAAAGCTCTCCGCCTTGCCGCCTGCCGCTTCGATGACGGCCTTTGCCTCCGTCAGCTTCTCCGCGTTCCGCGCGGCGAGTGCTACCGTAGCTCCCGCCTCTGCCAACTCCAGCGCGATGGCGCGCCCAATACCCTGCGATGCCCCGGTGACCAGTGCTACCCGACCCTGTAAACCTGCTGCCATGCCGCGCCTTCCAACTTTCTGGAAGCATTATACGAATGGCGACAAAAGGCCTAACGATTTAGACCGCGCCGGGAACTTCGCCGTCCAGCCCCGGCGTATGCGCTGACTTTTTTTCCTGCAGCCGTTGCAGCACCAGCGGCGGCACCAGTTCGCTGATGTCGCCATTCAGCTGGTACACGCCTTTGATCAGCCGCGAGGAAACATAGGTGTACTTCTCGGCCGGCATCATGAAGACAGTTTCGAGTGCGCTGTCCAGCTTGCGATTCATCATGGCCATCTGAAATTCATACTCGTAATCGGAGATAGCGCGGATGCCTCGCAGCACCGCCGATGCCTGCTCCGAGCGCGCAAAATCGACCAGCAGCCCGTCGAAGGTCTTTACCGAAACGTTGCCGAAGGCGCGTGTGGCCTGCGTCAGCATCTCGACGCGCTCGCCCGTGGTGAACAGCGGCGTGCCCTTGCTCGAGTTACGAAGCACCGCCACCACTAAGTGATCGAAGATCTTCGCACCGCGGCTGACCAGATCAAGATGACCGTTGGTCGGCGGATCAAAGGTACCGGGATAGATGGCTCGTGCGGTCTGCATGACGTTACGGAGAGCATACCGCGATTGGCGCGAGCGGGCGTAAATGCCCGCATGTCTACCGTGAACCCGGTCGAATGATCGGAACAACGCACAAGAAAGGGCCGCTCGCGCGGCCCTTTGTTACCGAACGAATGTGAATGGCTACCGGCGCGCGGGTCGCGCTGCTTCCTGAGTTGGCTTGATGGCGTCCAGAGCGCGCTCTTCCCCATCGACCGGTGCAGGGGGCGGCGGGACTGAGCTTGCGCCGATCTGCAGCTTGGCGCGCAGTTCGGTGTTCATCTTCTCGAAGATGGGCGGGTTTGCCTTGAGAAAATTGCGAACATTTTCGCGGCCCTGGCCGACGC
The DNA here is from genome assembly GCA_964243585.1 of uncultured Terriglobus sp. GTDB lineage: Bacteria > Acidobacteriota > Terriglobia > Terriglobales > Acidobacteriaceae > Terriglobus. Next base: position 11,847 of record CAXTFT010000115.1, read on the forward strand.
GCTCGCCGCTGTAGCTGTACCA
>CAXTFT010000116.1:0-11594 GCA_964243585.1 uncultured Terriglobus sp.
CCAAGCCAGTTCGCACCTTGATTCGCGGGGTTATACGAGCCGCGATACGCACTGATAAAGAGCAACCCGCCCGCGCTTGAATCCGTAAAGGATATCTCTATCAAGTTATTTGGAACGACCGTAGAGTAATTCAGGGTGTAGGTCTTGTAGTAATAAGTCGTTGTCGGATTGACGATACCCGGGTAGGGCTCCTGTCCGATCCATGTTTGGGGTACGTTGTTCCTTGAAAGCCTACCCAACTGTGACTTGTCCGATGCGGTGATGGTCTGTCCGGTAAACGCCGCGATCGGCGTTGCCGAAGCCGTATAAGTGCACAGGCCTGTAAAGAGCAACACTGGTGTAATAAGGGTACGTAATTTCATACAATCTCCTGAAAGGCTGTGTGCCTTGAAGCGGCAGCCTGCCGAAGCAGGCCGCGTGGATTACTGGACGGTTGCTGTCGATTGAGCAGCCAGCGCCTTTGCAGCAGCAACGGCGTTTGGCGCCGAGACAATGCCGTACCCGCTATCGCGGTCAATACCAGGCGCCATGTTGTCCAGTGCTGTGTTCGTCATGATGTTGCGAATCTGCGTGTTGGTGAGCGAGGGATTCGCCGACTTCACGAGAGCCGCAATTCCTGCCAGATGGGGTGCCGCCGCAGAAGTACCGAAGAATGGGGCAAAAAGCGGAGTTGCGGTATTAACACCATCCGCACCGGCAGCGTCCGGCTTTTGCAGCGTTTGGCCGCCGCTGGTCGAAAACAGAAAGTTGCCAGGCGTAATGGCAGTCCCATCGGGCCTGTAGAAGATCTTTCGCGGACCGTCGGAGCTAAACGTCTCATCAGGGTTGGTGGTGCCGCCGGTGAAGGCCGCTGCGCCCCGTTTTGCTGCATTCCAGTAAACAGCGGCTGTGGAGAAGGTGTTTAGACCTGCATTGTGGCCAAAGGTTGCGCCAGCTGTTGCAATGGTCAGCGTGGCCCGCTCTGTGTCCAGATGCAGCGCACGAGGCTCGCCGTCGTACAGTACCACGTAGATGCGGCTGCCTACCGGAAAGCCGGCGTTGATGCGAGCAAATTCCACCGGGTTCTGGGTGCCGGTCTGGGCGCTTGCGCTGTAGCCCAGGACGCTGGTCCCTGTGGAGTTTGTCACGAAAAGGTCATAGTCGTTTGTGGAGCCGCCGACTGGGTCAGACCAATGCAGGCCAACACCGCCACTGGCTGCTGTTTTCAGCACGTCATAAGCCTGAGGCACAACTGCCGTTCCAAAGTTGTGCAGTGCCACCGTGTCCTCTTCAGCCGTGTTGATCACCGTTGAGGTGGTAGTAGAGAGGCTGAAATCACCCTCCCAGGTTCCAGACGTTCCTGAAGAAAGATTGCCCGAGTTTGCGGCAGACGAAAAGTACAAGGCGCCACTCGCCGTGACGTCGTTCACCGCCTGTGCGATAAGCCCATCCTGGAAGGCGGGCTCGGTGCCGTAACTGACATCGTCGACGATGATGTCGCAACCGTAGGTGTAACGCAGAGCACGGATATTCGAGGCAAAACTGGCCTGACTGGTAAATGCCGTGGCGAAAAACAGCTTCGCGTTTGGTGCCAAGTCGTGCACGATCTCCATCATGGCTGTGCCTTCGTCTTCGCCCGTGGTGGGGCCCGCTTGTCCGGGCAAGACCACGGTATCGGCGGGCAGATCTCCAGACGCAATCAACGCAGCAACCCGGGACGCAGACGCGCTGTCAGAAAGCACGCCAACCTTGATACCCGCGCCTGTAACGCCTCCGGAAATGACCTTGTTCGCCTGATGCGCGACATACCCTTGTGAGGTGACAGACCCCACGTTCGTATGCGGCAGCGCCGCATCTTCAATCGACTGCACATCACTCTCTTCCGCAAGCTTCAGGAGTTGTGTCAATCCCACATGGGCGCGGACATGGTTGCGCTGGCCGAAGCTGGGCGTCGCCTCCGTCTCGATGTCGGAAAGGCTGCCTGCAAGCGATACGCCGGGCCGGGCGTTCACTTCCACCGCAAACTTGCCCTGCGCACTCCGCGCCGGCAGCTGCACAAGGGGGAACAGGTCTGCAGGCAGCTTGCCCTGGACAAGGCGCGAGAGCAGGACCAGGTTGCTGGACATCTTGCGTTCGGCAGGGCTCAACGAGCGCTTAAGCGCGTAGATCGCCCGAATCTGTCTTAGGGCTGCCGGCGACAGCCCGCTCGCAGACACAGCATTCTGCGCGAAGACAGCAGGTGCAGCAAGGCTCGATGCAAGCAGAGCGGCGGTTAGAGCAAGGTTCTTAAGACGCATACATCTCCTGAACAAACGACACACGAAAGCGAAGCGGACAGAGCCCACATGGTGGTGTAAACAGCAGCTTTTTACGCCGCTTCATTACAAATTGCTAAGAATGTCTCTGAGTTTGGGGCAGCGGAAGTGGCTTGTCAATCTCGAAACAATGGCTTACGCAAAGCTGCGCGCACCATTGGTCTTAAGACTGATCTGATCCATGATCGGCACTCTGCTCGAGAGAGCAGGTCCATGGCTACAACGCATTGTGAAGCCTATGTCTGCTCCTAACCGTTAGAATGAGCGAACTTGCGATCCCTCCTACGGAGAACCGCAGTACAACGGAGCACGCACATGAAGACGATTAAGGGACCAGGCATTTTTCTGGCTCAGTTCGCAGGGGATGAAGCACCCTTCAACACCCTGGGCGGGATCGCAGGCTGGGCCGCAAGCCTTGGGTACAAAGGGGTACAGATTCCTTCCTGGGACAAGCGCTTTATCGACCTGCAGCAGGCAGCGGAAAGCCAGGCGTACTGCGATGACCTGAGAGGAACGCTGGACGACAGCGGAGTTGCGCTGACAGAACTGTCCACGCACCTGCAGGGGCAGTTGATCGCGGTGCATCCTGCGTACAACTCCCTGTTTGACAGCTTTGCGCCCGTAGAGGTGCATGGCGATCCCAAGGCGCGACAGGCATGGGCGACACAGCAACTGCACTGGGCCGCCAGGGCTTCGCGCAACCTCGGTCTGAAGCAACACGCCACTTTTTCCGGTGCGCTTGCGTGGCCTTACCTGTACCCGTGGCCGCAGCGCCCCGCCGGTCTGGTTGAGGCCGCGTTTCAGGAGCTCGCAAATCGGTGGAAACCCATTCTCGACGTCTTCGATGAGAACGATGTCAACGCGTGCTTCGAGATTCATCCTGGCGAAGACCTGCATGACGGCGCTTCGTTCGAGATGTTTCTGGAGCTGCTGGGCGGGCATCCACGCTGCAACCTGCTCTACGATCCGAGCCACTTCGTCCTGCAGCAACTCGACTACCTGGCATACATCGACCTGTACCACGACCGCATCAAGATGTTTCATGTCAAGGATGCCGAGTTCCGCCCGAGCGGCAGGCAAGGTGTATACGGCGGCTTTCAATCGTGGGTCAACCGTGCGGGCCGCTTCCGCTCACTGGGGGACGGGCAGGTCGACTTTAAAGCCATTTTCTCGAAACTGACACAATATGGATACGCCGGCTGGGCGGTTCTCGAGTGGGAGTGCTGCATCAAGAGTTCGACCCAGGGCGCGCAGGAAGGCGCACCGTTCATTCAGAATCAAATCATTCAGGCGGTTGAGCGTGCCTTCGATGATTTCGCTGACGCAACGACAGATGCCGCGACCATCGCGAAGCTGCTGGGTCTTGATCCGGAGAAGGTAAACGCATGAGTACGATCCTTGGCAGAAGGCTCCGTTTAGGCATGGTGGGTGGTGGTCCCGGTGCCTTCATCGGGGCGGTCCATCGCATCGCATCGCGCATCGACGACAAGTACGAACTGGTCGCGGCGTCGCTTTCCTCCAATCCGGAGAAGACACGCGCCGCTGCCGCCGAGTTACACATCGCCCGCGCCTACAGCAGCTATCAGGAGATGGCGGAAGGGGAAGCCAAGCGGGAAAACGGTATTGATGTCGTGGCGATCGTCACGCCAAATTACACGCATCACGCCATTGCAAAGGCATTCCTCCAGGCCGGCATCCATGTGATCTGCGACAAGCCGATGACCACCACGCTGACTGACGCAGAAGACCTGCAGGCAACGGTGGACCGTACCGGCCTGCTGTTTGGCTTGACGCACACCTACAGCGGCTACCCCATGGTGCGCCAGATCCGCGAGATGTGCCAGGCGGGCGAACTGGGCAAGCTCCGCATGGTCCAGGTGGAGTATGCACAGGACTGGCTTTCCACCCCTGTGGACAACAAGCAGGCAGAATGGCGCGCAGACCCGGAACGCAGCGGCCCTGGCGGTTGCCTGGGCGACATAGCAACGCACGCTTATCACCTTGCCTGCTTCACCTCCGTACTGAAGCCCATGGAGATAGCTGCGGAGCTCTCCACCTTTGTACCGGGCCGCCGTGTGGATGACAACGTACAGGCCATGTTGCGCTTCGAAGGTGGCGCAAAGGCCAGTCTTTGGGCCTCGCAGGTAGCAGTTGGCAACGAGAACTACCTGCGCCTGCGGCTCTACGGTGAGAAGGCGGGGCTTTCGTGGGAGCAGGAGAATCCCAACTACCTGCACTTCTCTCCGCTGGGTGAGCCCACACGGCTGCTGACGCGCGGCGGACACGGCACAGGCAAGGCTGCGGCCTATGCGACACGTGTCCCCTCCGGCCATCCCGAAGGTTATCTCGAAGCATTCGCGCAGCTCTATCGCGACATGGCAGAGCAGATCACCGCACGTCTGGAACAGCGTGAAGCGAATGCACGGGCATCGACGCTGCCCGGTGTCCTGGATGGAGTGAAGGGCTTACGGTTCATTGATGCGGTGATTGCTTCGTCAAACAATGGCTCTGCGTGGACTCCACTCGGGTAAATTCCGCAAGGGCTGACTCCGGCAACGTGCCCTGGCCTTCTGGGTGGAAGTGGACTTCGCATCCCGAACCGAGCTTTGCATCGTCGATTGGTTCGCGTGATGAGGAGTGGCGCATCAGGAGACCAGCACGTCCAGCCCGAGATCGAGCGCACGCACGCTGTGCGTGAGTGCACCAACCGAGATCAGGTCGACGCCTGTTTCAGCAATCTCGCGGATGCGCGACAACGTAATCCCCCCGCTTGCTTCGACCAGGGCGCGGCCTGCGATCTGATCGACCGCGGCGCGCATGGCTTCCGTCGTAAAGTTGTCGAGCATGATGGTGTCTACACCGGCAGTCAGGACGGCTTCAATCTGTTCCGGACGATCTACTTCCACCTCGAAGTGGGTGGTGTGGGGCAGCTTCGCCCGCGCTGCCCGAAGCGCCTCGGTGAGGCTCGCGCCGCCCGCCGCCATCAGGATTGCGAGATGATTGTCCTTTGCCATCACCGCGTCTGAAAGCGTCCAGCGATGGTTGTAGCCTCCGCCGCAGCGCACCGCATACCGCTCGAAAGCGCGCAATCCGGGCGTCGTCTTCCGCGTGTCGACGATCCTGGTCTTTGTGCCTTCGGTCTCTGCAACGTAGGCTGCGGTCATGGTGGCAATTCCACTCATGCGCTGCAGAAAATTCAGTGCGATCCGCTCACCCTGCAGCACGCCGCGTGCTGGTCCCTCGATTGTGGCAAGTGCCGCTCTCGCGGTGAAGGCGTCGCCATCATCCGAGGCAAAGCTGGTTGCAATCCCGCTGTCGGTCAGGGCCATGGCCGCGGCAAATACCTCTGCACCGCTTAAAACCCCATCTTCGCGCGCCACCAGATGTGCCCGCACCCGAGCTGTTGCCGGGATCAGCACCGCAGAAGTTACGTCACCCCATGGCGCGTCCTCCAGCAGGGCCGCACGTACGGCGCCTTCGATCTGCTCCCTTGCAAGATTCATTGTGGCAGCGATCGCGGCTTCGACGAGCCTGGCTTGACGCTTAACATGCGCTCGAGCGCAACGCAGGCAGGTGCCGCAATGCTGGCCGGTACGGTGATGCGATTGAGCACTTCGCCACGTTCCAGTGCCTCCAAAACCCACGCAAGATAACTGGGATGAATGCGGTACATCGTCGAGCAAGGACAGATGATCGAATCGAGACAAACAATCGTGTGCTCGGGATGCTCACTCGCAAGACGCTGCACCAGATTGATCTCTGTACCCACCGCAAAGGCTGAACCTGCGGGCGCGGCTTCAATCCGCTTCTTGATGTAGTCAGTGGAGCCGGACTCGTCTGCAGCATCGACTACGTCCATCGGGCACTCTGGATGGACCAGCACGCGCACGCCAGGATGGCGTAGGCGGGCTGCAGCAATCTGCTGCACGGTGAACCGTTTGTGTACGGAGCAATAGCCATGCCACAGCAGCACCTTTGCGTCCTGCAGGGTCTGCGCGTCGCTACCGCCAAACGGCATTTCAGGATTCCATACAGGCATCTGCTCGAGGGGTATGCCCATGGCCTTTGCGGTGTTACGGCCCAGGTGCTGGTCGGGGAAGAACAGCACGCGCTGACCGCGCGCAAAGGCCCAGTGCAGAACGTCCGCGGCGTTCGATGAGGTGCAGACAATGCCACCATGCTCACCGCAGAAGCCCTTCAGGGCGGCAGAAGAGTTCATGTAGGTCACGGGAATCAGCGGCACGCGGCCATGCTCATCCGGCTCGGTTCCGTATAGCTCGGTAAGTTGCTCCCAGCAATCTTCCACTGTGTCTCGGTCTGCCATGTCCGCCATCGAACAGCCTGCCGCGAGATTGGGCAGGATTACGACCTGATCAGGCCGCGACAGCATGTCTGCGGTCTCTGCCATGAAGTGCACGCCGCAAAAGACGATTGCCTCAGCGTCAGGACGAGTGCGTGCTGCCTGCGCCAATTGAAAGGAATCGCCTACGAAATCTGCGTACTGAATGACCTCATCGCGCTGGTAGAAGTGGCCGAGCATCACGAGCCGTTTACCAAGGGCGGCTTTCGCGGCGCGGATGCGCAGGTCAAGCTCTGCGGGGGAGGCATTGCGATACTCTCGCGGCAGCACGCCCTGCCGCGGTGCGCCGACGGGAATCTGGTCCAGCATGGAAGCACCGGGACCATAGCCGGGCAGAGGATCAACAGACCATGGATCGTCCGCAAGCGCGGAAGAACAGGTGCTGCCTGAGGAGACATTGCCTGCTTGTTCGCCAATGCGAATCAACTGGATGGTACGGTCAACGGAAGCCAACGCAAACTCCTTATTACACCCGGGTCTCTGCTTGCTCTCCACTATTGGATGAACCGCAGACCCGAACGACTTAAGCATAACCGGTCGCTCAGGCCGCCGCTTCCAGCAGGCTTTTCTGCTGCAGGAGGTTCATTAGCGCCTGCTCTTCGCGGTGCAGGGCTGCGTTTTGATCGGCAATTTCTTGTCGCTCGTGTGCAATTTCCTTCTCGAGCTCATGCTTCGCCTCGGCGGCGGTAAGGCGGCCCATGTAGGTCTCCAGCACCGCCGGATGCACATAGCACTTGCGGCAAACGGAAGGCGTATTGCCAAGTTGCGCCGCCACGCGCGCGATCGCCTGCACCACGTTCTTCTTGGCCTGCGTCAGTGTCGATGCGGGTTCAAACGCGCTCAAAAGATCGCAGCAGAGTACCGACCCGGCCCAGGTGCGGAAATCCTTCGCGGTGAAGTGTTCCCCGGTGATCTCGCGCAGGTATTCATTGACGTCGGACGAGTCGATATGGTGCCGGTTGCCGTCGTGATCGACAAACTGAAACAACTCCTGGCCGGGCAGGTCAGACACCTGCTTGAGGATTTTCGCGAGCCGCCGGTCCTGCAGGTTGATGGTGTGGTGTACACGGCTCTTGCCCTGAAAATCGAAGGTGATCTTCGCGCCATTGACCTCGACATGCTTGTGCCGCATGGTGGTGAGGCCGTAAGACTTGTTTTCGCGCGCATATTCTTCATTTCCCACGCGGATGTGTGTCTCTTCGATCAACCGCACCACCGTGGCGAGGACCTTTTGCCGGGGCAATCCGTGCATGTTCAGGTCGTGCTCGACGCGCTTGCGGATAAGTGGCAGGGCCGACGCAAAGTGCGCCATGCGCTCGTACTTTGTCTCATCCCGGACCTCACGCCAGTGAGGATGGTAGCGGCTTTGCTTGCGCCCCCGCACGTCGCGACCGGTGCACTGCAGGTGCCCCTTGCTGTACGTCGTAATCCACACATCAGACCACGCCGGAGGGATCACCAAGGATTTGATTCGGCCCAGCGTTTCCGCATCACGTATTGGCTTCCCGTCCGGACCAACAAAGCGAATGGTCTCGCCCTTTTTCTCACGCCGGATGCCGGGCTGGCTGTCGGTAACGTACCGCAGACCTGCGGCGCGTGCAGCGGCCGAGGGGTCCGCAATGATGGCCGGCAGCTCCTCTTCCTTTAACTTCGGGGCGGATCGTCGCTGTGCGCTGCTGCTTGCTTTCATCTCAGGTATGGGATGCATCAGAAAGCCTTTCGGCAAAGTGGTGTGTGCCTCGCTGCAAGCCGAACCGCCATGTTTTCGTATGATGGCCGTAACTCCTCATGAAAGGCCTTGCATGCGCGCGCGCATCGAACGCTACTTCGACTTTGCAGGCCTTCAGACCACCTGGCGGACGGAGGTCCTCGCCGGGTTGACCACCTTTCTGACGATGGCTTACATCGTCTTCGTGAATCCGGCAATCCTGTCGAAGACGGGCATGCCGATTGCGGCGGTCACCGCAGCCACGTGCCTATGCGCGGGGTTCGGCTCCATCCTGATGGGCGTGCTCGCGCGCTATCCGCTGGCCCTGGCACCGGGCATGGGCCTGAATGCATACTTCACCTACACGGTCTGCCTGAAGATGCACATTCCGTGGCAGACGGCGCTTGGCGCGGTGTTCCTGTCTGGCGTGATCTTCCTGCTGCTGACCCTGGGTGGCATACGGCAACTACTGGTGGCGGCCATTCCGCGCGAACTGCATGCGTCGGTTGCGGGCGGTGTGGGGCTATTCATCGCCTTTATCGGCCTGCTGGAATCGGGCATTGTTGTGCGCGATCCGGACACGGTGGTGGCGCTTGGCAACCTCCGTGCGCCGGGTACTGCGCTGGCTGTGGGCGGGTTACTGCTGATTGCAGTGCTGCAAATCCTGCAGGTGCGCGCGTCCATCCTGATCGGCATTGCAGGCACGCTGCTGACCGGCTACGTGTTGGGGCAGGTGCACTGGAAGCCGCAGCACTTCGCCCTGCGCGAGATGACCGCGACCGCACTGCAACTCGACATCCGTGGAGCGCTGCACACCGGCGCACTCGAAATCATCTTTGTCTTCCTGTTTGTGGACCTGTTTGACAATGTGGGAACGCTGGTCGCGGTGGCAAAGAAGGCAGGGCTCATGCAGCCGAACGGCCAGATCCCGCGGCTTTCCCGCATCTTCTTCGCAGATGCAACGGCGACGGTGGCCGGCTCCCTGACCGGTACCAGTACCGTCTGCTCCTACATCGAATCGTCCGCTGGCGTGGCGGCGGGCGGACGCACCGGCGTACCCGCCATCGTCACAGGACTTTGTTTTCTTGTTTCACTGTTCATAGCGCCGCTCGTGGGTCCCATACCCGCTTCAGCGACCGCACCTGCACTCATCATCGTGGGTGCGCTCATGCTTGGGTCAATCGCAGAGGTGGACTGGGCTGACCCGCTGGTAGCCATCCCTGCGTTTCTGACGCTTGTCATGATCCCGCTGACATATTCCATCGCAAATGGCCTGGGCATCGGCATCAGCAGCTTTGCGCTGCTGCGCTTGTTCAGCGGCAAAGCTGTGCGGCAGGACTGGCTCCTGTTCGTGCTGGCCACACTCTTCATTGTCAGGTTTGTCTTTTTGACCCGCAGCTGAACGTCTACTTGACGGTCTGCTGCCGGTCCCATTCAACGATCTGCTTCAGCGTTTCGTAGGGCACACCGCCAAGCGGCATCAGGTGTCCATTGACCGCCAGCATGGGTGTCTGGTCCACGCCAACCTGCTCCGCAAGCTTGATCTCCGCTTCCACCTTTGCCTTGGTTGGGGCGGTGGTCGAGCAGGTCGCCACGGCAGTTGGCGATGCTCCGGCCTTGGTCACTGCGTTGTCCAGCGTCTGCTGCGCAAGCGCGGGCGTCAGCGACTCCTGATGCTCGAACACATCGTGCATGTAGATGTAGAAGGCAGCATCGCCTTTCGCTGACGCGACGCAGTCGCCGTAGGCAGCAGCCTTATAGGCGAACGGATGAATTTCTGTCAGCGGGTAGTTCTGGTAAATAACACGCGCGTCCGGGAAGTCGCGCTTCAGGCTCTCCATGACCGGTACGGCTTCCTTGCAGTGCGGGCATTGCAGGTCCGAAAACTCCACCAGCAGCAGGCCCTTCGATGCGCTGCCTTCGGCAGGCCCCTTAGCCTGTTCTGCCAGCACCTTCGCCGTGGCGTCGAAGGGATGGGGACCAAAGGCGAAGACGGAATCTGCGATGGCAAACCTCCCGTCGGGGGTTACGAAGAACCGGACGGACTCAACCTTGTTGCCCTGGCTCTTGTCCGCGACAAAGATCGTGACCTTGCTGATGCCGGGTGCCTGCGTTTTCTGAATGGCAGCTACGCGCCACGAGCGATTCGTATCGTAGCCCCAGATTGCCTTAAGGAAGCTGTCCACGTCCGCGCTGCTGGGTGAGGGTGCATCGAAAAACTTCGGATTGACCGGCGGGAAAGGATCCGCAGGGTTGGCTTGCGCTGGTGCCGGTACGGCGGTGGAAGCCTGCTGTCCTTGCAGGCGCAGCATGGGCAGCAGAAGCATTACAAGAAAGATCGCCGATCGCATCATGGTAGCTCCATTCTCGCATCGGAGTGCGGTCGGCTATCCCTGTACCTGTACGTTGGTCCCTGTACGTTGGTGGCCCTCATGCGCTTACGCATGGGTGGGTTGGTTCGAAACAGAGGAACTCGCAGTTTCGGAATCCCGGCACATCGCAGAGAGTGCGAAATGCCGGGCACCAACTTCGTATCGATTTATGTCAAGTCGAGGAGCGAACCCGCGCGGCTAGTGGGAAGCGCCGCCCGCTGCCGAAGCTCTTGGCTGTCACCTTCAACACGGGCGCGGCCTGTTGGCGCTTGTACTCGCTGCGTTCCACCAGGCGCAGAACCTGCTCGACGCGATCGAGGCCAATCCCTTGCTCGTGCGCAATTTCCTGCGCCGACTGGTAGCGCTCAACGTACGCCTGCAGGATCGGATCGAGAACTTCGTAGGGCGGCAGCGAATCCGTATCCATCTGGCCGGGGCGCAGTTCGGCAGAAGGTGGTTTCGTGATCGTGCTTTGCGGAATTACTTCTCGCTCGCGGTTGGCGTAGCGTGCCAGTTCGTACACGCGCGTCTTCCATACATCACCGATCACGGCCAGCGCTCCGACCATGTCGCCGTACAGCGTGCAATAGCCGGTGGACATCTCGCTCTTGTTGCCGGTGGTCAGCACCAGCGCGCCGAACTTATTCGACAGCGCCATCAGCAGCGCACCTCGTGTGCGTGATTGAAGATTCTCCTCAGCCAGACCGAACTCCGTGCCTGAAAAGAGCGGTTCGAGCGTGGCCATTTGCGCGGAAAAGCTGTCATGAATCGTAAGAAGATCGAAGCGGATGCCAAGGCGCGTGGCAAGGTCGCGCGCATCCTCGACGGACCCCGCGGATGAGGACTCGCTGGGCATGCCG
>CAXTFT010000117.1:0-7010 GCA_964243585.1 uncultured Terriglobus sp.
CGGGCGACACGGCTTACTTCAACGGCTTCCGCGAGATTGGCCGGCGTTTGCAGCCAAAGGTCGCCCTGCTGCCCATTGGGGCGTACTTCCCGGACAGCTACCGCGCTGTGCACACCAGCCCGGAAGAAGCTCTGCAGGCGTTTGTCGACCTTGGGTCTGCAAACACAATGGTCCCGATGCACTTCGGCACCTTCCCGCTGGGTAAAGAGCCTATGGCAGAGCCGCCCGTCCGCTTACTCAACGCAGCCAGACAGGCAGGCCTTCAGGACCGCGTCCGCGTGCTTGCCGAGGGTGAGACACTCGAAGTCCATGCGCAAGCTGACCAGCATCGAAGCGCGCTACTGGGTCGATAGCTTTCCTGTCGATCTTGCTTTGGGTATCGTTGTAGGCCTGGTCACGGCAACCGCGACAGGGTTCATGGTCAACCACTTCGCCCTGCTCTACTACGCGCACCACCGGGTCATCGACCCCGGCCAGCACGGCGTTGCGTCACTCTTCCTCGCGCTGCTGCTGGCCCTGTTTGCCTTCGTGGGAACCGTCGCGGCTGTGCTTGTGTTGCGGCTGTTCCTGAGGATGTACCACGACCCGCTCTAGGTTGCGGCTGAAGCCGCATTTCCCTGCATGGCTGAAGCCATGCCCCTGCCGGAATCCGCTTCGAAAACGACTGCCATGCTATGCCCCAGCCGTACCGCGCAAGCCAAAGATTGCCGACCCAATTCGCACGCAGGTCGAACCCTCTTCAATCGCAATGGCGTAGTCGTGTGACATGCCCATGGATAGCTCCGGCAGTTGTAAGCCTTCGATGGTGCTGACTGCCTCATCCCGAAGCTCGCGCAGGCGGCGAAAGTAGGGTCTAGCGCCCTCGGCGTCGTCGGTCCACGGTGGAACTGTCATCAGGCCGCGCACGTGGATGCCGTCGAACTCCTGCAGGTTCCGCAGCAGGCCCATCAGCGCGTACTCGCCCACGCCCTGCTTGGTTTCCTCGTCCGACAGCTTGACCTCGACCAGCACGGGCAGCACCTTACCCACCTGCGCGCACACATCGTGCAGCCGGCTTGCCAGCTTGACGCTATCCACCGCATCCACCGCGCTGAACAACCATGCGGCCTTGCTGGTCTTGTTCGACTGCAGGTTGCCGATCAGGTGGGTCTCGAGTTCACCCACGCCCTCGCCAATGAGCGAGTGCAGTTGCTGCTGCTTATGGTCCCACTCCTGCACCCGGTTCTCGCCAAACAGGCGCTGCCCGGCCTCAAAGGCTTCAACAAGCGCGGGCGGGCCCCATGTTTTGGACACAGCCATCAACTTGACGGAAGCGGCATCACGCCCGGCCTTGGCGCAGGCATCAGCCATCTCAGCGCGCACGCGCTCCAGATTTTCTCGAATCGACATGCTCTCAGCCTAACCGTTTCCGCGTGATCGCATGTCCGCCATGACGTATGTTGGTCTGCATGGATGCTACCGGGATCACATTGCTTACAGCGGCAACCTCAACAGTCGGCGCGCTGACCGGCGTGCTGATCTCTACCGTGTTCACCAAGCGGTCCAACGAAAAACAGGCGCGCATGCAGACCGCGCTGAAACTGGCGGAGTTTCGTCAGGCCTGGATCGACAATCTGCGAGACACTATGGCCGAGTTCCAGAGCCTGGGTGTCACGCCAGGCCTGGAGCACATTCGACGGCCGGAGTTCTTCCAGTCGGGAACGAGAATTCAGCTGCTGATGAACCGTGACGATCCCGAGTACGCCGTGCTTGACGAATGCCTGTACAACTTCCTGATGGCGGATACGGAGCAGGAGAAGTACCGCTCCAATCCTGACTACATTGACGTGTGCCAGCGCATACTCAAGCGCGAAGAGGAACGGCTGCGAAAGGATCTCGAAGGCGTTGCGCTTTCGAAGTAGCGCCTCCTTAAGCTATTTGTAAGCCAGCCAGAAAGCACAAGAGCCGGCAGCAAAGGCTGCACGGCTCATCCAATACACTTGGTCCGGCAGATTAGGCGGGACAATCCTCTCGCTGCTGGTGAGAGCGCAGGATAACGACAGCGCCGATCATAAAGATGCCGGTCAGCATCAGCACCCAAGTGGAAGGTTCCGGCGCCACGGCTACAGATGCGGTAGCTGAGGCAAGGCTGCCACCCACCAAGTTTGAATTCAAGTTCGGAGAGTAGACCTGCAGGTATGAATCCTGTGTGCAGTTCGTACCTGCCTCGCACAGTGAAATGCCACCCATTGGATTGAACGACTGCAGGTAGTACAGAGCCACCTGGCCGTTGCTGCCGCCGATGTAAGCAAAGTTTGCAACCGGATTGTTGCCGCTAACACCCTTGCTGTTTATCGAACTGAAGGTTGGATTGCCATACGCCGCATTGGCATAGCTGAGGCTTGCCGAGGTTGCAAGTCCATCCATGCCGAGAGTGACGGTACCGTTCAGCGCGGATCCGCTGACAGTGACGCCGGTCAGGGTGTAGGTGCCCGCTGGGATAGGTGTTGCGTGCGCCAGAGAAAACAGCGGAAAGCATAAGCAGAGAACAATACCAATTTTGAGAAGAAAGTGACGCATAGAGGCTCCAGTACCACACAGGGGATAACTACAGATTTCTGTGTCTCTGATACTACGGAGCGGTCTTTCGGTCAGATGTCACTTTTTGACACACCGGCTCTAATCGAGTAACTGGTCATTCAAAATGGAACGGGTCTTCCCAAGATGAGACCGTCCTGCTTAGTCGGGACCTTTCTGCTTATCGGCCATGCTCCTCAAGGTATCTCTCCACTTCAAGCGCAGCCATGCAACCCGTGCCAGACGCGGTGATCGCCTGCCGGTAACGCCGGTCCTGCACGTCACCCGCGCAGAACACTCCGGGCAGCACCTTGCCATCCATCGTGGTAAACACGTTGTCCGTGCTCTTGATGTAACCGTCCTCATCCAGGTCCATCTGACCCTCGAAGAACTTCGCGTTCGGGATGTGGCCGATGCCCAGGAAGAAGCCGGCAAGCTCGATCTCACGGACTTCATCCGTCACCGTGTTACGAATGCGGATGCCGCGCACTTCCTTTTCCTCAACGCCCAGCACCTCTTCGACGATCGTGCTGGTCAGGAACTCAATTGCCGGGTGCGCCATCGCGCGCTCCAGCATGATTTTGCTGGCGCGGAAGCTGGCCGAACGGTGAATCAGGTAGACCTTTGAGGCAAAGCGAGTGAGGAACATCGCCTCTTCCATGGCGGAATCGCCACCGCCAATGACGCAAATTACCTTGCCGGAGAAAAAGAAGCCATCGCACGTAGCGCAACTGGAGACGCCATGGCCGATCAAGGCCTGCTCGCTGGGCAGGCCAAGCCATCGCGCGCTGGCACCCGAAGCCACAATCAATGTCCGTGTGTGGATGGTCTTGCTACCGAACTTCAACTCGATGGGCGACTTTGAAAGATCCGCGCTCATCAGATGGCCCATCTCCATCTCGGCACCAAACTTTTCCGCTTGTTTGCGCATGTTCTCGACCAGTTCAGGCCCCTGGACGCCGTCTGGCCAGCCGGGAAAGTTCTCGACCATGGTGGTAATGGAAAGCTGCCCGCCGGGTTCGTGCCCTTCAATTACAAGCGGCTTCAGATTGGCGCGGGCGGTGTAAATGGCAGCAGTCAGGCCGCTGCAGCCGGAACCTAAAATCACGGTGTCACGGACGGTCGATTCGGTAGTATCTGTCATGGAATCCGATCTGTTGGGGCACCTGCGACTGTGTCCCTTCCCTCTATTCTAATGCGGCAGATTAGGAAACGATTCCGTCACCAGCCAGACAGGAGCCATCCCGCGCACAACAGTCTGCGTCCCAGACAGTGATATGGCAAAGACGGTCAAACAGCTTCCCCACTCCACAAAAAGTCTTCTAAAAGGCGCACTTGCAGGCCTGATAGGTGGCCTGATTGCAACCGCCGCCAAGACTGCCGCGGAGCGCGTGTACCCCCCTCGCACCCACGGTGAACCGGAGCCACCTGCCGTTATGGCAGAAAAGCTGGGCCAGCCAAAACTCGAAACTACCCAGAAGAAAGCAGTAGAGGAGAGCATCCACTGGGGTTTTGGTGCCCTGGCGGGAGCCGCCTACGGCGTCATCGCAGAGTTGTACCCTCAGGTCACTGCGAAGGGTGGAACCACCTTTGGCCTTGCCTTGATGACAGTGACGCATGAAGGCGCACTGCCCGCTCTGGGCTTATCTGCGACTCCTGAGAAGCAGGAGAGCCGGGAAAAGCGCAGTGAAATGGCCACGCATGTCGTTTATGGCGTCGTGTGCGAAACGGTGCGCAGCCTGGTCAGAAAAGCGCTCTAACCACGCCGAAATGACGCATTTAGAGGCATAGGTATGCACGGGAAGTGGTGCATACCTGTCAGCTATACGTCTATTTGAGGCACGCAGAATGCGCCTGAAACGGTGCTAGATCTGCGAAAAAGCTGTCGGTGTCAGCACCAGGTTGTCAATACTCGACACGATGGGCTCATTTGCATACTTCGGATCATGGGAGAGCTTCTGCCAGCCCGGATGAGCAGAGAATGCCTTCCAGTGCTGCTCCATGTCTGCCGTGTCTTTGTGCGCCAGCATGTAGGTCAGGCTTGGTCCCCGCGCGCCAACCATGTCGTCGGCAAAGAAGACATTCTTTGCACCGGCACTCGCGAAGAACTCAAACTCTCCAGCGTGAAACATCTCCACCTTACGAATGTGCGCAGCATAGGTTGGGCTTTCATAGGTGCGCAATTGCAGAATGCGCGGCTCCTTGGCGGGAGCTACCAGCTTTGGAAAGCCTTCGAAGGCCACCGAAAGTGAACTGTTCACCCGATCAAAAGGTGGCGCTGTCGCGGCGGGGCTCCAGAAAGAAGATGCTGCCTTGGTGAAAACTTCATCTTTAGCCAGCAATAGATCCATTTGCACGAGCTTCACAAGGTCGGTGGAAGGAACAATGACGTAGGTAGTAGGCGTTTCCGGGCCATAGGTCACACCCATGACGCCGACAGGGCCAAGGCCCATGCGCCCCAGCGCCGGCAACAGCGCGTCCTGAAAGTACTTACCCGCAACCGCGGCCTGCGGACCGCTGCTGAGCTTATACCTGCGGATCAGGTAATACTCGCGCGCGTTCGATGGAGCGGTCTGTGCCTGAACAGAATGTTCCGCAAGAGAGACCGCACTTGCACCTGCCATCACCACCGCCACGCTCTTGACCAACTGTCGCCTATCCATTCCTCGTCTCTCCTGCGCAAGTATATGCGGGTGCACGCACAATCGTCCAAGCTACCCGTTTGTTGCCCTCCATGACTCTCTCTGATCAGGGCCGAAGAAGATGTCCACTATGCTGTTTTTATGCAGAAGCTGCCCATAGCTCGCACGCTTGTCGCCGCGCTGATTCTCAGCACAATCGGCACTCCCCTCACCGCCCACGCATGGTGGCAGAAGGGCCATCGTCTGGTTGCAGGCGTGGCCGCAAACCACCTGACGCCCATGGCGCGACGCAACGTAAAGGCGCTGCTTGGCAATGAGTCGCTGGCTGACGTAGCCTCATGGGCCGACGACTACCGGCCGCTGGAGACGCAGACCGGTCCATGGCACTACGTCGACCTGCCAGCCGGTTCTGACACCTACAATCGCGACCGCGACTGCCCCACACAACCGGGCGTCAAGGCCGGCACGCGCAACGACAAGTGGCGCGACTGTGCGACAGATCGCATCCTCTTCTTTGAAGAGCGCTTACGCGACACCACGCTGGATCCAGTTGACCACGCCATGGCATTGAAATACCTCGTGCACTTTGTCGGTGACATTCACCAGCCGCTGCATGCGTCTGGCGTGGAGCAGGGTGGTAACGGCATTACGGTCACAGCCTTTGGTTTAGAAAGCTGCAGCACTTCCGGCAAGTGCAACCTCCATAACATCTGGGATGGCTTTTTAATCGACCGCCTGAACTTATCCGAGCCGAAGTACCTCGCGCGCCTGGAGGCCGAGATCCACGCGAAGAAGATAAGCGCGGGCAGCGACGATCCCGTGGTGTGGACCAACGAATCAAAAACGGCTTCGGACTCCGCACTGGTATCGAAGAACAGCAACATTGACGAAGCTTACTTGAATCGCTTCATACCGGTTATTGATCAGCGGCTGGAACTTGCCGGGCTTCGGCTGGCCTCTGTCTTGAACAGCATCTTCATAACAGCACCCGCACCGTTTCACGCCAGGCCCGCAGACCCCCTGAAGTAACACCCCTCAAGCAGCGGGGCTGACGCTTACGCGCCAGCCCCTTGTCTGCAGTGTGCTCACTCGAATGTCTTCACGCAGGCGGCGGCGTTGCGGCTGCACCTTTCTTGGCAGAGAAGCTACCGGTCACACTAAACGGGTCCACGTCCATGGTGCCGGTAATGTTGCCGTCTGTGCCTACCTTGCCCGTGAACGTAATCACAAAGTCAGAGCCCTGGTATTTACCGCCGTGGCTGAAGGTCACCGTTTTCCCGTCAAGTTTGCCCTTCAGGTCATACTTCCCGCTGCTTGTATCGCACGAACCGGTCAAAGCTACATCCTGCTGCACCACGGTGCAGGTCTCTTCGACAGCGACGCCCTGCACGTCACCCGCAATCGACCACGTACCAGAGACGTCTGTGTCTGGAGCAGACGCGATCGCCGGTACAGCCATGAAAAATACCAGTGCTACCCAATGCTTCATATAGCTCTCCTGTCTTACTTCACTGCCTGTTTCTTCATGGCAAATGACCCGCCCGCATTGAGCGGCTGCAGATCAAGCGACCCGCTGATCGTCGTCTCGTCATCCAGCTTGCCGAAGTAGGAGACGGTCGACTCCTGCCCCTGGTAGGCAGCCGGATGAGAAAAGTTGATACTTGTACCGTTCACAACACCGGTCAATTTGAAGATGCCGCCTGACGTTTCACAGGTGCCGCTCAGCTTGCCATCGGCAGCCTGCGCCATGTGGCAGGTTTCGTTCACGGCAATGCCCTGTACCTCAGTCTGAGTCATCCACGTGCCTGAGAT
>CAXTFT010000117.1:7020-11517 GCA_964243585.1 uncultured Terriglobus sp.
GCTGGCCCCGCCGCGTGGGCGGCAACGCACCATAGCATTCCGAACCACGCGAAACCCCTGCCGAAAACCGGGCCATGTCTCATACTGAACACTCTATAACAGCGTGTGATGGCAGCAGTCATGCCGCATCGAGCGTCGGCCCGAAGCGTCTAAATCGGTGAGGTTAGTCCTATGTCTAAAACCATTTCGCGCCTGGTGCTTGCAAGCAGCGTCGTTGCGATTTCAGCTGCGGCACAAAGCGTGCACACCGACTACGACCACCACGCCGACTTTGGCCGGTATCACACGTTCTGCGTGGACCGCGTGCACGCCGCAGATCCGCTATATGAGGGCCGCATGCGCGACGCGCTGAACTACACCCTGTCACACACCACGATGAAGCCTGTTGGCGGCACGTTGCGCACACGCACCGACCAGGGTCCTGCTCCTGTTGAAGTGCAGGCGGGCTGCGACGTGGCAGTGCGTGCCGTGGGCAGCGTGCGTGAGCAGCAGGAGTACAGCACCTTCTACAACGGCTTCGGTCCCGGATGGGGTTATGGCGGATGGGGAGGACCTGGCTTCGGCTATGGCTACGGCGGCGGCTTTGGAGGATGGGGAGGCGGCCCAAGCGTGACCCGTGTGGAGCAAATTCCTATGGGAACGCTGATCGTCGACCTGTACGACACACGAACCAAGCACCTTGTCTTCCGCGGCGTCTCAACGCAGCAGGTAAGTCGTCATGCCGACAAGAACTCGCGCAAGTTAAACATTGCCGTCGAAAAAATGTTTAAGAAGTTCCCGCCAAAGTCGGACGCGTAGAACACAAAGGGACCCGAAACGCGGTCCCTTTGCCTTATTACTTTTCAGGTGGGGTAGTGAGAATCATCATGCCTGTGCGTGGTATTGTGGTCGATTTCACTTTTGGCGAGTGGTTTTTCAGCACGAACCAACCGACCATAAAGGCTACGACGATAAATGCAAGCAGGGCACCCGCTAACATGGCGATTGGTGGAGCGTTACTCTCTGAACCTTGTTCATTTGCCATGCTGGTGCGATGCGCTCAAATAGACAGTAGAGCTGTACCCGGCTGAAGAAGTCGTGTTGTCTTGGCTGGCCTTGACCTCACAACGTTACTGCCAGCTTCTTCCAGCTTTGCTGGATCGCGTCCACTATAAAGGGTGTCGCTTGGAAGGTGACACCCTTTGCTTTGTCGCCGCAGATATGCGCTACCAGTGGGCTCTGTTGTGTTGCATCACCAATCTTCACGGTGACTGTCGTTGACGATAGGCAGACACTGTTTTCATATACGTCGCCGGACACCCAGCGCAGCTTGGCCGTAACCTCTGCCTCTGGCAAGACGACGACCGGCACCAGCACCGGGCCGGGGTGCATCAACTTTGCTCCGGGGATGTCGAGCTTCACCTCCAGCGGCGTTACGCCGTTCAGGAACGTGATTGCAGGCCGCTGCGGCACACGGCACGGCACAGGCGAAAGATTGCGCAGTACCAGCAGCGTGCCCGAGTGAGACATGCCGTTAAACGCGCCGTTCTCCGCATCGGTGCCTAGGGAAAGATCCTTCGCCTTACACATGGGCATGGATGGATTTGCGCCCGCAGGCCCGGCAGGCAGTTTCGTTTGAGTCATTCCAGCGCGTGCATCGAGAAGAGTCGCAACAAGCAGGAGCAGGTAGAACACGCGCTTCATACGGGCTTGGACGTCCGCCGGGCCAGCTCCGTCGGTTAGCAGGCCGTCCCGGCCGATGCTGCACTTCCCGCAGTTTGGCACAGCGGCCAGTGGTCGCCTTCACCGGGCTTCCTGCAAGCCGCAGGCGCTGCGAGAACAGCACCCTGCTCAGGTCTGCGCACGAGGTTGCCATCCTGGTGACGGGCGCGCGGCTCAACTCGTCCATGAACGGTACTCGCACGAGCGGATAGCAAGGCTCGCGGGCTCAGCGAAGCAAAATCGCTACCATCACCGCCGGGCAGCGCCCTGCCGACCTCTCGAAGGAAGAAGGCATCGCCTACGACATCGCCGCCTGCCTGAGCAACGGAGGCCAGCTGCACGACACCACCTACAAGTCCGCCACGGACGCCTTCGGCAAAGACGGTACCGCCGAACTCGTCTACCTGATCGGCTGCTACAGCATGATCAGCATCCTGCTCAACGCATATGACGTGCCGCTGCCGGAGTAGCGACGGATCAATTAGCCTACAGAGGTAGAACTACTCTCTTCATCTACCCTCTTGTTAACGTGCTTCACGAAAAAGGGATAATCACCAAGCACTTCAGATTCAGCAAGTCGAACCCGGACGTGAAAGACTCCTTCGTTTGCTGCTGGTAGACCAAAGATATTAACCACATTCTTCGTCTGCAGATCTTCAGGAGCGGTCACTTTAAAGGGCACTTCTGTCGAAACAAAAGTTTGCCCGTTGGGCATAACCACGTCGATGAACTGTGTAAACTCGGTGTCGCGCTCTGACTCTTGGTGCTGCCATAGCGTAAACACAGCCCAACTCATGGGGGACAAAGCTTCACCTGGAAGTCCTTTGTCCGCTTGAATGAGCACGCGCTGGAAAATATTGATAAGGGAGGGCATACCTCCCGCATCGAAGATGACCTTTTCACAAGCAAGTAAAGAATTTAATTGTGGCATGGTCAGTAGGCTTGGGCGTGAGCTACAAACGCCGAAGAATACCCAAACATTAGGGACATGCGCGAGGCGCTTGCAACACGTGTTTTAGAGCAGCTCTGTACGGCCACAGTCTGAGCTGAGGGTATTTGCGCGTAATTCGCACGATACATCTGCCGGAAAGCACTCCAATTTCGCGGAGGCTGCCCGAAGAACCAAGACGCTCCTGCTTTAATCCAGTTCCTTCGCAAGTCTTCGTGTGACTCCTCACAGTCATCACTGCCAAATTCGGTGCCGCAGCACTCACAAATGTTGTAATTCGCAGGTTCTTCAACCAAACGGTCGTAAAAGCAAACTGGACAGGTATACATGATTAAACCTCAGCGCATTTAAACGCCACGTAGCCAGCAGCGCCACCATGGCGTACGATCTTCGACTCGTCTTTTAGATGAAATGTTCTGATCGTTAAGCTGTTATATGCAACTGAAAAGAACCGTGTTGATTCATCCAAACGGATCACATCTGGCGGGGGATGTGTACGACGACACTCATGCAAGCTTGAATTGAGCGGTTGCGACATGAATGTGTCGGCCATTCTTTCATACTCAAGCTCATCTACAGTGCCAAAATCCTTTCCATGCTTTTTGAAGTGCTTAGCACGTTGAACTGCATCGCGAAATGGCACAGTTCATTCAATATACATTCCATCGGCACATTGGCAGTTTGTTAGATGTTGATCAACATGCATTTGCTTCGTGTCATCACAACATTGCAGACAGCGTGACGACATGCTGCTCCCACTGTCACGCTATGCTAGCGCTATGAATAGCTCTGTGGCTAGGCTCATTGTTGCGTTGCTTTGTGTATCGCCAATTTCCGCGCAGGCACCGAACACCTTGACCGCCAAGGAGAAGGCGGACGGCTGGAAGCTGCTGTTCGATGGCTCGACGACCACTGGCTGGCGGAGTGCGCGGGGTGGTGGGTTTCCGGCGACCGGGTGGGCTGTGCAGGATGGCACCCTGCACGTGACGGAGACGGGTGGCGAGGAGGCCGGAAACGGCGGCGACATTGTGACCGACCGCACGTACGGCAACTTTGAGCTTTCGGTGGACTTCAAGACGTCGCCCGGTGCGAACAGCGGCATCATGTACTTTGTCGACCTGGACCTGATCCCCTGGCACAACGGTAAAGGGTCGGCGGTGGGGTTTGAGTACCAGGTGCTGGACGACGCGCTGCACCCGGATGCGAAGCGCGGCAAGGATGGCGACCGCACGGTGGCGTCGCTGTACGACATGATTCCCGCGGCGAAGGACAAACCCATCAAGCCAGTGGGCGAGTGGAACACGGCGCGCATCGTGGTGCGCGGCAAGCATGGCAAACACTGGCTGAATGGCGTAAAGGTGCTGGAGTACGACCGCAACTCGCCGGAGTTCAAGGCCATCCTGGCAGAAAGCAAGTACCACGTGTTTCCGCAGTACGGCCAGCAGGCGAGCGGCTACCTCTTGCTGCAGGACCACGGCTTTCCGGTGTGGTTCCGCAACGTGAAGATTCGGGAGTTGAAGGCTGGTTCCTGATGCCGCGTGCTCGAGAGCACGGTTTCGCGACTGGACGGTGCCGCCTTCCATACTGCTTTCAAGGTTTCCGGGATCCTGAGCTCTGCTCAGGATGACAACTTCTTAGGTACGGACAGACATAAGGGCGGACTCTTTCGAGTCCGCCCTTTGTGCTTGTGAGGCCCACATCTCAGAAGCGAGATGTGGGGGCACCCACTGTGTTGGTGTTGGGCTATTCGGCGGCGGCGAGTTCTTCCTGTTCGCCTTCCATGCGCATTGCCTCGAGCTCGCGCTCTTCGGCGTCGTGCGCTTCCTGGACCTCGGCCTGGATCTTGG
>CAXTFT010000118.1:0-11324 GCA_964243585.1 uncultured Terriglobus sp.
GCCTGCACGAGACCAGAAGAAAAGAGTTCGACACAATGGCAAATACCAAGGCACTCTCCCACGACGATCGCAAGGTCGCAAAGCGCACTGCACGCAAGAACGCAGCCCCCAAGGCAGCCCGCACCACACCGCGCGGCAGCAACAAGCAAAAGATGAAGACCGCAGCCAAGGGCGCAAGCAAGCGCTAGGCCTTACACGGCTTTGCCGAACAGCCCGCATCCAAGGTGCGGGCTGTTTTGTGTTCCTATGCCCGGCGCTGTCTGCACATGGCTGTAGCCGCCGAGATAATCACGAAGTGATTGGGCAGAGCGGCTTTAGCCGCTAAGATTCGGAGCCTAGCGGCTAAAGCCGTATTCGCACCCTACATGCAACGATCTCAGTGGCTAAAGCCACTTCCTGGTGAACATACCACCAAGCCGTTCGAACCGGTTGTCACGTTGACCGGTAGGCGCGATGGTCATGCCTACTGAACAGGCGCGGTCGCCACGCCCACAAACGAATCCGCACAGCCGTAATACATCCACCACTTGCCCTTGAACAGCACCAGACCTTCCGAGAATGTGGTTCCGGCGGCGTACTGGCCGGTCTGCTCGAAGGGCAATTCGGGCTTGAAGACGGGTGTGACGGTGCGGCTGGTGAGTTTGCCCGGATCGTCGCCAGCAAACGTTGCTACTTCCACCGAGTAGGTGCCCGGCTTCAACTTCGGGTCGCTCCCCTCTCCATCCTTGTTCTTGGCGTTGTAGAGCATCACGATGCCGTTCCGAGTCAGCAGGGGCGGCGGACCGGCCTCTGGAAAGTCGCTGTCGGGCATGCCCGAACGAGGCTGCAGAATGATGCGCGGCTTGCCAGGTGCGTCTTCCAGCGGTGACCAGTGGACCAGGTCCGGCGACGACGCCAGACGTATGCCCAGATCGCCCCAGTACATCCAATACTTTCCGTTGATCTTCGCCGCGACCACGCGTCCTTTGCTTCGTTCCGTGACAATCGCGGCAGACTTGTACTTGTACTCGTCGTAGCGGCCATCGAGCGAACCGCGAAAAGCTGGTCCCTGCTTGGTCCAGTGCCGCAGATCAGGTGAGGTCGCGATGCCGACCGAGTACACGCCCCGCGCACGCGACCACTGCGTGTACGTCAGCACGTAGGTGCCGTTCGGCGCTTCCACAATGCGCGGATCTTCCACGCCCCCGGGGCTTTCGCGATCTTCCTCCTTATCCTTCGCCGGAGATAAGACCGGCTGCGGCTCGCGTGTGAAGTGCAGGCCGTCTGCGCTCGAAGCCAAACCCAGCCGTGACGTGTGCCCGCCGATGATGTTCGAGCCTGAGTCGTCTTCCGCGCGGTACAGCACGTACACCTTGCCCCCGCGCACCACGGCCGCCGGGTTGAAGGTGTGCAGTGCTTCCCAGTGCACGTCCGCGTCGCTGACCGGGTCATGGAAGGTGGGCTCCTTCACAGGTGCAATCACCGGTGAAGTGACCGGGCGCGTCCACGGTCCAAAGGGCGTGGCCACAGCGTGTGGTACCTGTGCTGGAGCCAGCAGGGCGAAGGTGATACCCACGCTCCCAAGCGACCACTGTACAAAGCGACGTAACTCCATCACAGGAATGACCTCCGCGCCGGGCATCGCGCCCAGCCGCATACACGCTAAACTAGCAGCGATCCGAACATCCACTAAGCCCACCTGAGGACACGCCGCTGCCCCGTCAGATCTTTGCCACGAAGTCCATCGACAAGCTCATCGACGAGTCGGAGCGGCCTGAACACGCGCTGAAGAAGACGCTGGGCCCAGTCTCGCTGACAGCGCTGGGCATCGGCGCGGTCATCGGCAGCGGTATCTTCACCGTCATCGGCACGGCCATCGCGGGCAATCCGGCGACGACGGCCACCTTCTGGGATTCGCCGGTCATCGACTTCGTGCTGCACCACGGCGCGGTCGCGGGACGGCCCGGGGCTGGTCCGGCGCTTGCAGTCTCGATGATCCTGGTCGCCATCGTATGCGCCTTTACCGGCCTGTGCTATGCCGAACTCAGCAGCATGATTCCCATTGCCGGGTCGGCCTACACGTACACCTACGCCACGCTGGGCGAACTGGTGGCGTGGATCATCGGCTGGGACCTCATCCTGGAGTACGCCTTCAGCAACATGAGTGTCAGCGTGGGCTTTGCCGCGCACGTCGTGGACCTCCTGGATTGGCTGGGCCTGCACTTCGGCCCCACGTGGCTTTCGCCCGCGTTCCTGCCGCTGGGCCTTGTCGATCTGGCCGGCAAAGAGATCTACAGGCCCGGCTGGCACTTCGGATTCAACGTGCCGGCGTTCCTGATCGTCATTCTCCTGACGGTGGTGCTGGTTCGCGGCATTCGGGAATCGGCCAAGACCAACAACATCATGGTGCTGGTGAAGATTGCGGCCATCCTCGTGTTCATTTTCGCGGGCATCTCGTTCATTCACCCGGGTAACTATGTGCCCTTCTCACCGAACGGGTGGCCCGGTGTGCTGGCGGGTGGATCGATCATCTTCTTCACCTACATCGGTTTCGATTCCGTCTCCACGGCCAGCGAAGAATGCAAGCAGCCACAGCGCGACGTCCCCATCGGCATTGTCGCAACGCTCATCGTCTGCACAATCCTCTACATTGGCGTGGCGTTGGTGCTGACCGGCATCGTGCCGTGGAACTCCGTTGCGGGAGACGGTGCGCCGGTGGTGAACGCACTGAAGCGGCTGTCATTGGAGACGCACTCGGCCAAGCTGCACATCGTCCGGCTGATCGTGCTTGTGGGCGCGCTGGTCGGCATGATCTCGTCCATCCTTGTTTTCCAGTTGGGCCAGGCTCGAGTGTGGTTCGCCATGTCGCGCGACCGCCTGTTGCCGGATGTCTTCAGCAAGGTCCACCCGGTCTACCGCACACCTGCGTTCGCCACATGGGTCGCGGGCATCCTGGTCGCCATTCCAGCGGGCCTCTTCGATGTGGGTACGCTGGCAGAACTGTCCAACATCGGTACCCTGTTCGCCTTTGTGCTGGTGTCCATCGGCGTGATGGTATTACGCAGAAAGCAGCCGGACCGCCATCGCGGCTTCAGGGTGCCCGGCGGCGCGGTAATCCCGACACTCAGCGTCATCTTCTGTGTGCTGTTGATGACGGGCCTTCCCATCCGCACCTGGGAGCGCTTCTTTATCTGGCTGGTGATCGGACTGTTTGTCTACTTCTTCTACAGCCGCAAGCGCAGCGAGTTTGCCGGGCAGTAAGTTACTCTCGAATCTGAGGTTCGATGGCGACGCAATCTGCTGAAGTGCCCAGCCGCGAATGGCTGCGCGGCCTGCCCAAGTGTGAACTGCACCTGCACCTGGAAGGCACCGTGCAGCCGGAGACACTGGTCGCCCTTTCCGCACGGCACGACGCACAGCCGCTCACGCTGGAGCAGGCGCGCGGCATCTACGTGTACGAAAACTTTCTCGGCTTCCTGATGGCTTTCAAGCAGGTGAGCGAACGGCTGCAGACCCCGGACGACTACGAACTAATCACCTACGAGATGATCCATCGCTTAAGCCTGCAGGGCGTGCGCCATGCCGAGGTGTACATCTCCTTCGGCATCATTCTGCGTTTCAAGCCGTACCTTACAGTAGAAGAGGTTACCGCCGCCATTGAGCGCGGACGCATCCGTGGCGAGCAGGAGTTCGGCACCACCGTCCTCTGGATCATTGATGCGGTTCGCCACTTTGGCATCGAAGAAGCTGCCGTGGTCTTCGCGAAAGCTGCCGCGTTGAAAGGACAGTACCCCAGCGTCATCGGCATCGGTATCGGCGGTGACGAGGCACGCGGCCCTGCTGCCAATTTCAAGGAGCTGTACGCCGAAGCTGCGGCAAACGGGCTGCACCTGACCGTGCATGCAGGCGAAAGCGTACCGGCAGACAGCATCTGGAGCGCAATAAACATCGGCGCGGAACGCATCGGCCACGCACTCTCCGCGGTCGACGATCCCGAACTGCTGGATGTGCTTGTGAAAAAACAGATTCCGCTTGAGTTGAATGTGACCAGTAACCTGCGCACAGGCTGTTGCCGTTCGCTTGAGAGCCATCCGGTGCGGCACTACTTTGAGCGCGGCCTCATGATCACGCTCAACTCCGACGACCCGCCCATGTTCGGCGCGGACCTGCTCGACGAGTATGAAACCGTCCAGCGTGAGTTTGAGTTCACGAACGAACAGATGCGCGAGATCGCCGCCAACTCAATCGAAGCCAGCTTTCTGCCGCCGCAACGCAAAATCCAGCTGCTGAAACTTGTGGAGCAGTACCGCTAGCCGTGTGTCCAGAGAACCGGCAAGTGAACCCCCGCATTCTGCTCCTGGCAGGTGTCCGCTCAGAGGGCATGGCTGAACTATAACTCTGCCTGATCGTCAGTTCGAACCGTCAGACCACCTCGGTACGAAAGTTCGCGTGGCAGCAGATCTCCCGCTCATTGAGGAAGTAGAACCGCAGACGTCTACGCCCTTTGCAGATCAAGATCGCTAAAGGTGTCAGCGGCCTTTCTTGCGCGCCGCCGGGTGCCTTCTGCCTTCTGCTGGTACATGCGTTGATCAGCCAGGCGCATCAGTTGCTGCGCTTCCCGCGAATCATCCGGGTAGATGGCCACACCCAC
This sequence comes from uncultured Terriglobus sp., assembly GCA_964243585.1. GTDB lineage: Bacteria > Acidobacteriota > Terriglobia > Terriglobales > Acidobacteriaceae > Terriglobus. The sequence goes on from CAXTFT010000118.1 coordinate 4,631, forward strand.
GCTTGCGGAGACATGCACCACAGACCCGTTATGCACTTCCCCAAGGTTTACGGGTGTTTCCACGGCTTGCATAATGGCCGTCAGAATGCGCTGCACCTGCGGTGAACGCATGGGTCCGCCCTCTACAGAGGTGACCGCAATGGCGTCATGCCGGTTCGCTCCATCCAGGTCCACTGCAATCAAGGTGAACTCATCACCCCCCAACCTGGCCAGCGTGTCGGCACGTCGCAAAAACTGGTTTAGGTTGCGCCCTACGCTGCACAGCAGGGTGTCGCCTGCGTCATGCCCCAGGGTGTCATTCACCTGCTTGAAGCCGTCCAGGTCCATATTGAACAGGGCAAGACGGCTGCCGGTGCGTTCGGCCCGGGACAGGGCTTGCTGCAAGCGGTCTTCGAACAGCCTGCGATTCGGCAGGCCGGTCAGGCCGTCGTGCAGCGCCAGCCACTCGTTACTTCGGATCTGGTCTTCCAGCATGACCAACAGCAGGCCCACGGTGATGACGAATTTCTGCATATTCCACAGCTGGCTGGCGAACTCTGCCCAGTTCGGGTGCAGGGTGGCGATCCATGGGTGACTTGCAAAACACAGTGCCCACATGCTGAACCCTGCAACCACGGCAATCTTGCCCCGGCTGCCGTTGCGCAATGAGTAGTAGAAAAAGATCGCGGAAAGCGCGTACAGAAAGAACAGGCTCAGGTAAATGGCAGTGCGGTACTGCTGAACGCGGGTGCAGATCAACAAAGGCGTCCAGACAAGGGCAAAGGCCAGGTAAAAGCGCCAGGAACGCCGCAGCAGGGCCGAGGATACAAACCCGACAGCAAACCCCAGCAGCACCAGCGCGCGATAGATCCACGCCTCTTTCACTTCAAAGCTGTACATGGTAAACAGCGCCAGGTGCGGCAGCACGTTGCTCCACAGAAATGGCTGGCTGGCTGGCATGCGCCGAAGCACCCGGGACGCAGACAGAAGGAACAGGGCACCTGCCATGCCGTAAGCATCCAGCGCAACCGCATGCGCGGTCATGTGCACGGCGCGTGACGTCTGCATTCCGTACACCATGCGCGCCGCACACTCCAGCAGAATCAAGAGCAGGCCCGCGGTCCACATACGGATGACGCCGTCGCTGCGCTTGCTGCGCACCAGCAGCAGCACGGTCACCAGCAGCAGCATCGCGATGAAATCCGGCAGCAACAAGTAATTCATGTAGGTGGCCCGACTGCCCCGTCCGCCACATGGTGGAACAGAAAACAGCGCAGTGTGCAGTTTCCCAGATTTTAGGGCCTGTCCCGGGAAAACAGTATGGAATTCTTCCTGTGGGTCTGCGGACCCGTTCCGCTCTGGTAAGAGCAGCAGGGCGTCTGTACACTGGCCTAGCGGCTGCACGTACTGCAGGGCTTATGGCAGTTTGCGGCAAAGTACAGCGTTCGCGTTCCCGCCACTTGCATCTCAAAAGGCAAGACAAGCAATGCGGCATAGCCGATTCAGAGTTTCTGTTAGGAGAAAGCAAGATGGCAGCAGTTGACGAGAAGGTAAAAAGCATCATCGTGGAGCAGCTTCAGGTGGATGAGGCCGAGGTTACCCCGGGCGCGTCTTTCCAGGAAGACCTTGGCGCGGATTCGCTCGATGTGGTGGAACTGGTGATGCAGTTTGAGGAGGCCTTCGACATTCAGATCCCGGACGAAGATGCTGAGAAAATCAAAACCGTGAAGGACGCGACGGATTACATCGAATCGCACGCAAAGGCAAAGTAAACGTGGCACAGGCAACAACCATTCCTGCCCGGCGTGTCGTTGTCACGGGTATCGGTCTGATCTGCGGGATCGGCAACACGGCTCCGGCTGTGTGGGAAAGCCTGATGGCTGGCAAAAGTGGCATGGCTGGCATTACAGCCTTCGACCTGGAAGGTCATCCCGTCCGCTTTGCCGCCGAGGTAAAGAACTTCGACCCGCATCAGTTCATCGATAAGAAAGAGGCCCGGAAAATGGGCCGCTTTATCCATTTCGCCCTCGCCGCCGCAGCGGAAGCAATGGCGCATGCGGCCCTGGACGTCACACCGGAAAATGCCGAGGTGATCGGTGTCCACATCGGCTCCGGCATCGACGGGTTCGACATCATTGAGCGGGAACACACCAACCTGATGCAGGGTGGCCCACGCAAGATTTCACCGTTCTTCATCCCGGCATCGATCGTAAATCTGGCCGCCGGCCATGTATCCATCAAATACGGTGCCAAAGGTCCGAATGAGGCCACGGCTACCGCCTGCACCACCTCCGCGCATTCCATCGGCGACGCCTACCGCACCATCCAGCGGGGCGACGCGGACGCCATGATCGCCGGCGGCGCGGAAGCCACCATTACACCGCTGTGTGTCGGCGGTTTCGCGTCGATGAAAGCACTTTCTACGCGCAACGACGAGCCTACCCGTGCCTCCAGGCCGTGGGACAAGGATCGTGACGGCTTCATTATTGGCGAAGGCGCGGGCATCCTGATCCTGGAGGAACTCGACTTCGCCAAGGCACGTGGCGCGAAAATCCTGGGCGAAGTAGTCGGCTACGGCATGAGTTCCGACGCGTTTCATATGACGGGCATGGCTCCGGGGGGTGAGGGTTGCGCGCGGTCCATGCGTAATGCGCTGAAGTCCGCCGGGCTGGCTCCTGACGAGATCGACTACGTCAACGCGCATGCCACCTCCACGCCTTTGGGTGATGCCATGGAGTCCAAAGGCATGGAAACCGTCTTCGGCGAGCATGCCCTTAGCCATAAGTTGCTGGTGTCGTCGACCAAATCCATGACCGGACACCTGCTTGGCGGCGCGGGAGGCCTGGAGGCAGGCATTACGCTTATGGCCATGCAGAAGAACATTGTGCCGCCAACGGTTAATCTGGACAATGTCGACCCGGAGTGCCGCCTGAATTACGTGCCGCACAAACCCGTGGAGCAGGCCGTAAGATATGCTCTGTCAAATTCATTCGGCTTTGGCGGAACTAACGGTTCGCTCATCTTCAAACGCTGGGACGAGTAGCCGAGTTGCCGGGCAGGTCCGTCCTCAAGTGGACGGCCAGGGGCGCTAATCTGGAGTGTGTCCGCTGACTCACGTATCAGCCATGCGCGATCCATCCATTACAGTTGTGCGCGGCCTGCTTGCCATCAGGGCATGTCTGCCGGAGTTGCATCGCCTGGCCAGCGCCTGCGGCCAACCCGGCACCATGTACGGCCTGGAGTTGCTGCTGGGTTCGCAGTTTGCCCGGCGAAAGCGCCCCTGCCTGATTTGCTTTCACCGGGCCGGCCCCTCTGAAGCTTCCACTATACTGGCCGGTGCGATTCTGCTACAGGAGTACAGCATCTTCGGCCTCCCTGTTGGAGTATTTGCCACTCCAGATCCATTCGGCGTCCGAACCGTGGTGGGTCCCAGTGGCCTGCATGCAGCGTTTTGCCTCTCCGCGAGCCATTTCCTGCTGGAGAGGGGCGCGAGGCTGGTCCTGGCAACCTGGCGCCCGGCGCCCGGCGAAGACCTTCCCGAGGCGGCGACCATCTCGAAACCTAAGACGGGCGGCTTCCTTCATGCCGTAGCTGTTCGCACCGTGCAGGACACGCTTCTGCTGGGCTCCACTGCAGAGGCAACCCTGCAAACCCTGGGCAAGCGCACCCGCGTGCACATGCGGGCAACACGTCGCCACTTCGACCGGCAGTACCCCCAGGCGCAGCTGCTCGACGCCACCGAGGCGCTTGCAACAGCCACGGATTCAACGCTGCGGCAACTAAACCAGGCGTCGCTGGATGCTATCCAGCAGGACGAGTTCAACCATCAGGTACGCACCCTGTGCCACTCCACTGGCGGATTTGTCCTTGGCCTGCAGTTGAACGGGCAATGGATCGCGCTGATCGGCGGCTGGCGCCAGGATGACGCTACCTGGATCGAGTGGCAATGTAACGGCCGCGGCTTCGAAAAGCTGTCCCTTGGCAGCGTGCTGCGGACCTACCTGTTTGAGGAAGAGGCAAAGCGGCAGGCCCGGTACCTGAGCTTCCACGGCGGCACGTCGCACTCCATGCTGCACCGTTTTCAGCGGACAGCTGTGGCCGACTTGCTGGCGCGGCGCCCGGGACTGGTGACCTGCGTGCTGATCCGCCTGGTCCCGTGGGCCGGCCGACGCTGGCCCAAACTGCTGCTGCGCGGTAACTTCCTCTTCAATGCACTCTGCACACCGGGCCTTCGCTGGTCGCCCGATATTGCCGAGACGTACGCGAGTACCACGCCGCCGCCACGCCACGGACAGTAAGGCCGTCTCCGCAGCGGTGCTAGCCTTGGGAGCAATGGAAGCGCATTTCTTTCGGCTGGACCTCCGCCTGCTTGGCGCGACGCTTTGGCTGCATGCCGATCCGGCGTCGGACACCCTGGGCAGCGATCACTCCCTGCGGCACCTGCGCCCCTTGCGCTTTCGGACCGAAAGTGAAGCGTTGCGGGCGCTTGACAGTGCAGGCGTGGGCCAGTGGAGCAGCTTCCCATACGATGGCATTCACGCCACGCTTACGCGTCTGCAGTTGCGCAGTATCGGCTTTCGCGGCAACTTCTGAGTGTGCGACTCCAGGCGCCGACCGCTAACCGGCAATCCTGGGTGCTGCCTGCAGCAGCATGGATTCTGCGGCAAGAGGGCCGGCTGGCGCGTCCTCATGTTTGTAGTAGACAAACACATCCCGAGCGGCACTTAGCGCCTGAAACTTTGCCGCGTGATCGGCTACCGCAAGCGGCCCGTAGCCTCCCGCCATGCGCAGGCGGTAACAGGCAAAATCCGGCGCTGTCTGCACGTCCGGCGTTTGCAGGTCTTCACTCTCCGCCACGCAGACGGCAGCGCCGTGAGCCCGCAGCAGCACCCACGTTTCGTCGGTAAACCAGCTTTCATGGCGAAACTCAAAGGCTACGCGACCGGCATCGGGCATCTGCGGCAGGGCCAGAAACGCTCCCAGGCGAGCGAGGTCGGCCTTGAAGTTAGGCGGCAGTTGGAACAGGATGCAGCCCAGCGACCCGGCAGCACGCACGGGCTGCACCGAGGCTAAAAAGGCTGCGAGAGTGTCGCCACAATCGCGCAGCCTGCGCCGATGCGTGAGTGTTTCTGGTGCCTTGAACGAGAAGCGAAAGCCCGGCGGAACAGCCGCAAGCCAACCGGCAAGCTGCGCTTCAGACGGCAGCTTGCGAAAGGTGTAATTCACTTCGACCGAGTTCAGCCGGGAGCCGTAATGCTCAAGAAAGCGCCTTGGTGGCAGCTTGGCCGGGTAGAATTCCGGCTTCCATGAGCTATAAGCCCAGCCGGAAGTACCGGCAAACAGCGTTGGAAGCATGTGCCTGGACATCCGCACCAGATTCTCATACACAAGATGACGTAGCTCCATGAAATGTTTGACTCACCTGAAATGAACTTTCATGTCGGTGATAACGTCCAACGACTTAGGACCTTGGTCATTGCCTTCCGGCTTTGATCTCGTGTCTTATGAATACAAATACGGACCTGGGAGAAGGGCCACAGAAATGTGGCCCCATTTTTTTGTTCTGGCTTGCTGCTCACTCTGTGGCGACGACCTGCGACAGGCAAACAAAAAGGTCGTCAGGATGCTTATCCAATGACGACCTTTACTAGTTGGTCTCTACATGGCCCCGAAGGGCTGCAAGTTGCTGAACTTTTGGGGCGGCTAGAGGGATTTGAACCCTCGACATCGGGTGCCACAGACCCGCGTTCTAACCCCTGAACTATAGCCGCCGTATCCTTCCTGATTGTAACAGGGCAAACTTGGCAGTGGCCCGGTGCAGTATGCTGCTCCCATGATCAGCCAGGACGCTGCCGCAGGCACACAGGGTGACCCGGAGGCAGCTTCGGTCATCGACTCCGACGAAATCGCCACGGCACCCAGACCTCAGCGCCTGCTTTCGATCGATGTACTTCGCGGCCTAACCATTGCCTTCATGATCCTGGTAAACAACCAGCCGGAACCGGGCGTGTTTCGACCGCTGAAACACGCCGAGTGGAACGGCTTTACACCGACTGACCTTGTTTTTCCCACGTTCCTGTTCCTGGTTGGCCTGTCGCTGGTGCTCTCCACCTCGGCACGGCTGGCGCGCGGCGTGGACCGCGGCACGCTGTTTCTTCACATGCTTCGCCGGGCGGCGGTGCTGTGCCTCTTCGGCCTAGTCGTGAATACCTTTCCCTTCGACCACCTGGAACGCGTGCGCTACTACGGCGTGCTGCAGCGGACGGGTATCTGCTACCTTCTCGCCGGGACACTCTGCGTCTTCTGGCCGGGATGGAAGAACAAGGCTGCCGTCACCGGCCTTTGCCTGGCGGTTTACTGGGTGCTGATGCGATGGGTGCCTGTCCCCGGCTATGGAATGCCTACCCACACGGTGCCCATGAACGATCCGGACGGTAACCTGACCGCCTATATTGACCGCCTGCTATTTGCGCCGGAACACCTGTACCAGCGCGTGCGCGATCCTGAGGGCCTGCTGTCCACGCTGCCTGCGGTTGCCACGACCCTGTTCGGCGTGCTCAGCGGCATGTGGCTGCGCACCGGCAGGACCACGTACGAAAAGCAGCGTGGTCTCGCCGTCGCCTCACTGCTTCTGATCGTCGCGGGTGTGGCATGGGACCCGTTCTTTCCCATCAACAAGAAACTTTGGACGGGTTCGTATGCGCTGCTTGCGGGC
>CAXTFT010000119.1:0-5821 GCA_964243585.1 uncultured Terriglobus sp.
CGGCCTCGTGGAACACACCGTCCACATCCCCGCCGCACCAGAGCTACTACTCCCCATCCTCGAAGTAGTCCCCCTCCAACTCCTCGCCTACCACATCGCCGTAAGAAGAGGCTGCGACGTCGACCAGCCAAGGAATCTCGCCAAGAGTGTCACCGTGGAGTAAGGCTTCAGATGATTTCTGAGGCCTACGATTGCAAATCGGAAGTCCCGCACATACGTTACTGAACGGGCTCGTGCGACGCAGCAAGCTGTAAAACGTCCTCTTCTCTAGGTATGCGTAGGGTAAGCCCGGAGTTGGGACCCGGCGGCAGACCTAGTGCTGGCTCTACACCTTGTGTAGCTCGTAAATCAGCTAGGATCATTTCGGGGTGCACCAACGTACCAAGCTTAGTCTGGGATTCGATACGAGGTTGCATCACGGCTTTAGCTCGGTAGACTTCCAGAAATGGCAGACCTTCCTCCATAGCACGGCGACATAATCCACGAGCATAGTAACGGTTAAACTCTCCTTCTCCCATTGTCTGAGCAGCCGTGTACGGAACAGCCGACAAAGTCATGCCGCCCTTCGGTTTACGCTTCTCGTAATGTGAGCGCAGGCATTGGTTCGCGACAATGGCGGCGGCAAGTGTATCGTCTGTTCCTACTGCAGCCGCTTCCCGTAGAATCTCTGGCCAATGCTGGACCCCAAAGTCGCTGAGGAAAGAACTCTTGTACAGCCTGTTCGACTCAATATCTAAGTCGATTTCCTCCAACATGAATGTTCTAGTGATTGCATCTAAATTTCCATAAGCAAGTCCCATGAAAGTTAATCTCCTAGTGGCTCGACCGGGCACAGCGTATCAGAAACACAAAATGAAAGCGAGTGCAATTGAAATCCGTAGAACAGCGAAAGCATCACTACGTTCCTCAATTGCTACTACGCAATTTTGCTGCGGAACGAGGTGAGACGCTGTTCGCATTTGATAAAGCTAGTTCTCGCACTTTCCAAGTTGCCGTGAAAGATGCGGCTGCGGAAAAAGGTTTTAACACCTCGACTTGGAACCGCGAATCTGTGTGCGTTGAAGAGCTTTATTCTGAGATAGAAGATCTCGCTGCCCCAATTCTTAGAAATATTGTCGAGAACGGACGCCTATGCAAGTTTTCCCCGAGAGATCGGGTACTGCTTTTGCGCTTCGCTACAGCTCAGGTAATTCGAACTAAGGCCCACAGAGCGGTTAACGCCCAGCTTGGCACCTTCATGCGAATGATTGCGGCAAAAGAGGGCTCACAGGAGTTCAAAGAGTGGGTTGGCGAATTTAGACCCGAGAAAGAAAAGTTTGAACACTTGAAAAGCACGAAGCGGATGGTTCACGAGTTTAGCGGTGCATTGCTAGATAAGGACATACTGCTTTTTGAGACTTCGAAAGAAATACCCTTAGTGATTAGTGATAATCCTGTCGCTTTAACTAATACTTTGAACCGTAGCGAATTCCGAAGCACCACTGGGCTGGCCAGCAAACAAGTTGAGGTTTACTTGCCCATCAGCCCACGCTTTGCTCTTGGATTTATGTGTAAAGAGATAGGTGAGGAGTTTCGCCGAGCTTGTTTGTTCTTTGGGAGAAAGACACCAACTGTCATTCTTGACTACCTTCTAGGCATAGCGAGTAGAAAAAATCAGCTACTAGCGCCGGCAAATTCGATCTTCCTAAACTCTATACAAATCAGGAATGCAGAACGATACGTGTATTCTGCAACGGCTGATTTCGCACTGGCTGAAGAGATGATGATTAACAATCCTGAGTTGAAAGTTGGACCAAGACCTACGATCCTTGATAGGGGGTCTGAAGTTGACCGTGAAGACATCGAAGGATGGGCTGCTGGTGAGGGCAAGAGAAATCGAGGTTGAGGCGGGTGGCCCAGATATCGGTCCTTTCAACTGAGGGTGCCCCATTCATGACAGCTTTACCGTCATGAGTGGGTGATCGCGCAGCGATCCTGTTGGGTCTTCTCCCATAGCCCTAGGTGAATCCTGAAAGTAATCTGGAACTTTGATCCCGCACATCTCCGATGTACGGGGCACCCACTTGAGAGGGTGGGCGGGTGGCCCAGACATGGGTTCCTTTCCATTGAGGGTGCCCCATTCATGACAGCTTTACCGTCATGAGTTCATTGTCCTGCACCGAGTGAAGATGCTAGGCTCGTCCGCATGCCTGGCCTTAACCTCACTCCTGCTGTTGAGGTCTTTCCCTGCCCAAACTGTGGCGAGACCATCAATACGAATATGACGCAGTGCAACTTCTGCGGTATCGCCATCGATCGGGCTGCTGCGGAGCAGGCAGCGGCAGCAACAGCCAAAGTCAGCAGCGCCGTCAGTGACAGCAGCTATATCAAGATCATGTTCGGTGTTGCGGGCATCTTCTTCCTTTTTCGCTTCGCGATCATCGTCGCATGGCTAGGTGTATTTGGGTTCATCTTCTTTGAGCTTGCAATACCCGTCATGCTCATCCGCTGGTGGCTGCGCTATGGACGCATACAAACAAGCGATCCGGACTTCGCACCGGCACGGCGCACTGTCATCATCATGAGCGTGGCGGTTATTCTTTTCTATGCTGCACGCCTCTTCCACGTCATTGCGATCACGCCATTCTGAAAGCCTTGGCAGGTGGCCCAGACACAGCCTTCAACCCGCGAGGGTGCCCCATTCACGGCAGCTTCGCCGTCATGAGTGGGTGATCGGGGAGGATCAATCCGCACATGGCTTTGACCTGTACGGGCACCCATATTCCCTGACCCGTATGGCGAGCGGTCTACGGCCCGCCATCCGTACACTCCAGCGACGCAACCGGGCTGAAGCGGTACCAGGCGAACCGTGAGGCGCACTTTGTCACGTTCTGCTGTTACCGGCAAGAGCCGTGGCTGGCCGAGCCGGGTGCGTATCAGACCTTCGCCCGTCGCACCCAAGATTTGCTGGTTACAAACGGGCCGGGTGGGTGCAGAATGGTGGCCATGTCTGACCCGACGGTAAAGCTGAACGCTCCCATACAGACGCTGCACCTGGAGACCCCGCCCGTGCTGCACGTGAACCCGATGCCGCACATCCCCGCGCTGGACGCCCAGAGTGCGATGCAGGCCGCGATCTCCGCTCTGCAGGCGCAGAACGACAAACTGGCCGCCCGCGTGGCCGAACTGGAGAAGTCCATGGTCGCCGTGCGGCTGGTGCTGCAGGGTGTCGATCCGGCCTTTGCCACCGTCCACAAGAAGGTCGACGACCTGCGGGCGGAGTACACCGCGCACGCGCACGAGCTGCCCTTCAACTTTCAGCCGTTCTCAACCCTGAAGGAGAGCGGCGACAACAACTTTCTGATGGCCTATGTGTGGGAGGGCCAGCACCAGGGCTGGACCGACTTTCAGCGACAGCAGGACGCGAACAAGCGGGGTGCCACGACAGGCAAGCCGCAGCCAAAGCCCTGAAACGGGCGCTTTGGCCGCGATTGCGCTTCTGCGTGCAAATACGTCGCTTCCGGCACGCAAAAGGCTGGTTACGTGCGCGAAATGTGCACTGATGCTGGTGCAAACGATGCACATAAATCAGTGCACAAGCCTCGAATTCAGCGTGCAGAAACCGCCGTTCAGCGCCCCGGAACGGGCGGAACCGCCTGGCTGCAGGCACCATTTGCGCTGCACGCACGCACGCCGAAGAAGACATTGTCCTTCGACACAGGCAGCCGCGCAGACCGCTCACCCGTCCCCGGATACCTGCTAGCAGGCGCGGCAAACTGCCAGTCTGAAGCTGCCGTCTCGCGCCAAACGATCTGGTAAGTGGCTGCTCCGCTTGCACTTAGCGGCGCATCCCACCGCAGGATGGTGTCATTGTCCAGGTTCGACGTGATCACCTTGACGTTCTGCGGCAAACCCGGCGACTCCGCCAGGGTAGCCAAAGCAGCCATGTTCAGCCGTGCCACCTGCGCAATGTAATTAAAGTCGTCAAATTTCAGCAAATCGCCGTATTCCTTGCCATTTTCGGTGCGCACATGCTGGTGCTGATGGTCGAAGTTCTCCCGCCACTCGGTAAAGCGGACTGCCGGAAAACCCTCATCGCTGAACGACCGGTGATCGCCGCCGCGCAGGAAGCGGTCGAGCCTCAACTCCATATGCGCATTCAGCGAAACCGGCTTTGTTTGTGCAAGATACGTTCGGTCCACCTCAAGCACCTGGCGCGCAAGCTGACGCGACGGCGTCTCGCTTTCACCGCCGATATTCAGCGTCGCGCGAATCTGCTCAATGGGCGAAGAAGGCAAAATACCCTGCGAAAACACCCGAACCCGCGTCTTGCTCTGCAGCGTGTCACCGGGCGTTGTGTCGCCGCCCACAATGTCGTTGTTCAGCACGCCTTCGAGCTGCCAGCCCTCTTTTTTCGCAAGCGCGGCGAGGTGCCGCGAACCGTTCAGGCCCTGCTCTTCCCCGGCAACTGCGACGAAGACAAGCGTCGCAGGAAACTTGTACTTGCTCAGGATGCGTGCGGCTTCCATCGAAACAGCCGTACCGCTGCTATCGTCGTTCGCGCCCGGTGCCGGATCATGCGTGTTCATGATGTCTGTCTCGCGGGTGTCATAGTGCCCGGTCACTAGGTACATGCGCTTGCTAGCGATGGGATCGCTGCCCTTCAACACGGCATACACATTGCGCAAGGTCGTCGGCTTGGCGATGCGTGGCTTGCTGCCATTAAAGCCGGGCTCTGGCTGCTGGACGAACTCGTCAACTTTGACCTCGAGGCATCCACCGCAGGCCTGGCTATAGCTTTCGAATTGCGTCTTGATCCAGTCCGCTGCGGCCAGAATGCCAGTGCCCGGCTTCAGATCCGTCTCCGTGCTGGAGACCGTGCTGCGATTGTAAAAGTCCACCAGCCTGCTGATGTTGGCCTTGATGGTGTCTGGAGACACCTGCTTCAAGGCGGCTGCAATCTGCCTGTCCTGCGATGGAGCAGCGAGCGGTGAGCCCGCGACGCGGTAGTCCACAGCGTCATCGGCTGCAATCTTGCGTGATTGAGCAGGAGCAATGCAAACCGTAGAAAGTGCAAAAGCCAGAACACTGCAGACGCGTAAGCGCAAGGAACAATCTCCTGAAAGCCTGAGGTTAAAAGTGTGCGACCAGACCGGTGCTGATCGAGAAGGTGTTGGCATCGTCTGCGCTGGCAGAGGAAGGGCTGACACCAAAACCGCGCGTGTAGCCGAATTCGACGATGCGAAAGTCGAGAAACGGGATGAGCGGCTTATCGACACCCGCCTGAACGCCTGCTGTCAGGTACTGGTTGTTGAACGTGCCGCCCACCGGCGCATTTGTGCCGACGATGGTGGACTGGTTGACTGTGCGCGTGGCCAGGTAGCCGAAACCACCCTGCACATACGGCTTCACTCGCAGCAAGGGCGGCTGAAACCCGAGTCGCAATCCAAGCTGTGCCGTGTCTGCACCCGTGGTTCCGGGCTTTGTGGAACCACGTACATCCACGCCCAGCTTGACCACGTGCAGGTTAAGAAAGTTAAGCGTTACGCCGCCGCCAAAGGCAGGTGTCCAGAAGCTGGTGTACACCGTCGTGTTGCCGCCGCCGGCGGTGCCTGTACGCACGTTGGAAACGTGCTGCGGAGAAAAAGAACCGTAGACGCTGACAATCTGCCCGTGCACAACGTTTGCTGGCGCACAAAGACAAAGCATTATGAGCATGCGGTTGAGCAAGACTGTCCCTCCCCTGAAGATCGGTATGCAAGCAGTGTACGGACGCACACGCAGTCTGTGCGCCGAAAATGTTGCAGGCAGGCAATGACGCCTCTGGAACACCTCAATAGCG
>CAXTFT010000119.1:5831-11151 GCA_964243585.1 uncultured Terriglobus sp.
TCGGACGTGGACCGACTTGAGCGCGCGGGTCTCTCTTTGCGGGTGCCGCGCCAGCCACCAGCACGGCGATTGGAAGCCCTCGGCAGTCAGCGGAGGCAGCACGCTGCGCGTACAAATTTGCATGTCACTGCCCTCAAAGTAGTACTCCTCTTTACCGGCCTTGAGCGTCGCTACACTCACGCGTGTCACCTGCACCGTATTCATGCCGCTGCCATGCGCAAGACGGATGCGCCACACGGTAAAGTCTGCCAGGTAGACAAGCAGCATTGCGACGAGCAGGCCACCAGCGATCCGAGCGAAAATGCGCAACATCAGGCCCCTCTAGCAACAGCGTTGTGGGTAACGCCAGTGACTACGCAGTCTTTGAACCGGCATCCAGCCGCCACGACAAGGCCGCCGCACCCGCTGCCAGCGCGGCCACTGCAGCGCTGGCATAGGCAAGATCACGATAGCCGAACCCTGCCGTCAGCACGCCTGCGCCCAGCGTGGCACCCAGCGCATTGCCCAGGTTGAACGCGCCCTGGTTCAACGTGGAGGCAAGATTCTGTGCGCCCTTCGCCTGGTCCACGACGCGCGTCTGCAGCGGCGCGCCCACGGCAAAGTGCAGCGCACCCCACACCATAATGGCAGCTACACAGCTTGCGACGCGCTGCTCTGCCAGCGGGAACAGCAGGAACAACACCATGAGGATGAGGAAGCCAAAGATGACGGCGGCAATGCCGTGACGGTCTGCCATCACTCCGCCGAGCAGGTTTCCCACGGTAATGGCAACGCCGAAAGCAACCAGCACCAGCGTAACGCCGTGTGGTGAGACATGCGTGACGACCTCAAGGATGGGCGCAATGTACGTCAGCACGCAGAACATGGCTGTGGACGAAAGCACGCTGGTGCTCAGCACGATCAGCACTTCTTTGCGCGCGACCGACTTTAGTTCGTTCAGGACGTGGACAGGTTCCGCATGCTGATGTGGCACCAGTCGCCACACAGCCACGGCCGCAACAAGGCCGATGGGCACAATAGCCCAGAATGCCATGCGCCATCCGTACGCCTGGCCCAGCGCGGTGCCGGCAGGAACACCCAGCACGTTTGCCAGCGTAAGCCCGCTGAACATAATGGCCACGGCCCGCGCACGCTGCTCGTGCGGCACTACATTCGCGGCAACGATGCTGCCGATGCCGAAGAACGAACCATGCATCAGCGCCGTCAGGATGCGAGCCGTTAGCAGCAGTCCGAAGGTCGGCGCCAACGCGCATGCAGAGTTACCCAGAATGAACAACAACATCAGCAGGATGAGCGCGCGCTTGCGATCTACCTTCGCCAACGCAAGCACCAGCAGCGGCGAACCAATCGTTACGGCCAGCGCATACGCGCTGACCAGCGTTCCCGCCTTGGGAATGCTGACGCTGAAGTCACGCGCCAGGTCGGGCAGCAAGCCCATGATGATGAACTCTGTTGTGCCGATCCCGAAAGCGGCCACGGCCAAGGCGAGCAGGGGCTTACGCATTCGTTAGACGAGTACCGTTGCAGGCAGGATTTCTTCCACATCGACCCACTGCGTTGGGTACTTGCCCGTGTAGCAGGCAGTGCAGTAGCCGACCGGCTTGGCGTCGCCCGTAGTGCAGCTATGCACGACACCCTCTAAGGATAGGTAAGCTAACGAATCGGCTTCGATGAACTGCCGGATCTCTTCGACGGAATTGTTGGCGGCGATCAGGTCCTTGGTGCTGGGCGTGTCCACGCCGTAGAAGCAGGGCGAGATGGTGGGCGGGCAACTGATGCGCATGTGCACCTCTGCCGCGCCCGCCGCGCGCACCATGCGGACGATTTTGCGCGAAGTGGTGCCGCGAATGATGCTGTCGTCGATCAGGATGACACGCTTGCCTTCCAGCAGCGCGCGCACCGGGTTCAGCTTCATGCGGACGCCAAAATCGCGTACCCGCTGCTCCGGCTGGATGAACGTGCGGCCCACGTAGTGATTGCGGATGAGGCCAAAATTGAACGGGATGCCGGACTCGCTTGCGTAGCCGATGGCCGCCGTCACACCGCTGTCCGGCACGGGCACGACGACGTCTGCGTCCACGCCCGATTCACGGGCGAGCGTGCGGCCCATCTCGTCGCGGCTCTTCTGCACCCAGCGACCGAAGATCTTTGAATCGGGCCGCGCGAAGTAGACATGCTCGAAAATGCAGCTGGATTCCTGCACGTCCCTGTTGAAGTAACGCGAGGTGACGCCGTCTTCGCTCACCATCACAAGCTCGCCGGGTTCCACATCGCGCTCGTATTTGGCATGTAGCAAGTCGAACGCACAGGTCTCCGATGCGAATACAAAGGTATCCGGTGCGCCGTCGACACCCGCGATACGGCCCATGGACAGCGGTCGAAAGCCATGCGGGTCGCGGGCTGCAAAGATGCGGTTGCGTGTCATCATGACGATGGAAAACGCGCCGTCGATCTGGCCGAGCGAATCGGCAATGCAATCCACCAGCGTGCTGTGTTTCGAATGCGCAATGAGCTGGATGATGATCTCGGAGTCGCTTGTGGTCTGGAAGATGGCACCGTCCCGCTCCAGCCGCTCGCGCGCCGTACCCAAGTTAACTAAGTTACCGTTATGCGCAATGGCGATCAGGCCCTTGGTCGATTCCACCTTGATGGGCTGCGCGTTCAGCAGCGCCGAATCGCCCGTGGTGCTGTAGCGCGTATGGCCGATGGCAAGGTGCCCCGGCAGGCCCGCCAGCACCGGGTCCGTGAAGATTTCGCTGACCAGGCCCATCCCCTTCAGGTCGAGGATTTCTTCGCCGTCGGCGGTGGCAATGCCACCACTCTCCTGCCCACGATGCTGCAGCGAATACAGCCCCCAGTAGGTCAACCGCGCCGCGTCGGGGTGGTTGTAAATGGCCATGACACCGCACTCTTCGCGCAGCTTGTCGAAGTGGTCGTCGGCCTCGTGTTCCGAGGCCACAGGCGTCGGTGGTTTACTGTTCATGCGGCAGTCCTTGATGCAACTTGTTCCGCCGCAACTTCGAGTGAGACCCATTCCTGCTCAATACGCTTCCGGAATATGCCGGTTGCTTCGGCAAGATCGACTATATCCACGCGAATGGGTAAGTCGGATTCGTCGAACGCCTGCCGCAGCTCGGCCTTCTGAGACCAACCAAGTGGTGCTGTTCCGCCAACTGCGAGATCAAGATCAGAGCGACGACGAGCACGGCCTGTCGCACGGGAACCGAATACGAAGACCGGCCTGTCAGGCACATAGGTGGTAAGAATCTCCAGAACGATGGCGAGATCTTCAGGTAAAAGATCAAAGTGCCCCGGAGTATTCATAGCGCGCTCTCCGTTGAGTTGCTAGGGAACTGGCCCGACTTTTCTAGTAGACGCTCCAGCAGGAAGGTTACCTCCGCATGGAAGGACGGTATCCTAGCGAAGACCTCTTGCGCCTTGTCTTCGTTATAAGTATGGCTGGTCACGCTGCGTGCCTCGCGAAACTTCTTCCAAACCGCAACCGGTGATTGGAGCAGACCTGCCTCATCGCCTCGCCGGACCAAGCCTTCAAAGCTAAGCTCCTCAATTTCCGTCGGGCTGGGGCTTACAGAGGCCAGGTAGCGGCGCAACATCTTGTGTGACAGCTCATAGGTGTATTCAAACATCTGGATGACACCGGCCCGTAAAAGCGGGCGATCTGGTTCGAGCGCTTGTTCTTTAAGCGCCTGTGCCAGTTGCTTAACTGCATTCGACAGGGGGGAGTAGTCGATCACGCAAGCACCACCTGATCTTGTAATTCCTCATTAAGAGAAGTGCTAAACAGGCGTTGTAGATCACCGATACTTTCATCTATCTCAACGCCACCTGATACGGAAATCTGCAGGCGCGAACCGCCTGTTCTGCCCATCTTGATTGCATATAAAGAATAGTTTTCTGCAATGCTCTTGAGAGTCTCGAAAGCATCCGGGTGACAGGCTACCAAGACGGTTGAAGCAGTCTCAAGGAACATATCCGTCTGATCCTCAACCAAGTGTCCGCCTGGGGTCTCTCCTGAAAAGCCGATGCTCTTTGTCAACACAGCTCGGGCAATCGCGACAGCCAACCCACCATCGGAGACATCGGAAGCAGAAGAAACGAGACCTCGTTCACTGACGGTCAGCAAGAACCTTTGCAGGTTTGCTTCCTTTTCTAAGGAGAGAGGCTCAGGCACTCCCCAAAGCGTGCTGAGGCAGCTTTGTGCGAAGGCGGAAGAGCCTAGAGCGCAATTACGGTGGCGATGGTAAATCGAGGACCAATATTCTCGGTCAGTGCCCATGAGGTAGTCAGGAAATCCCTGAGGCCACACACGAACAACGATATGGCCTTCGTGCTGAAAACTATTTGGTACAGCCTTGGTCACATCGTCCAAGATACCGACGACGCCGATGACCGGCGTTGGGTAAATGCCTTCGCCGCGCGTTTCGTTGTAGAGCGAGACGTTGCCGCCGGTGATAGGGGTGCCGAGGGCAGTGCAGGCTTCGGCGATGCCGTCGATGGCCTGCGACAGCTGCGCCATGATCTCCGGCTTCATGGGGTTGCCGAAATTCAGGCAGTTGGTGGCCGCGACCGGGGTTGCGCCCGTACAGGCGACCTTGCGCGCAGCTTCGGCGACGGCGTGCATCGCGCCGAGTTTCGGGTCGAGATAACACCAGCGCCCATTACCGGCGAGCGCCATGGCCAGGCCGCGCTCCGGCTTTGCTGTTTTGCCCGATTCGGCCTGCGGCGAATCGGGAGTCGCCGCACCACCGCCCGTGCCCTTGATGCGGATGACACCTGCCTCTGCCTGGCCCGGGCCGAAGACGGTGTTGGTCTGCACCATGCTGTCGTACTGCTCGTAAATGTGGGCCTTGCTGCAGATGTTCGCGGAGCCGAGCAGCTTCTTCAGGTCGGCGGTGTAGTCGCGCGGCTTCTTTAGTTCTTCCAACACCCAGGCGGGCGGGTCTAGCGGCACAGGTGCCTTCCACTCGCCCACGGGACGGTGGTACAGCGGAGCGTCGTCGGTCAGCGACTCGTTCGACAGATCCGCAATCAGTTCGCCGCCGTGACGAACCTTCATGCGGTTCTCCGGGATGACGGTGCCGACCACCGCAGCGTCTAGGCCCCATTTTTCGAAGACGTCCAGGACTTCCTGCTCGCGACCGGCATGGGCGACCAGCAGCATGCGCTCCTGCGACTCGCTCAACATGATTTCGTAGCCCGTCATGCCGCTGTCGCGCTGCGGCACCTTGTCGAGTTCGATTTCGAGGCCGACCGCGCCGCGTGCACCCATCTCGCAGGTGGAGCAGGTCAGGCCCGCTGC
>CAXTFT010000120.1:0-295 GCA_964243585.1 uncultured Terriglobus sp.
CAGGACCTGAGACATCCATGGCGAAGACAGAGTCTGGTGCCGGCCCGCAGCCGGGCAGCGTGGCGGCATACACCGTGTCATTGACATCAATCAGACTGTAGAGGCCGCTGCCTGCCGGTACAAACTGCACCGGCTTCTGCAGTTCCTTGGCGCTGCCCTGGCTTACCGCGTGCAGCACACCATCGGAACTAACTGCAAAGATGGGCTGCGACCCCTTATACAAGCCCGTACCGGGTGGTGGACCGGTTCGCACAGGTCCGGTAAGAGGGGCTGCGTCTGCCGGTGCGCCACCAGG
>CAXTFT010000120.1:305-10961 GCA_964243585.1 uncultured Terriglobus sp.
GCCCGTTCGGTGCCGCGGTATTCGCAGGCGCGGCCGTCTGTGTGGACGCGGGTGCGGGTGGTGGCGTGCTGACAGCAGCAGACACCGGTACACGCGATACTTCTTTCAGCGGGATCCCCTCGCCCGTCCTGCTGACCGCGCTGCGATAGCCGCCGTGCACACCGCTGCCGGTGACTGGCGGCGGCACCAGCGGAGTCAGGCGGCCAGGTGCAACAGCAGTGCCTGCCATGCAAGCCGGTGTGCCGGATGGGACGTCGAAGTGCTTCTCCCAGTACGGAGTGCCCAGGTCGTAATCCACTGCGAACAGCGCATTGTTCGCGCCAACTACGGCAAGCGCCTTAAATCCCTTGTAGCCGATGAATGTGTTGACAAGTACGGGCTCTGAAAGGGAATCCCGCCCGTTGGTCTTTCCAGGAAACGCCTGCTTCCACAGAAAGGCGAAACCTGGTTGCTTCATCGTTTCCGGTGTGATCTGCGGATCGCCCGGCACAGACCGGCTGCGTTGCGCGTCCATGCCTGCCGTGGTCCACTCCGGACCGGTGCGGCTGGACTGTGCGTGCAGCATCGGCAGAAACGCCACACCAGCGAACAAGTAGAGTTCTGGTCGCACCCGCCTCATGGCGCGACTCCAAAGCAGTACAGGTAACCGTCAAAGGTGGGGATGTATACACGGCCGTTTGCCACGGAGATCCCGCTGAAGTGATTCCACGAGGCGATCTGGTCACCGCTGGACCAGAGCTGTTTACCGGTCTGCGCGTCGAATGCATACAGCACCCCCCGGCGTGAGCCCTGAATGCGCATGGCCGATTGCAGCGAGGTGGGAATCTGCGGCGGTGGAGGTGGTGTGGGCTCGTTCCATGCTGTGTCGATGCGGGCCTGTCGAGCGTCTTCACCGCTGGCGTAGGTGAAGATGATGCCGTTTGCAATGATTGCCGTCTCTGCATTGTCCATGTCCGCGGAGATCCATGCTGGTGCCAGTGACCACTTACCCGCTTTTTCTTCGACCTTGAAAGTCGCCAGGCCGCCATGTTCGGGGCGGCTGTGTTCCAACGGTGCGTGGAAAGTTTTCGCCACAGGGCCATAGAAGGGAACTGTAAGCCATTGCTGCCCGGCATTGTCCTTCCATGCGCTTATAGCGCCCCACACACCTTCTGCCGCGTAGTTCGCCTGCGTGTTGCAGATCAACGGGGAGGAGTACAAGGGCGAACGATGATCGTCGCCGCCCAACTCATCGCGGTCCAGCAGCCACAGGCGGCATTCCTTGCTGGTGCCGACCATCAGGTGCCTGCCTTTGTAATCGAAGAGAACAGGTGTCACGTTGATGTCGAGGTCGCGCTTGAAGAGCCAGTCCGCGTTTGCTGGCGCAAAATAGTCGTTCAGCCGCAGTTCCTTGCCCGCGTTCAGGTGCAGACCAATCAGCCCATTACCGAAGTGACCCCCCTCCGGGTTCCACTCGCCGTCGCCCGTGCCCATGTAACCTACGTCCTGCGCGCTGACCGATACCCCACGCCGACCCCAAAGGCCACCACCAGTCGGCACAAACAGGCTCGACTTTTTCGTTGCGAGATCGTAGGAGAAGAAGGTAAATGCAACGCCTCCGCAGCCCTGCGAGACGCTGGTGTACACCACGCCTTTATATACGTTGAGGGCGTACGGCTTGGCGTTGGGCGGCAGCCATTTCTCAGGTTCGGACCTGTCCCTGCCGCTTGCAGGATCCATTCGGTGCAGTCGCCCATCCCAACCCACCGCGTACAACGTGTACTGGCCGGCTGCGTCACCCTTCACCAAGGCTGGCATTGCAGTCTGGCCGCCGGGGCACAGTGTTCCCGCAGGCCTTGCATTGGGTGGCGGCGTGTAGGTGCTGGTGTAGTGCGTGTGCCAGATCTGCTGGCCCGTGTGCGCGTCAACGCCGAACAGGTCGTCGGAGATGCCGGCGATGATGGCAATCTCCTTTGGTCCGTCCGCGGTCTGGACGCTCTCGGCAATCAATGGCGGAGAAAGGTTATGCATCTCGCGCGTTTTGCTGTCGAGCCTGGTCTTCCAAAGCAGGTGCGTGCTGCCCACGTTCGCCAGTGAGAAGACCTTTTCTCCGCGCAGCCAGCCGGTGCGCGCCGCGTCCACTCCCTCCGTCAGGTAATCGACGCACCATGCCACGCTGCAGGTTAACAGCAGCATGGCGAGGAGCAGCAGATTGAAACGTCTCATTGGGACACCTTCAGATGCATAAAGTAGTGAGGATGAGCCTAGCGACCGCGAGCGGCACCGTCAAGGACGTGCCTGACCGGCTTTCTTAGTACTTGAGAAGCATGTACCGGCACTGATACGATTCATCCGCATGAAGCCGGTACTATTCCGTTTCGTATGCGTCTTCCCAGCGATCATCACAATCTGCAGCCTTACTGCGCAGGTACAACTACCGGCGGGCGCAGACCGGGCACTGGTGCAGAGCACCTGTACACGCTGCCACGAGGTAGACCGCGTGCTGTCGCAGCGGCAGGACCACAATGGCTGGCAAACCACGGTAAGCAAGATGCAATCGCTCGGGCTGCAGGCAGATGCAGCCGATGTCCGGCGCATCGTTGATTACCTCGCGAAGAACTTCCCCGCGGAAGTAGGCACCAAGCTGAACCTTAACCTGGCAACAGCCGTGGAATTCGAAGCAGCTTTCTCGCTCCATCGCTCAACTGCGGCGGCTGTTATTCGCTATCGTGAGCAGGTGGGCGGTTTCAAATCCATTGACGACTTGAAGAAGATCCCCGGAGTCTCCGCCGCAAAGGTCGAAAACAGGAAACCGAACCTGACAATCTAGTGCTACGCCTTCTGCGCGCTCCGCCGGAACAGCACCAGGGCAAGTCCAAGGCATACCACACTGAAACACGCCAGCCACACCACGTGACCCGTCACCGTCCACCGCATGGGAAAGCCGATGTCATGAATGGCCAGTTGCCCCAGGTGCCATGTGGGCCAGATTGGTGCGATGGTACGCAGCCAGTGCGGCAGTCCCTCAAGTGGAAACCACAACCCTGACAGGAAGGACATGGGCAGGTAGATCAGGTTGACGAAGCCAATGGCCGCATTTGGAGGCACCACACAGGCGAGCAGAATGCCAAGTGAGGCAAATGGGAACACACCAAGCACCACGGTCGCAACCAGCCGTGCGATCTGCGCGCCAGTAAAGTGCACATGCGCAAGCGTGATGCCGCACAGCAACAGCAGCGAGAAAATGATCAGGCCAAAGGCGATAGCTGTCAGCAACTTGGACAGCAGGTAAGCCGCAGGAGGCATGGGGCTGGCCTGCTTCAACTCCAGCCAGCCCTGTGCGCGTTCATTCGCAATGGTGCTGCACAGCCCGAACAGCGATGATCCCACCAGGCCAAAGACGGAATACGTCGCCAGCAGGTACTTTGCCCGGTCAAAACCCTGCGCATGATCAGTTGCGGCCACAATGCCGAACAACAGGTAAAAGCTGAGCGGAAAGCCGATGGTCGCGACAGAAAACGAGCGCGCACGCAGCAACCGCAGGAACTCGTACTTGGTTTCTTTGGCGTAGGGTGCAAGGGACGAGGTTGGTGAGGCGATCGTCGTTGTGCTCATGCCTGCTCCTTGTGCGCGTCAGTACGGGTAAGCTCCAGGAAGGCATCCTCAAGCGCCGGGCTTGAGACTTCAAGACTGTGAAGGCCTCCATCTTCGGTTAACAGCCTGCGTAACACGTCTTCCGCGCTCTCCACTGTGAGGGTTACGCCAGCGCCGGTATGCTCTACGCGGCGCACACCCTGCAGCCCCTGCAAGAAGCTGTCAGAGAGGCTGGTAACACAGCGGATTTTGCGCCCGCCCGCGCGGCTCTTGATCTCTGAGGGCGTGCCTTCCGCAACCACGGAACCCTCTGCAATGACCAGGATACGGTCAGCGAGCGTGTCGGCCTCTTCCAGGTAGTGCGTCGTCAGCAGGACGGTTTTACCGCGGTCTGCAAATGACCGCACCTGCCGCCACAGGTTGTGGCGCGTCTCAATGTCCATGCCCAGCGTGGGCTCGTCCAGGAAAATCAGATCAGGGTCGCCGCACAGTGCCAGCGCAAACAGCATGCGCTGCTTCTGGCCACCGCTCAGGTCTTTGAATTGGCGCTTCTCGATCCCAGTCAGACCGGCGACTTCTACGATGTGTGCCATTGGCAGCGGGTGTGGGTAGTAGCTGCGGAACAGGTCGAGATACTCGCCGACCGCAAGCGTCTCAGGCACGCGTGCTACCTGCAGCATGGCACCGATGCGCTGTCGCGTGGCGCGTTCGCTGGGGCTCTGGCCGAAGATCTTCGCGGTGCCTTCGGTCGGCTGTAACAAGCCAAGCATCAGCTTCACCGCAGTTGTTTTGCCGGCGCCATTCGGCCCCAGTAGTGCTACCACTTCGCCGGGCCCTAACGACAATGAGAGATTTCTCAAAGCCATGTGCGAACCATATCGATGCGTCACCGCGCATAGTTCCGCGGCATGCGGCGTACTTCTCTCTTTCAGCGGAGCTGGAGTCACTGCGATGCTGCCCATGGGATTGCTCCTCTACTGTGTATCGTTACTGCTCCCGTCAGGCTGTCGCATGACAGCTGGCACAACGATTCCTTACACAACGCGGCTATACCGATACCCGTTCTCCGTGAGCACGGCCAGTAGCTCATCAGCCTGATCGCGACCTCGCGTTTCCATCGTAATATCAATGGTCGTGTCGCCAAGGTTCACACCGTAATAGGCGCGATTATAGAGCGTGTCCACGATGTTCACGCCATGTTCCGCGATGATCTTCGTCAGATCCTGCAGCGCCCCCGCACGGTCCAGCAGGTGAATGCGCAGCCGGATCATGCGGCCATCCTGCACCAGGCCGCGTTCAATAATGCGAGACAGCAGCGTCACATCAATGTTGCCGCCGCAGATAAGCACTGCGGTGCGCGCGCCCTGCAAAGACGTGCGGTGTTGCAGCAGTGCTGCCAGGCCGGTCGCGCCCGCGCCTTCGGCCAGCGTCTTTTCGCGCTCCAGCAGAACAAGAATAGCCGCCGCAATCTCGTCCTCATCAACCGTGACAATTTCATCAACGTAGGCACGCACCAGCGGCAGCGTCTTCGCTCCCGCGCGTCGTACCGCAATGCCGTCGCCGATGGTGGTTGCCGCGTCGATGGTGACAGGCGAGCCTGCGTCCAGAGCCGCCTGCATGCTGGGCAATCGTGATGTCTGTACGCCAATGATCCGTACGCCAGGCTTTAACGATTTGATTGCGCATGCGATGCCGCCGATTAAGCCACCGCCGCCGATGGGGACTACGACTGCTTCCAGGCCGTCAACCTGCTCCAGCATCTCGAGCCCGATGGTGCCCTGGCCAGCGATGACGTCAGCATCGTCGAAGGGATGAATAAACGTAGATCCGTCGAGTTCGCAGCGCCGCAATGCCTCTGCAAAAGCATCGTCATAGTTCGCGCCGTGCAGCACCACCTCTGCGCCGAAACGTCGTGTCGCAGTCACCTTCACCAGTGGTGTGGGCTCAGGCATGACGATGGTGGACCGGATGCCGCGCCGCGTCGCGTGGTATGCAACGCCCTGTGCGTGGTTTCCCGCACTCGCCGCAATGACGCCGCGCCGTTCCTGCGCCGACGACAACTGCAGAATGCGGTTCAGCGCGCCGCGCTCCTTGAAAGCACCCGTCATCTGCAGATTTTCAAGTTTCAGGTGGACGGTCTGTCCAGTCAGTTCGCTCAACGTATGCGAATGTGCGCAGGGCGTCAGGTAGACGGCGTCGCGCACGCGTTCCCGCGCCGCCCGCACGTCTTCAAGGGAAATGCTGAGTTGCTTGTCTGCTTCTGTAGAAGGCATCGTATGCCTCTTAGACTAAGCTGTTTTGCTGCGGCTTACCTGTTGTTGTTGGACATGACGCGTATCCAGGCTTTGCTGCAGCCGGATGAGCACCTTGGTAAGCGTCGCATTGAAGGCACGCAGCTCTGACGATTGAACATCGCCCCATATCTGCTGCTCGATCCCCGCAGCCAGGGTCAGTCCCCGCTCCAGCACTTTTTGCCCCGGCTTTGTCAGCGTTGCAGACAGGATGCGGCGATTTCTGGGCGATGCGGCACGTGTGATCCAGCCCTCCCGTTCTGCCCGTGTCACCACGGCCTGCATGCTTTGCGGGGTAATGTAGCAGGTGCGCGCCAGTTCTGCGGCAGATGTTGCCGTCCCGTCGTGCAGCGCTTTTAACATGCGCAACTGCGCCAGCGTAATGCCTTCTTCTTCAAGCGCATCTTCCAGCAAGGTTCTATACCCGGTGAGCAGGCGCTTCATACCCACGGACAATTCCCGCTGCTGTGCGCCCCGGATCTCTGTGTGTGATTTCTGCATCCGTATCAGCCTACTGATACTCTATATCAGCATCCTGATATGTCGAAAGCAATTGAACAAGCCGAGTGGAAGCCGAAGCACAATCCCTGGCTGATCGCACTTACTGTCACGCTGGCTACGTTTATGGAGGTGCTCGACACCTCCATTGCCAACGTGGCGTTGCCGCATATCGCGGGATCGGTCGGCGCATCACAGGAAGAAGCCACCTGGGTGCTGACCAGCTACCTGGTCGCGTCGGCTGTAATCCTGCCCATCTCCGGCTGGCTTTCCAATCGCATCGGACGCAAGCGTTTCTACATGATCTGCGTTGCCATGTTCACGGCCTGCTCCCTGCTGTGCGGCTTTGCGCCGACCCTGCCTTTCCTGATCGTCGCACGCATTCTGCAAGGACTTGGCGGCGGCGGCTTGGCGCCCAGTGAACAGGCGATCCTGGCGGACACGTTCTCCATTGAAAAACGAGGTCAGGCCTTTGCGTTGTACGGCACCGCGGTAGTCATTGCACCTGCCATCGGGCCCACGCTGGGCGGCTGGTTAACCGACAACTACAACTGGCACTGGATTTTCTTTATCAACCTGCCGATCGGGCTGCTGTCGCTCTACCTCTCAAACCGCATGGTGGAAGACCCGCCGGAACTGGTTGAGCGCACCAAGCGCCGGGACCCGGTCGATTTCCTGGGCCTGTTCTCCGTCGGCATCGGTGTTGGCCTGCTTGAGTTCACGCTCGACAAGGGCCAGGAGAAGGATTGGTTCGGCTCCGGCGAAATACAGTTCACAGCCATCATGGCAGCGGTGATCCTGATCTTCTTTGTCTTTTGGGAGTGGCGACACGTCGACCCCATTGTCGACCTGAAGCTGCTGAAGAATCGGAACTTTGGCACAGCAGTTTTTCTGCAGCTCATCCTCGGCATGGTCCTGTTTGGTTCCACCGTACTTATCCCGCAGTACCTGCAGACCATGCTGGGCTACACCGCCGAGCGAGCCGGCGAGGTACTGTCACCGGCAGGCCTGGTGATGATGGTCATGATGGCGATCGCCGGGCGCACGCTTGGCAAAGGCGATCCGCGCCTTACCGTCATGCTGGGTTACCTGGCCGTGGCGGCAGGGCTCTACAATCTGACCCGTCTCGATCTCTCTTCAGCATTCGGGACCGTGACATGGTGGCGCATGCTGCAGGTCGTCGGTCTGCCCTTCATCTTCATCCCGATCAGCACGTTGAATTATGTTGGCGTGCCGCGCGAGAAGAGTAACCAGATCTCATCGCTTTCAAATTTTGCGCGCAACATCGGTGGATCTGCCGGAACGGCGCTCCTAACGACTTATCTCGCGCGCAACGCACAGGTGAACCAAAGCACCCTTGCTGCCACCATCAGCGATGGCAGCTACGCTTTGAATGGATACATCAGCACCTTTGCCGCAGGCATGCGATCCAGCCTTGCATCAGCGCGGCCCACCGCGATCGCCTCGGCCTATAACCAGCTGATCCGGCAAGCGAACATGCTTGCCTATAAGAATGCATTCGCTTTGCTGGCCTTTGTGTTGGTAGTTCTATCACCGCTGGTATGGCTCATGCGGCTGCCGCCCAAGCGCGCAAAGATCGATCCGGAACAGATGGCTGCGCATTGATGAAGTGATGCGAGAGCCAATCAGAACTTCGTCTTGAAACGGTTCGCAAGATGGAACTCGTCACGTAATTCCGCGGTGCGCAGGTTTTCACGGATGTGCTGCAATTTTTGTTCGAGTGACAGGAGGGTCTCGGCAATTTTTTGCTCGTTCGTGTGGCTTACGTCGCGCCACATGCTGTATGGACTCGACCCAAGGCGGGTCATTTCCCGCAGAGCGCGTCCGCCGATGGCGCGCAACTCAGGCGAGTCGCCAAACTCATCCTCAAGAACGGCGGACATGGCGGTCGACACCATTTGCGGCATGTGGCTGACCCAGGCACAGATGCGATCGTGTTCAGCTGGCTTGAGGTCCAAGGCCTGAGCTCCAAAGTGCTCAACCCAGGCCCGCCACTCCTGCTCTTCCGCCGTAGCCGGGTGGAGCGGCGTAAACAACCATGTGGCACCGTGAAACAGAGTTGCGTCTGCCATCGCCGCGCCTCCACTTTCTTTGCCAGCCATGGGGTGTCCAGGCAGAAAGTTGCTTGGCATCCACTGTGCAGCGGCTTCCGCAATCTTCTCTTTTGTCGAACCAACATCGGTCACCAGTTGCCCGTGACGCAGGGCGGGCGCAAGCTGCCGTATCCAGTGCAGAACTGCAAGTACCGGCACAGCCAGCACAATGAAATCGGCCTGCTCGACGGCAGCGCGATGCTCGTCCGGCGACCGCGCGGCGTGGTCAATCGCGCTCATCTGCAGCGCCGCAGCGAGTTCATCGCCGCTGGCATCGATACCGGTGATGCCACCAGCAAAACCGGCCTCGCGCAGTGCGAGGCCGATGGATGCGCCGATCAGTCCGGTACCGACGATGAGAACTTCGTTCATCTAGAACACAAGGTACTGCTGAAAGAAGAGCAGCGACCGCGACTTTGCCAGCCGTGCCGCATCCGCTATAAATGCCGTCGGGTCTTCGCTGCGGTTGAAGGCGTGGCCGGCATCGGGATATACAAAGATCGGCACCTCGGGATGCGCGGTCTGAATCCTGGCGATCGCCTCAGCCGAAATGTGCGCGTCGAGTTCACCAAAGTGCAGCAGGATCGGGTTCTGCGGCTCTTCGTTAGCGAAGTTTGCGATATTGCCGCCATAGTAGGCCACTGATGCTTCTACCTTCAACCGGGTTGAAGCAAGCCACGCCATGGTGCCGCCAAAACAGTACCCCACTACACCCACATTCACCGAAGATTGTGCGCGCAACCACTGCACTGCAGCGTCTACATCCAGCGTGGCTTTGTCCATGTCGAGCTTTGGCACAAAGCTCATCGCACGCGCCCAGCCCGCTTCGTCGTAGTTCAGGCTCACGCCCGGTTCAATGCGGTCGAACATCGCGGGAGCAATCGCGAGAAAGCCCTCTTTCGCCCATTCGTCCGCGTTGAACTGGATCTGCGGATTGACGCCAAAGATTTCCTGGACGACGACCAGCGCGCCCTTCGGTTCGCCTTCCGGACGCGCAAGGTACGCATCCAGTTCTACACCATCGCTTGCGGTAAGTTTCACCCACTCCGACATCATTACAACTCCTTCTCGAACCTGTTCAGACTTGAGATGAACCTAAGCGACCGTGCGGCCCACCACCGGTGCAAGCTGCCGCAACTGCTCGACCAGCTTCGTCAATTGATCCGGAAACAGCGATTGCGCGCCGTCGCTCATGGCCTTGTCGGGGTTTGGATGCATCTCCATCAGCAAGCCGTCCGCACCGGCTGCGACTGAGGCCAGCGCCATCGGCGGCACGAACTCGCGCTTGCCTACACCGTGCGACGGGTCGCCAAACACGGGCAGATGGGTAAGTTTCTTAAGCACCGGGATGGCGCTCACGTCCATGGTGTTGCGCGTGTACGTCTCAAACGTGCGGATACCGCGCTCGCACAGCATCAGGTCGTAATTGCCGCCGCTCAGGATGTACTCCGCGCTTAGCAGCACTTCTTCAATGGTGGCGGAGATGCCGCGCTTCATCAGCACGGGCTTGCGCACGTGGCCCAGCTCGCGCAGCAGATTGAAGTTCTGCATGTTGCGCGCGCCCACCTGGAAACAGTCGATGTAGGGCAGCATGGGCTCAATCTGCGAAATCTCCATCACCTCGGTGATCACCAGCAAACCGGTCTCGTCACCCACTTCGCGCAGCAGCTTCAGGCCCTCAACGCCCATGCCCTGAAAGCTGTAGGGCGACGACCGCGGCTTGTACGCGCCACCCCGCAGAAACTGCGCGCCCGAAGCCTTCACCTGTTGCGCCGACAGCAGGATCTGCTCGCGCGATTCCACGGAGCACGGGCCGGCCATGATGGTGACTTCATTGCCGCCAACCTTGACGCCGTTGGGAAAAGTGATGACGGTGCCTTCCGGACGGAAATCGCGGCCCGCCAGTTTGTACGGCGACGAGATGCGGTAGGCATCCTGCACGCCGCCCATTACCTGGAACTCTGCCACGTCAAACTGGCCGGGATTGCCCACGCCGGCCAGGATCATCTGTCCCGCGCCGCTGGTGCGGTGCACGTTAAAGCCGAGCTCTACCATCTGCTCAATGACTGCTTGAATGTGTTCGCCGGTGGCGCTGCCCTGCATGACCACGATCATCTTGCTTCCTTCACTTCCCTGAATCTCTGGCGCAATGCGCCTTTACATCGTTCTTAGCGGCGTTG
>CAXTFT010000121.1:0-1710 GCA_964243585.1 uncultured Terriglobus sp.
GTCCGCCGAGGCATTCGGCGCGGCTGCCGTGGCGCTGACCCCGAATACCGTCGATCCATGGAACGGCAAATGTCTCCGAGCAGCGGCGGGCGCCGCATTTCGACTGCCGCTACCGCGCTGGGATGACGATTTGCTGCAGGCGCAGCGCGCGGTAGGCGCGCGCGTCTTTGCGGCGGTGGCTCGCAGTGAGTCGTTTGCACATACCACTGAGCTCACCGGTTCGGTGGTGATCGTTATTGGAAATGAAGGCGCGGGTGTCTCGCCGGAGATGCTGGCGCTGGCTGACGAGCACATCACACTTGCCACCTCGGGGCCGACCGAGAGCCTGAATGCCGCCGTGGCTGGTTCCCTGCTGCTGTACGAAGCCTCTCAGCAACGCCTGAGGGCGCTGCCATGAGCCTGTTCGATGCGGTCAACCCGCCCGTACTGCCCAGATCACAAGAGAACGTGCCGCTGCCGGAGCGCATGCGGCCGCGCACCCTGGACCAGTTCGCCGGGCAGGCACACCTGGTAGGCCAGGGCAAGCCACTGCGCCTTGCCATCGAGTCGGGCAAGACAGGATCGATGATCTTTTGGGGCCCGCCAGGCACGGGCAAGACCACGCTCGCCAAGATCATCGCGAACACCACCAGTGCCAGCTTTATCGAATTCTCCGCCGTCACCAGCGGCATCAAGGAAATCAAGCAGGTTATGGCCGATGCTGAGCGAGGCGCGGCACATGGCATGCGCACCATCCTGTTTGTGGATGAGATACACCGCTTTAACAAGGCGCAGCGGGATGCCTTCCTGCCCTACGTGGAGCGCGGCGCTCTTCGGCTGATCGGCGCAACAACAGAGAACCCATCTTTTGAGATCAACGCCGCGCTGCTGTCGCGCTGCCGCGTCTACATTTTGCAAAGCATCGCACAGGACGATGTTGTTGCCTTGTTGCGGGAAGCATTGCGCGATGCGGAACGCGGTCTCGGCGCGATGGCTCTCGATGCCGAAGCGGACGCACTGGCAAGCATCGCCAGCTACAGCAACGGCGATGCTCGGTATGCACTGAACGCCCTGGAGACAGCGGCGCGTCTCATGGCCGGGCGTGGCGAGCATGTGCTTACCCGTGACATCGTGGCTGATGCCCTGCAGCAACGCACGCTGTTGTACGACAAGAGTGGCGAGCAACATTACGATCTGATCTCGGCACTGCACAAAAGCGTGCGGAACTCTGACGCAGACGCGGCCATCTACTGGCTGCGCCGCATGCTGACCGCGGGCGAAGATGCCATGTACATTGCGCGCCGCGTCGTTCGGATGGCAGTGGAGGACATCGGCCTGGCCGCACCGGAGGCACTGAACCTGACACTCTCTGCCCAGCAGGCCATGCACCTGCTGGGTTCACCGGAAGGCGAACTGGCGCTGGCACAGGCGGTCGTGTACCTTGCGCTGGCGCCGAAGTCGAACGCGGTGTACGTTGCGTTCAACGAGGCAGCCGCAGACGTGGACGCGACCGGAGCGCAGCCCGTACCGCTGCACCTGCGCAATGCTCCCACGCGTCTGCTGAAAGACATCGGGTACGGCAAGGACTACCAATACGCCCACGATCTGCACGATCGCGTGGCTGCCATGCAGTGCCTGCCGGATGGCCTGGAGGATCGCCACTACTATCGGCCCACCGGTCAAGGCCGCGAACGGCAGCTTGCGCTGCGTATGGATGAGATTGCGCGTGCC
>CAXTFT010000121.1:1720-5353 GCA_964243585.1 uncultured Terriglobus sp.
CTTAAGCGTCTGTACGTCTTCCCCTTGCTGAGGCTGCGCCGCAGCGTCGCTGGCCGTGTCGCGTGCCCGCCCCGCGATCGGCAAAGCAGAATAGGCGCGAGTGGCGTTAGTGTTTGATGTCTTTCTTCATCGCATCCAAGACCACACCCTTACTTAGCACCTCGGGTAACACGTCTGGAGCAGCGGCTGGATCAGCCGGATAGATGATGTAGGTGGGCACACCGCTGCGGCCTACTGCCTGTAGCGCTGCCGTAATCTTCTCGTCATACTGCGTCCAGTCAGCACGCATGGGAACGACATTGCCGGCGGCAAACTCCCTCTGAACATCGCTTGATTTCAGCACAACGCGTTCATTTACCTGGCAGCTAAGGCACCAGGCAGCCGTGAAGTCCACAAAGACGGCCTTGCCGCCTGCACGCGCCTGCCTGACCGCATCGGACGAAAAGGGCTGCCAGACAGTGGCTGACGCATTGGTGTGGGAAGCAGAAAGCGGCAGCGCAACGGCGCAGACCGCAAGAATGACCGCGGCAAGGGTGCTGCCGCGCTTCGCCGGCCAGCGGCCCAGTGCCCACGCTGCAATGGCAATCAGCATCAGCCCGGCCAGCAGCCATGCCATGCGCGTGATCCCCTGTGCTGGATCGTTGCCTCCCTGGAACAAGGCACCGTAGACGTAGACCAGCCAGATCACGGTCGCGAACAACGGCAGCGCGGTGACCTGTTTGAGCAGTTCCATCCACGCACCGGGCCTTGGCAGCAGCTTGACCCACGCAGGTTGCAGGCTCAACAGCATGTAAGGCGCAGCCAGCCCGAGTGCCAGCGAGGTGAAGACAAGAAAAGTCACAATGGCGGGCTGGGCCAGTGCAAAGCCAATGGCGGCACCCATGAACGGGCCGACACAAGGTGTCGCGACCACTGTTGCCAGCACACCCGTGAAAAAGCTGCCGGAGTAACCGCCCTTCTGCGCCAGCGAACCGCCCGCGCTGGTCAGCGACAGGCCAAAGTCAAACATGCCTGCAAGCGACAGCGCAAAGAAAAACAGGAACGTCGCCAGCACAGCCACGAAGCCCGGCGATTGCAGCTGAAAGCCCCATCCAAACTGCTTACCACCTGCCCTCAATGCCAGCAGCACGGCGACGACCAGCCAGAATGAGGCAACGATCCCGGCTGTGTAGGCCAGGCCATGGGTACGCACGCGGTGGCGCTCCTCCGTGGAGGTCTGCAGCAGCGACAATGCCTTGAGGAACAGCACGGGAAAGACGCACGGCATCAGGTTCAGCAACATGCCGCCCACAAAGGCGAGGGCAATCGCGCTCAGGGCCGTTATTCCTTCAGCCGAGCCGCCTCCAGCAGACTTCACAGGTGCCGCAGGACCGGGCACCACCGGCACGTTAATCTCGTACGTCTCTTCCGCGGAAAACTTCAGCAGGCCGTGCAGAGCGGCGGGTGCCGCTTTCGCTCCCGGAGCGCGCTGCATATGAATACGCACGCCGTCATCCAGCAGATCGATCGGCTGTTCGCTGGTGTCAGCAATCATCTCCTGTTCGAGTGGATAGAACTCCGCATCTTTTGGTCGAATGCCCATCGTTGCGGTAAGTGTCAGATCATTCCCATGGCTTTGCGCCAGAAATTTGTAGGCAGCCGGTACTGTTTTCGGCATCTGGTTCAGGGCCGATCCCAGCGCGCCTACCTGCTCTCCCTCATGGCTTACGGCGGTGCCTGCCGATACAAGCTTCAGGTCCAGCCCAAGCTCTGCCTTGCCGGGAATACAGGTTTCCTTGCACACCAACCAGTTCAGGCTGGCAAGCACGTGAATGTTTCCGCTTGCGTCCGCTTTTGTCTTCGGTTCCGCGGAAAGACTGACCGGGTACGCGATGGAATCTTCATAGCCATAATCGACGGACGTTTCCAGCGGCAGGCGGTCCGGCGCAGGAAATTGTAACGGACCCGCTTCTACACCCGTCGGCAATGTCCACTTCACGCGCGGAGGAAAACCTGCAAAGCCAGCGTTGCGCCAATAGACATGCCAGCCCGACTCCATAGAGAAGACAAAACCAACCGTCTGCTTTCCGCCCTGCGCAATAGCCGGACCGGCACTCACCAATTCGACCGTCAGGTGCTGGGCCTTGACCGGGCCGGGCCCCCCGTTGCCGAGCGTGGTACCTATCTGGGCAGGCGCAAGGCAAGGTAACAACATGACCAGCGCGGCCAGCATGACGCGAACAGAACGGAAATCCATCATCGGCTACATTGTAGGCTGCAACCGACCGGAGACACGATTAGAGCCCGCCCGACATGCGGTGATCGATCATGATGCAACGGTCCATGACGACCCGAATGCCATGCGCCTGGGCCTTGGCGGCAGCTTCTTCACTGCGAATCCCTAGCTGTACCCACAGTGCATCCAGGCCCAGCGCAATCATTTCGTCCACAATGGCCGGGATTGATCGTGGCAAGCGGAAAACATTCACCACATCTGGCCGTTCCGGCAGCTCTGTTAGGGAGGCGTAGCTTTTGACGCCAAGCACCTGGTCGACCGAGGGATTTACCGGAAGAATTCGCTTGCCTTCACCTTGCAGGTAGGCCGAAACGTAGTGACTGGGTTTTCCGGGATCAGCCGACAACCCAATCACAGCGACGGTCTTCGCGGCAAGCATTTCGGCAATAACACCCGGTTCATTCACGCATGTCCCGCTTTCGGTTTCCAAGCACCCAGCAGGCGTCGCACCGCGATCAACTCGCCAACGTGGTAACTTCCATGATCGCCAATCAGCAATGCCTGCCGAAGCAGATTCTGACCGGTACCCCAGGGAAAGACCGCAAGCAGGTCACCATCCTCTAATAGCTCCTCGAACGCTTCGCGGTCCTTACGAACATGTTCGACACTGGCATCCCAAGCTGTGGCGTTTGGCGGTTGCGGGTCAGCCGGCCAATACTCCTCAGGCCACTTCAGGGGCTTGTAGGTGCCGGTGGTGTTCGCGCTGAAATCCAGAATGTCACGCTGCGCAATACGAGTGTGTTCGAGCAACTGCCAGGGAGAATAGGGCAGACCGTCCGGAACGCGTCCGTGAAACTCGGGAGCCAGTTCCGAAACTGCCTCCTCAAAGGTTGCATGTGCCTGTCCCCCGTCAAGCAGCGCCTTGAGTTGTCCCCGAACACCTTCTTCCATTCGCGACTGTGCCATCGCTATGGGATGCAACGGACGCAACTCCCGTCTCAGGGTTGAAGCCGGTTCTTTGAGAGTCGTTGAAAGCAAAGCATGTAGCCATCAGGATCGCTGACAAATACCTGGTCCATATGCGCGAGGGGATCGGCTCCGCGGAGGGGGGTGATTCCTTTCTGCCGCAGGTGAGAGCACAGGGCCTCCAGGTCGGCGCAGACCAGGTACAGAACGGTATCGGCGTGGTACGACACTCGCACCGGATCGGGCAACGCCGGTTTATCTGCCTTCGCCACTGACCGCAGCATAAGGGTCAGGTCGCTCGTTCGAAGCATCGCCCAGGAATGGCTCTCTTCCTCTGGCGGCGTAGTCTCGGAGGTTGCAACGACTTCGAAGTTCAGCTTCCGCACGTAGAACGCCAGCGAGGCTTGCAGATCGGACACGTGAAAAAGAAGCACGGGGGCCCGAAGGGTGAA
>CAXTFT010000121.1:5363-10897 GCA_964243585.1 uncultured Terriglobus sp.
CTTTGGAACTGCAGCGGCGTTTAGTTAATGTCGTCTGCCATGGTAGTGGGCTGGCCGCCTTCACGACGAAGCTTAAGGTAACCGCGAATGAACGGCTGTAAGTCTCCGTCCAGCACGCGGTCCACATCACCCACCTCCACGCGCGTTCGAAGGTCCTTCGCCATGCGGTAAGGCTGCAGAACATATGACCGGATCTGAGAACCGAAGTTAATGTCCAGTTTTGAGTCCTCCAGCTTCTTACTCGCTGCCCGCTTTTTTTCCAGCTCATGTTCGTACAGTCGCGACCGCAGCATCTTCATGGCTTTTTCCTTGTTCTTGTGCTGCGAACGCTCGTTCTGGCAACCCGCAACAATGCCCGTAGGCAGGTGGGTAATGCGGACCGCGGAATCCGTCGTGTTCACGTGCTGACCGCCCTTGCCGCCTGATCTGTAGGTGTCGATGCGTAGATCGTCGGGCTTGATGTCAATCACGATGGAGTCGTCGATCTCAGGGGAGACAAAAACAGAAGAAAATGACGTATGCCGCCGCTTGGCAGAATCAAACGGGGAGATACGGACGAGGCGGTGTACGCCAGTCTCACCGCTCAACAAACCAAAGGCAAAGTCTCCTGTAATGGTGAAGGTTGCAGACTTGATACCGGCTTCATCGCCGTCCTGTATTTCATTGATTTCGGTCTTGAAGCCCTCCCGCTCTGCCCAGCGCAGATACATGCGCATCAGCATTTCAGCCCAGTCCTGGCTTTCCGTGCCGCCGGCACCTGGGTGGACGGTGACGATGGCATTCAGCGGATCACTCTCCTGCGAAAGCATGGTGCGCGAATCCAGCACTTCCGCGAAGCGCTCCACTTCTTCTATCGACCGCGAAAGATCGCTTTCCACGTCTTCGCCTTCGCGCGCCAGCTCGAAATAGGCCTCCGCTTCCTCAGCGCGGCGTGCAAGCTCCGCATCATCTGACAGCAGCGTCTCAAGGCGCTTACGCTCACGCATCAGCGGCTGCGAACGCGCGGCGTCTGCCCACACGGCAGGGTCGGAGATTTCAGCCTCAACAGCGGCAAGTTGCTTTTTCAGCCTGGGTGAGTCAAAGATACTCCCGCAGATCGCGCACGCGGTCACGAACCGGGGAGTAAGAGTATTCAAGATCGGTCAACATAGCTCTAGTTTACTGCCTTTGCCTTACGACCTAGCAGGGTCGACGCAAGCAGCATCACAGTCAGGACCGTGCAACCGTAGGCAAATACATCACCATGCCGCGCGTAGAAGGTCTTAGCCGTCAGGTATTCGAAGTGAACCGCGACAGCTCCGCGACGATGTCTCGGCATGGTCTCGACAACGCGACCGTTGGGATCGATAGATGCCGTAATGCCGTTGTTTGTGTCTCGCAGCAGCCATCTACGGTTTTCGATAGCGCGCATCCGTGCCATGTTGATGTGCTGGAACGGTGCGCTGCTGTCGCCGTACCAGCCATCGTCGGACAGGTTCACCAGCACATCCGCGCCGTCTGCAGCAAACTGCCGCACTTCATCGCCGAAGATGGATTCGTAGCAGAGGAAGACGCCATAACGATGACCTTCCACTTGGATCGGCATGCGGCTGCTACCCCGGTCAACGTTACCAACTGCTTGGGTAAGGCCTGCCGCAAACTGAAAAAGATTTGAGTAGGGGACAAACTCACCGAAGGGTACCAGGTGAATTTTGTCGTAGCGGCCCGCCATCCCGCGCCCGGGCAGAAACAGCACTGCGGAGTTGTACACGTTTGGCGACGACCGCAGGGGTCTCACCTGGATGCCGAGCGCACCCGCAATCACAGGAGCCTGCAACTGCGCTGCCAGCCCGGCGGCTACCAAGGTAAATTCGGGGCGGTCGGTCTGAAAGGGTGATGGCGACTCCGGCCAGAGCACAACCCTTGTCGGTGCCTTATCGACTGCCGCAGCCTGCAGCGAGAGCAGCGCGGAAGAGGCTGCAAGCGCAGTTACATCGAACCCGGCTCCGGTAGCCACATTCAGATCAGGCTGCAGCAGTACTGCCTTTTGCGTCCCCCTGTGCACCGGCGGCCTCATCCATGTGCCTAGAACCTGCAGCGCGGCGGCAAGCACCGCTGCCGCCATGGCACAGGTAGCGGGAAGGCGGCGGCGCGGCATCACCAGGGCACACGCGATCGCAGCATTGACCGCGAAAACCACAAAGCTGATGCCATAAACCCCTGTAAGCGGGGCCAGCAGCGTCAGGATGGAGCTGTCTACCTGCGCGTAGCCCAGCAGGTTCCAAGGAAAGCTGGTGACCCGCGCGCGCGCAAGTTCCACGGCCACCCAAAGGAACGGAGCGGCTGCAAGCGCAACAGAACGTCCATGCCTGGCGATACAGGCTAGAAGAAAAGCGAACACCGCATGGTACAGCGCGAGGTACAGGCACATGAGCAACAGCGCCAGGCCCGACATGGGTACCGAGAGGCTGCCATACACATGCATGGTGGCGTAAACCCAGTAACAAGTTCCCAGGTACCAAAGCACGCCCGTGCCGTACCCGATCTTTGCGGCACTTCTTAGGAGGAGTGGCCGCTCTGGCAGCAGAATCCAAAGCAGCGGTGCAAACGCGAGCCAGGCAAATGCGGCACGCCACCCCGGCAAAGGTCCTGCCACGGGGAACGACAAGGTTTGCAGCAGGCTTGAGCAAACAACTACACCTGCGGTGCGTAGCACTGAAATCCGCATCGGGTGGAGTCTAGCACCCGATGCGCAGAATGTCGCAGGAGGCATACACTTGTTACATGATCAGTTTGGTGATTGGCGGCCTTTCGTACCTGCTTGTGCCGTTGTTTCTGATGGGCATGACCGGTTCCGCAGTTGTGGTGGCGGTCACATTAGCTAGAGACCTTACGGATTTTCTGTCAGATAGCGGAAGCGAGACCTCTACACCGGATGGTCTGAACTAGTTTGACTCACCCTCCGCAGAGCAGTAATGTCAGCTTTGCGCGTTTTTGTTCCCCAAGGCAGCAAGCCGTCCCGAATGCGAATGGTTCCCTGAGCAAATGGCGTTGAAGCGCACACCTGTACCGCCCAAGTCCACCCGAGTACGGCTGGTAGTTGCATCCTCAGTGATGCTGACCTTTATCTCCTTTTGGCGTGCCGCCGCGATTGTCCTCAATGACCTCGGCTCCTCTGCTTTTTACGCAGGCGGCATTGCGGAAGAGGCTGTCGGCAAGTCCGCACCCTGGTTCATTCTGGGGGTTGTGATGTTTGCCTACGCCGTGCGCGCGGTGTACGTGGAGAGCTGTTCCATGTACACACGCGGTGGCGTGTACCGCATTGTTAAAGAAGCGCTGGGCGGCACCTTTGCAAAAATCAGTGTTTCCGCCCTGATGTTCGACTACGTTCTTACGGGTCCTATCTCGGGCGTGTCAGCCGGGCAATACATTATCGGCATGTTGAACGGATTCATGTTGCAGGCTTCCACCAGTGCCCGCTTTCATGTCTTTGGCGTCAACAGCCTTGGTCAGGTACGACAGTTCAACGTAAACCACGCCTCCGCCTTTATTGCCATTCTCATCACGCTGTACTTTTGGTGGCAGAACATCAAGGGTATCGAAGAATCAAGCGAAAAAGCGCTGACCATCATGAAGATCACCACCATCATGGTGGTCATCCTGATCGGCTGGGGACTGTTCAGCGTGGGGCACATCGGTGCCCATCTGCCGCCGCTTCCAACTCCCTCCAATCTCAAGTTCTCTGATGACGCGCTTGGCTTTCTCAAAGGGAGTTCATTTGCAAGGAATCTTGGCCTGTTCGGCATCCTGATGGCCTTCGGCCACTCTGTGCTGGCGATGAGCGGTGAAGAGTCCCTGGCGCAGGTTAACCGTGAGATCGAACACCCCAAGCTGAAGAACCTGAAGCGTGCCGCGCTTGTGATTGCAATCTACAGCGCAATCTTTACAGGGGTTGGTTCCCTGCTTGCGGTAATGCTGATTCCAGACGGCGTGCGTGTCAGCGTCTACCGGGACAATCTCATTGCCGGCATGGCCATGTACATGGTGGGACCGCTGGCAATGCGAGTGGCCTTCCGTGTCTTTGTTGTCATCGTTGGTTTCCTGATTCTTGGCGGCGCGGTTAATACAGCCATTGTCGGGTCTACGGGCGTACTGATGCGGGTGGCTGAAGATGGTGTGCTGGCGGACTGGTTTCGCAAGCCGCAGAAACGTTTTGGTACGAGCTACCGCATCGTCAACCTTGTCGCCATCATTCAGCTGCTTGTTATTGTGCTAACACGCGGAGACGTCATTGTGATCGGCGAGGCGTATGCCTTTGGCGTGATCTGGAGCTTCACCTTCAATGCGCTGGCTATGCTGGTTCTGCGATGGAAATACAAGGGGGAGCGCGGTGCAAAAACACCGCTCAACCTGCGTATTGGTAAGACAGAACTGCCAATCGGCCTGTTCTGTGTCTTTCTGGTGCTATTCACCACCGCAGTAGTCAACCTGTTTACAAAACAGGTCGCCACTATTAGCGGCATCATCTTTGCGGTTGCCTTTTTTATCATTTTTACGCTGTCTGAGCGTGATAACAGGCGCCGGCATAAAGCAACGGAACGGCAGATGAAAGAGCATTTTCAGCTGCAGCATTCCGAGGAGGTTGGCCGGGACGATCTCGAGATCCGTTCGGGTGGCGTGCTGGTCACGATGCGCGATGCAAATACGCCTCATGCATTGAAGTGGGCACTGGCACGAACAGACACCGAAGATCAGGATCTGGTGGTGTTAGCCGCGCGCATGATGGGGGCGGGCGGTCCGGAGTATGTTGACGCTTCCGAGCAGTTATTCAGTGAACATGAGCAAATGCTGTTTACCAAGGCAGTCTCTGTAGCTGAAAGCTTCGGGAAGCACATTGGTCTTGTTGTCGTTCCTGCAGGCGACATCTTTGCAGCTATCGTCCGCACGGCTAATTCACTGGATGTCGCTGCGGTTGTTGCAGGCCTTTCCACAAAACTCACAGCGCAGGAGCAGGCCTACCATGTCGGTCAGGCATGGGAAGTGCTGCCCGAACCCAAGCGTCAGTTTACCTTTTACGTGGTACCTGCATCAGGGGAAGCGGAAAGTTTTCACATAGGTCCACACGCACCTACCATTCCCGCAAATGATGTGCAGCTTGTCCACAGGCTATGGCTAAACCTGCGTCGCGATCCTGATATGGAACACCTCCATCATTCAGACATTGTGACTTATGCGCTGAACAGGTTGGCACTGGAGTATGCGACGGATAAAAACAGCACAGTGGAAAGGCTGCACCTGAGTATCGAAGAGCAAACTCAACGGCGTGGACTTGGCTCCGCATCGATATTTCAGGATGTTGATCACGATGGTCCAGGTTACTCACTGGTGGCGACAAATAATGCCAAGAATGATGCAACGCTATTGCGTTAGGAACGCTTCATAGTGTTACGGCTGACAACCAGTGTGCTATTCGAGCGGCTCCCGCTGCTGAACTGGAATTTACCTGCCTGATTCGAAAACAAGAAGTTTGCATAGGAGGTTTATTTTGGAAGTAA
>CAXTFT010000122.1:0-10783 GCA_964243585.1 uncultured Terriglobus sp.
CCTGCTCAAACTCCTGCAGCGGATTCCCTTCCATCAGCCACTCGCTTTTCAGTGCCAACAGTTGGGCATCGCTCAACACGTGCCCCTCGGCATAGGTCATCAGCCGGTCCAGGCTTCGCGCGATGTGCCGCAGCTGGAAGCCGGGCGAAGGCAGGCCGAGCGCCTCCATCTCCAGCGCATCCGCATCGAGCGAGCCGCACCAGCGCAGCACGTCTTCCTGCGCCAGTTCCAGCGCGTGCAGCACGGCGCGGCGTAGAGGCTCCACGTCGGTGTGCGTCCCGCGCAGCCACGGTTCCACCGCTTCAGTCGGCATACGTCCTCGCTGCTAAACTTGGATGCAACAAGCCATGTTTGAAAACCTCCAGGAAAAGCTGCAGCGCACCTTTAAGAACCTTCGCGGTCAGGGCACCATCACGGACGAGAACATCTCCGAGGCGCTACGCGAAATCCGCTTGGCGCTGCTGGAATCCGACGTCAACCTGAACGTGGTCAAGTCCACCATCGACCACATCCGCGAGAAGGCCGTCGGGACACAGGTCGCGACTGCGCTCTCGCCCACCGAGCAGATCGTGAAGATCGTGCACGACGAGCTGGTGGAAACGCTGGGCAAGGACACCGCCCGCTTCAGGTTCGCGTCGCAGCCGCCCACCGTCATCCTGATGGCGGGCCTGCAGGGCTCCGGCAAGACGACCACCAGCGGCAAGCTGGCAGCGTGGTTAAAAAAGGGCGGCCACCGACCCATGCTGGTCTCGGTCGACGTCTACCGCCCGGCCGCGCGTGAACAGCTTGCCATCGTGGGCAAGTCAGTCGGTGCGCAGATCTTCATCGGCAAGACAGGTGACGACGAAGCCGGCACACCGCTCGTCGAACGGCTGGCGAAAGAGGCCCTGCGTGAGGCGCGCAACTTCGGCAACGACGTCCTGATCGTCGATACCGCCGGACGGCTCGGCATCGACGAAGCCCTGATGGCCGAAATGAGCAGCCTCAAGTCGTTGTTGAACCCCAGCGAAATCCTGTTCGTGGCCGACGCCATGACCGGGCAAGACGCGGTCAACTCCGCCGACGCCTTCCACAAGCAGCTTGGCATCACCGGCGTGGTGCTGACCAAGATGGACGGCGACGCACGCGGCGGCGCGGCACTCTCCATCCGCAACGTGACCGGCGCGCCCGTCAAATTCCTGGGTACGGGCGAAAAGCTCGACGCCTTCGAGCCCTTTCACCCGGACCGCATCGTCTCGCGCATCATGGGCATGGGCGACATCGCAACGCTGCTTGAGCGCGCGGAAGAAAAGCTCGACCGCGGCAAGGCAGAGGACTTTGCCAAGAAAGCCCTCAGCGGCGACGGCTTCTCACTCGAAGATTTCCGCGACCAGCTACGCCAGATCAAGAAGCTCGGCTCCATGCAGTCCATCCTGAAGATGCTGCCCAGCGTCGGTCCCTTTCAGGGCCTGCAGCAGGCTGCCGAACACGTCGATGAAGGCCAGCTGACGCGCGTGGAGTCGATCATCAACTCCATGACCGCGAAAGAGCGCGCTGACCACGAGATCATCAACGGCTCCCGCCGCCGACGCATTGCGGCAGGCAGCGGAGTCACCGTCGCGGACGTGAACCAGCTACTGAAGCAGTACAGCCAGATGCGCAAAATGTTCAAGGGCATGGGGGCAGGCGGCGGCAAAATGCAACGCCGACTCATGAGCCAGATGGGCAACATGGGCCGCGGCGGCTTCGGGCGTTAGCGATCGAGCTTTGTTCGTGGGGCTGTTTCAGGCTCGCGAGTGAATGCAAGGCTAAGCTGCCGCCCGCCCGCAGCTACAACTCTATAACCTGATCTACTGCAGTTTGTAGATGTATAGATCGCCATCTGGTCCTGGCACTTGGGCGATCGGTCTGTCACACAGCTTTGAGCGCATTCGCATGGAATCCTTGCCGGGGAGTGATGGTTCCTCCACCTGCATGCAGCTCCCCTGCATCCTGGCCTTTAGATCGTTGTGCAAAACGAAGTAGACGTAGTAGTTCGTTCCATACTGCCTGAGCGTCGACACCAGATCGTCCTGCCGGCGGATATGGTCAAGGTACGAGCTGTCCATCATCAATCCTTCTGCCTGCAGCACAGGGCTGGCGGATAGATATGCGAACATACCGGCCCGGTCGCCCATGGCGTAGCGCCCGGGATGACTCCTGCTGAAGCGTTCCAGGTCGATATCTTCCTGGGCGATGTTAAACATCACTGGATCATGCCGGTAATGCGTACCCGTAAATGCCACGACACAACCAAGAAGGCCTGCCGCTCCAACCCATGGCCTCTCCGCAATCCGGGCCAGCCAACTTGCCTGCGTATGCGATCTGCGTAACAGAAGCACAGCAACAATCACCACAGCACCAAGGAACGCAAAACGGGTGGCGTACATGTACCAACCCCAGAACTTCCACGAACTCGTAAGAGCTTCACCACCATAAAAAATGAGGGGCATCAGCAGCGTCGCAAAGGAGAGTGACTTTTCCTCGGGTCTGAACCTTCGCCAAAGCAGTATCGCGACCGCGCCACACACCATGGACACTGCCAGCAGAACAAGAGAGAAAAATGTGAACGACAGCTTTAGCTGATTGAAGTCTGGTTTCCACCCATAACGGATCTGCTTGGCTGCGCCGGAAACAGGCAGCCAACGATTAAAATAGAAGTGGTTCACGCCAAAATAGAGAAGCGGTAATGGCAACGCGCAGGACGCAAAAGCAGCCATGTTCGAGGTCCGCAGAACTGCGCGCATTTCACGAATAGTCAGCAGGCTAACGAGGAAGGTGAACACCAGAATGCCTGCATCAAGGCGAGCCATCATGGTCAGGCCTCCAAGCAGCCCCATTACTGCACATCGACGTGGCGTATACCGGTTCGGCGTTACAAAAGTTGCGGCTACAAAGGCGAACCCAAATGGCAGCGCCAGCGTGGTTTCCATCTGAAGGCTGATGGTAGCGACGCAAGGAGCGAGCACGATGATGGCAAACGCGTTCCACAGGAACGCACTCGGCGTCACCTTGCGAAGAATCGTCCGCGCAGCCACGAATATCGACGCAGCGGCAATCATGTCCAAAAGCCACAGCATGCGAAAGACTGCGCGGGTGCCATGCAAGACGTGCGACGCAGCGGTCCAAAGCAGAAAGTAGAGCGGGTGATAGCCGTTCGTTCGGGTCGTACCGTCGAACGTCGATCCGTGACCCGAAGCCAGGTTTTGTGCCGCTTTCAGGTAGTAGTAGAAGTCGTCCTGCGCGAAACCAAAGATGGGACCTGGCCACCGGAGTGGCGGCGAGAAAAGCCAGGCGCACAGCACCAGGATGACAACAAGAGTAAGTCGGTCGATGAAGCGTGATGCGCTTGGCTGTAACGGCGTGTCTGCTTCAGCAAGAGGCTGCTTGTGTTGTCCGCCTGCGGGCGGAATCTGCTGGTCAAAAAACAAAGGTTCTCCAAGAGTCGTTGTGAGCGAGATAGACATGTGACAGAGCTGTATCCCTATCGTACGTCTACGGTGCGCCCTCAAGTATGCAGGTGCAGATCGGGGCTCCGCACCGGTGAGCAGCACGTTTTGGTTCTGCCGCTTGCAAGGTGTGTTGTGGCACCGTAGACTCCTCGGCATATGAAGATCTCTGGTGTAAGAGCCTTTGCTACCACGCTGCTGCTGTGCGCCGCTTCCACCCTCTCCGCGCAGGACTGGGCGGTAAAGCGGCTGGATGCCTCGCCTCGCCACCATGAATACGTCACGCTGAAAGCTGCGGGGCGTGATGTGC
The DNA here is from genome assembly GCA_964243585.1 of uncultured Terriglobus sp. Classification (GTDB taxonomy): domain Bacteria; phylum Acidobacteriota; class Terriglobia; order Terriglobales; family Acidobacteriaceae; genus Terriglobus. The sequence continues at coordinate 3,778 of CAXTFT010000122.1, forward strand.
AAGCCTTTATTGTGTACCCCGAGGTGAAGTCGAAGGCGACCTCCGTCGTGCTGATTCCTGAGATCTTCGGGCTGAGCGGGTGGGCAAAGTCAATGGCGGACGATCTGGCGGCGGCAGGCTACGTAGTGATTGCGCCGGATGTATTGAGCGGCAAAGGGCCGAACGGTGGCGGCACCGATAGCTACCCCTCACAGGACCAGGTAACCAAAGCCGTTAGCAGCATGGATCCTGCGGAGGTGCTGGCCGACCTGGATGCAGCAGCCGACTACATCCGCGCGGTGCCTGCGGCAAACGGCAAGTTTGCCTCGGTCGGCTTCTGCTGGGGCGGCGGCAAGTCGTTCGCGTTTGCCACGCACCGCAAGGACCTGAGCGCGGCGTTTGTCTTCTACGGGCCGCCGCCGATTGACGCGGACATGGCCAACATCACCGCGCCGATCTACGGTTTCTACGGTGGCAACGACGCCCGTATCGACGCCACCATTCCCGCAACGGTTACGGCGATGAAGGCTGCAGGCAAGACGTACGAGCCAGTCACCTACGACGGCGCGGGCCACGGATTTATGCGCGCCGGGGTCGACCCGGCGAACACGGTGGAAGGTAACACCAAAGCACGACAGGAAGGCTTCACTCGATTGACTGCGGAGTTAGCCAAGATCGGCAAAACGTCCGCGCGCACCGGTAAGCCGAAGGCCATGTTGTACTCGCCTGTGTTAAAGAATGCTTCAGCTTCTCTCCAGAAACAGGTGCAGTGTCACGACCCGGCCATGAAGGGCATGTAAATACGTCACTCTTCAGGAGAGTTCGATGGACCTTTCATCGTCAGCACGGATTACGCCGTTTCTCTGGTTCGACAGCAATGCAGAGGAAGCGGTCGACTTCTACGTGTCTGTCTTTCCGAACTCGCGAAAGCTGGGCGGTCTGCCGGGAGAGGGCAAGCCGCTCACAATCGACTTTGAACTAAACAGCACCCCGTTTACTGCGATGAATGGCGGGCCCCAGTTCCAGTTCAACAAGGCAGTCTCCTTCTTTATTCGCTGCAAGGACCAGACGGAGATCGATTATTACTGGGATCGGCTCACATCAAACGGCGGCAAACCAGTCCAGTGCGGCTGGCTTGACGACCGGTTTGGTCTCTCCTGGCAAGTGGTGCCGGCGAACATCATAGACCTGGTGAAGCACCCGCGAGCTATGCAGGCCATGCTGCGGATGACCAAGCTGATTGTGGCTGAACTAGAGTCTGCCGCTACCGGTGTTTAGCAGTCCCGGCATCTGAGAAGATATAAACAATGCCGCTGCAAGCCCAGCTCGACGAAATCACGCAGAACACCCGCAGGCTGGTGCAGGCAGAACGCTTAGCCATCAGCGAGGATTCCATCGCGGACTTATTCGCGTCGGGCATTGAGGATCGTGTGTTGCCGGTCGGGTCTGCTGCACCGGAGTTCTCCCTGCCGGATGCGATCTCAGGCAAGCAGATTCGGTCAACGGACCTGCTCGCGCTTGGACCGGTCATTATCAACTTCTTTCGCGGCCGCTGGGACCCGTACTGCATGACGGAACTGGAAATGTGGCGTGACCTGTACCCGCGCGTTCGCCAGCGCGGGGCGCTGCTAGTCGCCGTTTCGCCGCAAACGTTACGGCAGAGTGACTTTGCGGTGCAGCAGCACGGCATCGCTTACCCGCTGCTGCAGGATGCGAACTGTGCGCTGGCGGAACAGTTCCGCATCGCTTTCCCGGTTTCGCCCACCATGCAGAGGTACTACCGCTCCATCCTGGTAAACATTCCCTTCATCAACAGCGGCAAGAACGTAATGGCCGGGCCAGATGATGCAGTTTGGAAACTGCCGCTGCCTGCTACGTTTGTCGTTGACCAGCAAGGCAGGGTGCGCTTCGCCGAGGCACATGCTGATTTTCGAGTCAGACCCGAACCTGAGGATGTGCTGGCAGCACTTTAGCGCCGATCCACCGTAATCCTGACTGAGCGAAGCGACCGAAGGGTCTCGAGGCACTCTGCGCTTGGTAGAAGCCTTGGGTTCAAAGATTTCGGACGTTTTGCCAGGGCCGAATGCATCGGGACTCTTTGCTTTGCTCAGAATGACGGGCATCGTGGTAATGCCTACCTAAAGCAGCGGTCGCACCCATAATCAGTGCGACCGCTGCTCATCTCTGCCGGGGCTGAACTTCTTAGGAACCAGGCCGCCGTGTCGCTATCGTTACGCCAGTGCAGTAGTTATGGCGATACCGAGCGCGTTCAAGCCTTTGGCAACATTTGGTCCCAGGTGCACCCGTAGCGCCCGGCGGCCGCGCTGTTGCAGTACAGCCAAATCGCCCGCGGCCTGTGCGTCGATCACCACGCCAAAGGTGTACTTGGCATTAGGGATGGCAAGGTCTGTCTCGTGGTTTGCGGTGATCTGCAGAAAGACGCCGGTGTTCGGACCGCCCTTGTAGTCCTGCCCGGTCGAGTGCAGAAAGCGCGGGCCAAACCCAAGACACGTCGCTACCTTCTTACCGTCACGCACGATCATGCGGAAACGCTGGATGGTCGCCTCATGCGCCTCGGTCATCTCAAGGTAAGCAAGCGTTGCGAAGTAATCGTGCGGCTTGATCTGCGCCAGGTGAGCCTTGAGATAGTCAACGAGACTTTCGCTAGTGGCAGTGGTGGTAAGCGTCAAACCGTAGCCCTCATCGGCATAAAGCTTGATGCCGTCCACGTCCAGAATCGGCTGCTGTTCGGCCAGCTTGCCTGTCTTGGCGTACTCATCGGTCAGCTTGCGGGTCTCAATTTTGGCCGCTTCCACATCCGGCTGGTTGAAAGTGTTAATGCCAATCACAGAACCCGCTACCGCGACCGCAATCTCCCACAGGAACATGATCGCGGGTAGCTCGTACACATCGTCGATGTCGAACCGCACCACGGGATGACCTGCGGCAGCAAGTGCCGACACCGCTGCGTCCTGCGCAGCGTTGTCGGCAGTAGTCAAGCGGATGTAGGCAAAGACACGGTCATTGCCGTAGACGCTGGGCAGTCCGATGGGTTCACGATCAACCGGCGTGATGCCCTTACCCGCCTTGCCGGTGGACTCCGCAATCAGTTGCTCCAGCCATGCACCCATATCATGGATCGGTGCCGAGGTGAAGAATGTCAGCTTGTCGCGGCCCGCGTTGTGCGCCTCTCCGAGAATAACGCCGAGAAGCGCGCCGGGATTGCTGCCGATTTGAGTGGCATGGGCCGCATCCACACCCCGCTTCGCCTCTGCGAGGAAGCGCGGCACGTCCAGCCCTGCTACCGTTGCCGGGACGATGCCGAAGTTGGACAGGGCAGAAAAGCGGCCGCCGATGGTCTTGTCGCCATAGAAGATGTGACGAAACCCGTCAGCCTTCGCGACCTCCTCCATCTTTGATCCGGGATCAGTCACGGCAATGAAGTGCTTACCAGCCTCTCCCGCGCCGACTTCCTTCTGCATTTCGCTGAAGAAGTAGTCCTTCAGGATGTTCGGCTCAAGCGTTGAGCCAGATTTCGACGACACAATGCAAACCGTCTTCTTCAGGTCGACCGCGGCGCGTGCCGCTGCAACCTGCGCCGGATCAGTAGAGTCAACGATGTGCAGCTTTGGAAAGCCTGTCTGCTGGCCAAACGTGAAAGCCAGCACTTCCGGGCAAAGTGACGATCCACCCATGCCGAGCAGCAGCGCATGGGTAAAGCCGGCCTCCTGGATGTCGGCACGCAACGCGGCGAACGATGGCAAGTCAAGCTGCTGCCGCTCCACTATATCGAGCCATCCTAGCCACTTCGACTCGTCGTCACTGCCCTCGCCCGAGGTCCACAACGAAGCGTCGTGCTGCCAGAGACGAGCAAGCTTGTTGCCGGACTGCCAGTCGGCAGCGGTTGTTGCAACGGTGGATTCCAGTGCCGGCGGGAGCGAGACCTGCAGGTCGAACGAACTCATATGCTCTCCATTCTATGGCGTTGTAGATGCAGCTTGGTTCTTCGCAGATGCGCACGTTTTCCGCCTGCTTTCCTGTGTGGCCGAAGCCGCAGCAGAAGTGAATGCTTGAAGACTCCAAAACAGCGTCATACACTGTAAGTGCGTTTATCGCCAAAAAGGGCGTTATTCGCACATAGCTGTTCAAGGTGATCCCTCATGGCAACTGCAGCAACGCTTCCTGTTGAACTGTCCGCCCCGCCCTCGCCTGCGAAGGCGCTTGAGATCTACACGGGCGATGCTAACTTTATGACCTCGCTGGCGCGCGGACTTACTGTGCTGGAAACATTTACCCAGCAGAGCCCCCAGATGACCATTTCGCAGCTCAGCGTTCGGACCGGTCTCAGCCGCGCGGCTGTAAGACGCTGTCTGTACACGCTTTCAAAGCTGGGGTACGTCGGTTCCGAGGATAGCCAGCGATACTCCCTGCGTCCCAAAATGCTGACGCTAAGCCACACCTACACGGTGAGCAACACGCTTTCAAGCGCGGCGCAACCCATCCTGGAGCGGCTAAGCACAAAGCTCAACGAGAGCTTTTCCGTTGCGACACTGGATGGCGACGAAATCGTCTACATTGCCCGGACCCAGGTTCAGCGGCTAATGAGCGTAGACCTGCACATTGGCAGCCGCCTGCCTGCGTACTGCACCAGCATGGGCCGCATGCTGATCGCATCGCAGCCCCCGGATGAGGTGGAACGCTACCTGTCCCGCGTAGTTCTGAAGCCTTACACACCGCGCACTGTAAATACGGTGGAGAAGTTGCGCATGCTGCTGCGCAACGTTCGCCGCAATGGCTACGCAATGTGCGACCAGGAGTATGAAGTGGGCCTGCGATCAATTGCGGTGCCCGTCTACGCGCCCAGCGGTAAAGTCATTGCGACGGTCAACCTGAGCGGCCACGCGCCGCGCATGCCCATGCTGGACATGCAGACCAATTTCTTGCCATACCTGCGTGCGGCGGCGAATGAACTGGGTGTCTTTTTGCGCTAGAACGGTACGCAATGCACTTATAAAGGCAGACTTCGCGTCCTGAGGTGCAGTACTTCCGTCTGTAAGCGGGAGTGCTCCAGTGGAATGATCTTGGGCGCGGTCGCATGAACAACCGGTAAACCGAACCGTTCCGGCAGATCGGAGTCACTTTCTGGCCACTACTACCCTGCTCCCGGCCAATCTGGGAACGGCTGTTCCTCACGAACACGCGAGCACGCGACATCCGTTCCGGATTGTTTTGCCAATTGCTGGTGTCGCATTTCTACTCAGATTCCTGTTTGTCTGTCTTGGCTACAAAAGCCTGGCAGCTTCACACCAGTTTGAGCAGTTTGGTGCTGAAATGGGCTGGACTGCACGAAGTCTTGCGCTGGGCCGTGGTTTCAGCTCACCGTTCTATCCTGAGACAGGCCCTACGGCGCTGGTCTGCCCACTCTTCCCGCTGCTGCTGGCCGCTGTTTTCAAGCTTTTTGGCTTGTACACGGATGCCGCTGCATTTGCGGCGCTCACGCTTAATGCGACATGCTCATCCCTGATCTCGGTCGTCATCTTCTTCGGCATGCGCAGACGCTTCGGCCAGGGGACAGCGCAGTCTGCCGCGTGGATCTGGGCTGTCTACCCCTACGCCGTGTACTACTCCGCTGTGTACCTGTGGGACTGCGCGCTGACGTCACTGCTGTTCGCCTGCTGCTTTTTTCTTGCGATGACCCGCCTGCCGGCAATGCGGCTGCTAGGTTGGGCCTGCTATGGCTTTCTGCTGGGACTTGCGGCACTTTCGAATCCGGCCGTTCTTAGCGTAGTGCCGATGCTGCTGGTGTATGCCTTGTGGCAGCGGTACCGCGCCGGGCGCAGCGTTCTGCTACCGTTGGCTGCGACCTTGACTGTGCTGCTGCTGACTGTTGCCCCGTGGAGTTTACGTAACCTTCGCGTGATGCACCAGCCCGTGCTGATGCGTGACGGTTTCTGGGCTGAGTTCTATGCAGGCAACGCCGGCGACACAAGCCACAGCAATCCTGACTGGACACACCCCGCGAGTAACCCTGGGGAAATGCTGGAGTACCGGCGCCGCGGCGAGATGGGCTACATGGCCTGGAAACACTCACTTGCCCTACAACAGGTTCAGCACCATCCGGCGGCTTTCGCGGTTGCCTGCACCCGGCGACTGGTCCGCTTCTGGACTGGCTATTGGAGCTTCTCGCACGCTTACCTGCAAGGCGAGGCGCTTGATCTTCCCAATGTTCCATTCTGTTCGGTACTCACGCTGCTGATGGCAGTGGGCATTTTTCAGCTTTGGCGGCGTGACCGGAATTTGGCGATTCCGTACCTGGCCACACTGCTGGTCTTTCCTCTGCCCTACTACATCACACACGCGTCCATGGACTACAGGCAACCTATTGAGCCGATGATTGTGGGAGTGATTGCCTACGGTGGAGACTTCATGCTTCGGAGCAGACGCATGCGACCGACGCGATCGTTGGCAGGATCGGAGACGCGCCTGCATGGTGTCCTGGGCTAACCAGTTCAGCAGCCGAACAGCTTAGCGCGACACACCCTCAAGCGGCGAACTGGCTGAGGCGTAGAGCCGCCGGGGCATCCGGCCAGCCAGGTAAGCCTGTCTGCCTGCAAGTACGGCATTCCCCATGGCTTCCGCCATCAGCACAGGCTTGCTTGCTTCCGCAATCGCTGTGTTCATCATCACGGCGTCGAAGCCCATCTCCATGGCGACTGCGGCATCGCTTGCCGTGCCTACGCCGGCATCTACGATCAGTGGCACCTCTGTAATCAGTTCACGCAAGATACGGAGATTTGCGATGTTCTGAAGTCCCAGACCTGAGCCGATAGGTGCCCCAAGTGGCATGACCGCCGCAGCTCCTGCATCAATTAGGCGGCGTGCAAACACAATGTCATCAGAGGTATATGGAAGGACAGTAAACCCTTCCTTTACCAGGACCTGAGTCGCCAATAGTGTTCCTGCAACGTCCGGGTAAAGCGTCTGTCGGTCGCCGATCACCTCGATCTTCACCCAATCCGAGATCCCG
>CAXTFT010000123.1:0-10522 GCA_964243585.1 uncultured Terriglobus sp.
CCATGGCCGGCCATCGCGACCAGCAGATGTTCCTCGGCGGCAAGACGGCGGACGAGTCGCATCCGCTGCTGTACCACTCGCTGAAACGCGCGACGGAGATCAGCCCCATCACCGGCCAGCCCGTGATGCACTTCACCGCAGAGAAGGACGACTTTACCGTTCAAATGCATGACGGCGTGGAGACCACGGCCAGCGCGCCCGTGCCGCTGGGCTTTCTGATTCCGGCGGCGTGGAAGAACATCGCCGACGAACTCGCCGTGCAGGGCGTCCAGATGGAACGCACGCCGCGCGACCTGGGTGACACACCGCTCGAAACGTGGCGCTTTCTTGAGGTCAAGAAAGATGCGTTTCCTTTTGAGGGCCGCACCTTCACCGACTACCAGTTGCGCCCCGTCACCGAGCGGATGCACATGCCCGCGGGCAGTTACTACGTGCCCATGAACCAGCCGCGCGCCCGCATCATCATGGCCATGCTGCACCCCGCCGCGCCGGACGCACTGGTCCGCTGGGGCTTCATGGACGCGATCTTCGAGCGCACCGGCCGCATCGGCGCGGCGGAGTACCTATCCGTCCCGATCGCCACCAAAACCGCCGCCGACCACCCCGAACTGCAGCAGCAGTTTCAGGCCAAACTCAAGCAGGACCCAGCCTTCGCCGCCGACCCCGACGCCCGCCTGAAGTGGTGGCTCAGCCAAAGCAGTTATCAGCCCAGCGCTGTCAACCGCTACCCGATCGCCGAGGTTTGGGAGAAGACTTGGTAGAACATGACCTCGGAGTTCATTCACCTCGGCAAGGAGACATATGAAGCTTTTTATAAGCTACAGTCACGCGGACAAGCCGATTGTTGATCGTATAGTAGCGAGACTGAAGCAGGTAGGCCACGATATTTGGACAGATACTCTAAAGATCCAGCTCGGCGACAATGTTCAAGCAAAAATTGATGCTGGCCTCAATGAGCTAGATGCTACCGCTGTGTTGGCATGGCACATCAAAATGGAACCTCTTGGATCTCCGGCGGCCGAGAGGCCGGAACTCTGCTGTGTGGGGCGGGTTAGCATGGGGTGTGCGAGCTTTTGTCAGATGCGGTGGAGTTCCGGTGGTTGGATTGGCGCTGCTGGGACTGGGCGCGAGTGTGGTTCCGGCTGGGGCGCAGGCTCGTTCGACGGCCCAGCGTCGGCTTGATCTTTCTGCGTTTGCATTGTTTTCCGGGACGTATACCGGTCTGGGATCATCTCCCTACGTCTATGGGATTGAGGGACCTGAGGGGCGGAATCTGACATTTTCCCTGGGAGCCGACCTTGGTGTGTACTCATTCCACGGCGCTCGGTTAGGCGCTGAGGTGCGTGGTGCTTACCCCATCAAGTCCGGCCAGGTAGACGGACAGAAAAGCATTCTGGGCGGCGTTCGCGTAGCGCATGAGCCTTCCGGTTATGGACTGTTTGGCCGTGTGCGACCCTACGCCGACGTGCTGGCCGGGCGTGGCCAGATCTCCTACCAGAACAGCGGATACCGGGTGCGGGATTTCTTGTACCTGAGCAGTAACTCGGCAGTGTACGAGGCTGGCGGAGGCTTCGAGGTTGATGTGACCCGGGCGTTCTCCATCAAGGCCGACGCGCAGTTCCAGCGATGGAACTCGCCAGTAAAGGCGAGCGGCGTGTTGCACGTACCGCAGGGCGGCATCGGCATTGTCTACCGCTACGGAACGGGCCGGGGTCCACGCTAAACAGGTCTGCGTTTCAGTGCCAGCAGGCATAAAGGCGTATTCCGGCGTGCCTTATTTCAGAAGCTTCTGCAACGTATGCGGCAGACTTTGCACCTGATGCTCAAGGTTGGCGTGCTGCAGGTATTGACCCGTAGGCCGCACAATCTTCTCTCTTTTGGTGACTCTCACTTCTGAGTTGTTCGCCCCCAACGTACTAGCCAGATTGCTGCCGTGTGATCGCAGGCCTTTGCGAAGTTGCCTTTGTGCGCTCTCGTGGCCTTGTGTCTGGAGGGCGTGCGTCTCGGAGGACCCATGGTAAACGAATCAGAAGTAACGAAGTACATCAGCCTGTTTCATAGCCGCGATCATGCTGCGGAGACGTTAAAGGCATTGGAAGCCGCAATGATTCCGCGTGCGGATACAACGGTTATCGGCGGCAATGATAACGACAAGACTTACGGAGACGGTTATGCGTACAACGCGGCCGATCACCTTGCCACAATCGGTGTGCCTGCGCGCGACCTGAAGCACCTGCAGGACGGCATTCGCAATGGCGGCGTTGTCATCGTGGTCGAAGGCGTTGTAGATCAGCAGAGCGCGATTGAGAAGATTTTTCACAAGTATTCAGCTAACAAAATCGACGAGACTGAGGTTCCAGTGAACAAGACAGATGATTTCTATGACGACGCTGCTTTGACGGCGGCCCCGCTGGCTGCAATTCCAGCGATTGATACTGCTTCCACTACCACAACCGAGTCAGGCGTGATCCCCGTTATTGAAGAAGATCTGCTCGTTGGCAAGCGTGAAGTAGAGCGCGGCGGTGTCCGGGTGTTCAGCCGCATGGTTGAGGAGCCAGTCTCGACGGACGTGACGCTGCGCGAAGAGCATGCCGTGGTTGAACGCCGCCCTGTGGATCGCGCCGTGACCGATGCAGACCTGCGCTCAGGCCAGGTAATTGAACTGACTGAAACAGCGGAAGAAGCCGTTGTCGGCAAGGTTGCACGCGTGGTGGAAGAGGTGTATGTCGGCAAACAGGCGACCGAGCACACCGAGACCGTTCGCGATACGGTACGCCACACAGAGGTCGATGTGGAGCCGATTCAGACCGTGACAACGGAACGCAAGACCTACTAGCTTTATATAGTTTCAGTCCGCACGCCTCTACAGGCGACTGCCGAACGTTATGCACCACGGAGACAAGTTTCATGGCGACCGAACACGTAAAAGTATTCGAAGAAAAGAAAGGTCTGCCCATCTGGGCATGGCTGCTGCCGCTTCTTCTGCTGCTGGCATTACTACTCTGGTATTTCCTGGGCCGCAACACCACCCCAACCAGCAGCGCAGCGCCGCAAGCGGTGCCTTCCGCATCAGCTCCCACGCTGGGCGCGGTAAAGTTTGACACAAACAGCGCACAACTTACCCCTGAGGATCAGACTACGCTGAACAACGCAGCCACCTACATGAAGTCAAATCCCAGCGCGCACCTGCGTGTGGAAGGTTATACAGACTCCACCGGCTCCGACCAGACGAATCAGACACTTTCACAACAGCGTGCGTATAGTGTTGCGACTTACCTAAAGTCACAGGGCGTGGAAGGTTCTCGTCTCACTGGCGATGGCTTTGGCCCTGCGAATCCGGCCGATACCAACAGCACAGATGCAGGTAAGGCGGACAACCGTCGCGTCGAATTGTTCAAGCAGTAATTACAACCATAACTACAAACTCACAAGCCCCGCCTCCATGAGCGGGGCTTGTCCGCGAAGGATGAAGATGACGAATCTTAACCGGAATCAATCGTCTGGCAGCGAAACAGATACTCGTTCAATCGAAGGCACCATCCCGCTGATTGAAGAGCAACTAAACGTGACGACTCGCACCAGGAGCACCGGGGTAGTGCGCCTGGAGAAGCACAATGAGCCACGTGTGGAGGCAGTGGAAGTACCACTCACCTCAACCGCGTGGAAGGTACAGCATGTAGCGGTGAACCGTGTTGTGGAGGTAACACCCGAGGTGCGGCAGGAAGGCGACACGACGATCTATCCCGTGATGGAAGAAAGATTGATCGTGACACGCCAACTCGTTCTGCGCGAGGAGGTGCATGTAACAAGGACGGCTACAACCACAACGAATGTATCCACTCACGTTTTGTTGCATGAGGTGCTTGCATCAAGCCATGAGGACGAAAAAGAGGCGCGTCCTCTATAGGTGATCATCCGCGCGCGTCATGTTGACGTTTTTTGCGCCTTCTTAAAACAGCAAGTCCACCAATGCCGCATGATGTGCACACCGCGAAGACCAGCGCCAGCAGTGCAATCGAAGCGAGTACCGCGGGCAGCAGGTGCGTAAAGACAGCCACCAGCAGCGATGCCATCGCTGCCACGATCGCATGGATCAGAAACGTGATGACGTTGAAGATGGCCATGGGTAATACCTCTAAACCTCAGCGCACCTGCTTGTGCAGGCAGGGCAGTGCTTAGCCGATAGTAAGCCGATGAAATCAGCTTTACCGGTGTTCTTTGGCCAACGCGCGGTGAGCGATATCACGCCGGAACTGCATGCCCCGAAATGAAACAGCGGCCAAGGCCTCATACGCCTTGCCCAGAGCGCGCCGCAGGTTGTCGGCTACAGCGGCTACGGCAAGCACGCGACCGCCTGCGGTGACAGTAATACCATTGGCATCCAGTGCCGTTCCCGCGTGGAACACCTCCACGCCCACGGGCAGAGCCGCGTCTAGGCCGTGGATTGGAATGCCCTGTTCTGCGCTGCCGGGGTAACCGTCAGATGCCGCTATGATGCAGACGCTTGCGCCGGGCTTCATTTTTACCTGCAGGTCAGCCGCGCGGACGTCAATGGACGCGTCTATCAGGTCGACAATGTCGGTTTCCATGCGCAGCAAAATGGCTTCGGTCTCCGGATCGCCCCAGCGCGCGTTAAACTCCAGCACTTTAGGACCATCCGCGCACAGCATGATGCCGCAGAACAGGATCCCGCAAAAGGGCGAACCTTCCGCGCGCATGCCGTCGACCGTGCGCTGCGCCACGTGGGTCAACAGCCAATCACATAATTCGGCCGGCAGCAGTGCGTCAGTGGAGTAGGCGCCCATGCCGCCGGTGTTAGGACCAGTGTCGCCTTCGCCAATGCGCTTGTGGTCCTGCGCTGCGGCAATAGCGGCAGCATTTTCGCCATCGCATAACGCGAAGAAGGAGACCTCTTCGCCCTCGAGAAACTCCTCAAAAACGACGGACGCGCCGGGCAATAGCAGATCTGTAGCGGCTTGTTGCGCGTCCTCGGTGGTTTGAGCGATGACTACGCCTTTACCTGCGGCGAGGCCATCCGCTTTAACGACTACGGGAACCGAAAAATGCGCAAGGGCGGTATGCGCTTCTTCCGCGGTATGCACCACGGTGTAGCGTGCTGTTGGGATGCCGTACCGCTTGAGAAAGTCTTTAGAGAATGCCTTGGAACTTTCCAGTCGCGCCGCAGCCTGCGTAGGCCCAAAGGTGCGGATGCGGCGTGCGGCCAGCGCGTCCACAATGCCGGCGGCCAGCGGCACTTCCGGTCCAATGACGACAAGATCCGGCGCAACCGCATCAGCAACGCGAAGCAGGTCAGGAATGCTGTCCTGCTGCACGGGCAGGCACGTTGCAAGCGCCGCGATTCCCGCGTTGCCTGGCGCGCAAACCAGTTCGGACACGCGCGGCGAGCGTCGTAAAGCCCAGCACAGTGCGTGTTCGCGTCCACCGCCGCCGATCACCAGTACCTTCACCGTCTTCATCCTCCTTGTATCTTCTGCAGCACGAGCGCAGCCACAGGCTAGCATCGAGTGCCGCTGCCGGCTAAAAGGGCGCACCTATACTAAAGAGGCATGCAGATTGCAACAGCACAGGTGGAACACAGCAACAGACGCATGTCCGTACGCGAGTTCTGGACGTTCCTGGGACCTGCCTTTGTAGCCTCCGTCGCGTACATCGATCCCGGTAACTTTGCCAGCAACATTGTCGGCGGCGCACGTCACGGCTATACCTTGCTGTGGGTGTTGTTGTGGTCGAATGCCATGGCAATGCTGGTGCAATATCTCTCGGCCAAGCTGGGCATTGCAACCGGATGCACCCTGCCGCAGAGTTGCCGCAAACAATTCTCAAGGCCCATGGTTTGGCTGCTGTGGGTGGGTGCCGAGATCAGCGCCATCGCAACCGATCTTGCAGAGTTCCTGGGTGCGGCGCTTGGCTTCTATTTGTTATTCGGGCCCGCGCTTCTGGCCCATGGACTTAGCAAGACTGCGGTCATGCTGCTGGCTGCGTTGGCCACAACAGTATTCGTTTTTCTGCTGCTGGCGCTCAATCAGCGAGGTTTTCGACATTTCGAGGGCATTATCATCGCACTTGTCAGTGCAATCGGCTGCTGCTACGCCATCGAGATCTTTCTGGTCCATCCGGACTGGCACCGGGCCGCGCGCGGTGTACTGATGCCGCAAATATCTCATAGCACGTTGTACATTGCCGTGGCCATGTTGGGCGCAACGGTCATGCCGCATGTGATTTATCTCCACTCGTCGCTGGTGCAACCGCGTGTGGAACGCTTCTCAAAACAAAACCCGTCCGTGGATGCGGAGCACTTGCTCAACTTTCGCTTCCGCTACCTTAAGTACGAACTGATCGACATCATCGTAGCCATGAACGGTGCATGGCTGATCAACTCTGCCATGCTGATCATGGCCGCGGCAGCGCTTGCGGGTGCCAGCGAAGAAGCTGTCAGTAAGCTGGAGGGCGCGCATCAGACATTGGGACCGCTGCTGGGTCCTCTGGCCCAGACCGCGTTCGCCGTGGCGCTGCTGTGTTCAGGGCTATCGTCGTCCACCATCGGCGTGCTTGCAGGGCAGGTAGTTATCGAGGGATTCCTTGCGGTTCGCTTTCCTATCTACCTGCGCCGGCTGATCACCGTCATTCCGGCAATCATTGTCATTGCGCTTGGGTTGGATGAGTTGAAGGTCTTGCTGCTGTCACAGGCAGTTCTTTCATTCGGCATTCCGTTTGCGCTGGTTCCCTTGCTGATCCTTACGGGGCGCAGCACTGTGATGCGCGACTTTCGCAACAACCGGTTTACGTCGGGCGCTGGCTGGGTGATCGCATCCCTGATCATTGGGCTGAATGCTGTGCTTCTATGGCAGATCTTCACCGGTTGACCGCCAAGTGCCGTATAGGTGAAATGCCCGTAGAGTGTATCTCTGCGGGCATTCCTGTTCTGCGTTGTGGTTGCTGGTTAGCGGTGATGGTCGCCGCCACCGTTTCCGCCAGGCCCTGCCGAATGCGGAGCTTCAACATGCGGAGCCTCCATGCGCGGCATGGAAGGGGCGGGTCTTGGCACATCCACACGCGGTGCCTGTGTCGGTGCAGGCCTGGACTGCATCATTTGCTGCCGTTGCTGCTGCCGCTGCACTTCCTGCTGCTGCCGTTGCGCGTTCACAAGTTGTTGGTCCTGTTGTTGCCGCTGCTGCTGAAACTGCTGGGTGTGCTGCTGATCCTGCACGGCCCGCTGCTGCTGGAACTGTTGACGAAGGGCGTCTGCCTGCTGCCGCTGCGTATCGTTCAACTGCTGCCGGCCTTGCTGTAGTTGCTGCTGCTGGCGCAGGGCGTCAGACTGTTGCCGCTGTTGCTCCTGTTGTTGCCGTTGCTGGTCAAAGGCTTGCCGTTGCTGCCCGTTGTTGAGTTGCTGCTGCTGCCGCAGTTGCTGAAACTGCTGCCGTTGCGCGTCTGAGTTAACTTGCTGCTGCTGCCGCTGCTGGTCGAATGCCTGCCGCTGCGTGTCACCCTGCTGACGCTGTTGCAGGTTTGCATTCCGTTGTTGCAGCTCTTGATTGCGCTGCTGCAGGTTTTGATCCCGCTGCTGGGCGTTTTCGTCCCGCTGTTGCAGCAACTGGTTTCTGTCCTGTCCACGCTGCAACTCCTGTTGCTGGCGCTGCTGGTCAAATCCCTGTCGCTGCTGTGTGTTTAGGTTCGTGTTTGCTACGTTCCCGTTGCCGAAGCCAGGCCGTCCATTAAAGCCGTTGCCGAACTGGACGCGTGCGGGTGCCGCGACATTGCGGTCTGCCTGCAGGGCACGGTTCGACACCAGCATCTGCGGTCGGCCTCCATTGCTGTTGAAGAACTGCTGCCGGTTGCTTTGCGCGGCCAGTCGGTTCTGGAGTTGCGCCTGCATAGGAGGTGTGCGGCCTTCGCGGCGCGCCGCAAACTCCTGTGGAGCGGGACCACGGCGCAGCCCGCCGGGGCCACCAAAATAGCTGGTACGCGAGTTGTTGAGGAACGTGTTGTTCGAAACCGTGATACGCCGGTCATACGTGTAGTTGTTCACGATCCGCGGACCAACGCGGTTGACCGCACGGTTGTAGAAGAAATGATTCCCATTCCAGTAGCCGCCTTGGTAGCCAAAGCCGATAAAGCCGAAGCCGTAGTTCACGCCTCCGTAGTAGCCGACGTGCTGTCCCCAGTAGCCATGGTGCCAGCGGTATCCACGGCCTGCATAACCCCACCAACCGGGTGTCCAGAGTGCTCCTGCGTAGGGCGCGCCCACCCATGCACCGGGCACATAGTAGTAGCCGGTGTTCGCGTAATCCCAGTAGCCAGGTGTCCACAAGTAATCGGGGCCAGGAGCCTCCGGCTGTTCGTAGTCGACAGGCAAGGGTGGCGGCGGCTGCTGGGCAACAGGAACATCCGGGTCCAGCAAGTCTTCGTACTGGTCATACTCGTCATCGGTAATTTGACCGTTCTGCGCGTATGCTGGGTCAGCGTACTGGCCGTTGCTGTAGCCTTGCTGGCCGTTGCCGTACTGTGGATCGGCATACGGCTGCTGGCCGGTGTTGTTCTGACCGTTGTTCTGCCCAGCATTTTGGGGCGGTTGCGTGTTGTATCGGTACGCCTCATTCTGCTGACTGTTACCTGATGGTTGCCGCTGTGGGTACTGGCCGCCAGCCTGGGGATAGCTGCCCACAGAACTCTGTGAGACAGCAGCGTAGCGCACCGGCGAAGGCCGTGCCGTGCTGGCAGATGTTACTGCAGAGGGTGCTGCAAAATTGGTCGCTGCTGGATCGGTCGCAGCTGCGTTGCCGTCCACGATAGGCGCCATCTGCGCACCTGCAGTGTTTCTGCAACCGATCAGGAGCGGTGCCACCCCGGAAAGTAGCAGTGCGGACGTGTAAAGAAGTGACTTCGTCTTCATGGCAACCTCAAAGTAGGTCAGATGCCTCTAGCGCATCGCCCGTGGCCGAAGTGATCTCATTCCGGTCAACAGTGAGTACAGACCCTACATCCCGAGAAGGTTGCGCATCCTACTTCGGATGGCCAATGATGCGCTGTCTCACAAAGAACGCATGTTGCGTGGTGAACTGTATAACGGCTTTGACCCAGACCTTACTGCGGAACGGCAGTGGGCAGAGGTGCAGCTACTGCGCTACAACACTTCTACCGATTACGACGAGCGAGCCGCCCTGCTGCGAACTTTTCTGGGCGCCAGCGGCTCGGGCTGCTTCATCAAGCCGAACTTCTTTTGCGACTACGGATACAACATCTTCTTGGGTGAGAACGTATTCCTGAACTGCAACTGCGTCCTACTGGACGTGATGCCCATACGCATCGGCAGCGGCACGCAGATCGGCCCGGCGGTGCAGATCTACACGGCGGACCACCCGCGCGACCGCGAGACACGGCTCTCCGGGCTGGAGTTCGGCAAACCAGTGACCATCGGTGCCAACGTGTGGATCGGGGGCGGAGCCATCCTGGTGCCCGGCGTCAGCGTGGGCGACGATGCCATCATCGGAGCAGGCAGCGTGGTCACGCACGATGTGATGGCTGGGGCGATCGTGGTCGGCAACCCTGCCCGGCCTGTGCGGAGTAGTTCAGAAGTGAACTCGAGTGCCTTACGATAGTTCAACCAGGTCCTGGAAGCGTTGTCGCTGGTAATTACGCAGTTGACTTGCAAGCCGGGGATGTCTTCAGTTCCGTGGTCAATTGTGACGAACTGAAGACTCCTGCTCTGCGCCGGCTGCAACAGGGAGTGCGGACACGGCTCGGCTTGTCTATACATCAATACCGCACACTGAAAAGCACAGGCCCGCTCTGCGAAAGGTAAACACGAGTGCTGTGTATCCCACGTCTCGCTTTTGAGACGTGGGATACTTTGCTGTCTCACACATCCCATGTCTCTGCGAGACATAGGGCACCCACTGGATTACCATGTGACCATGAGCCGCTCCCTAAACAGGTTGAAGCGCTTTCGCCATGGCAAGCATGACCGTGGCCGCACCCTCGCGTAATCCGCGCCTCCGTTTTGCTACTCTTTTTGCGACCCGCCGCACGGGCCATGCGCGTGCGGCCAGCCCGCCTGCCATCCTTGCCGCAGGCACTGAGGACTTCCGATCATGAGCGTCACCACAACCACCGCCGTCACCGCCCAGAACGACCCCGCTGGAACCATCAGCAACAGCTTCGACGCAAAGAGCACCCTGCAGTCCGGCGGCAAGGGTTACACCTACTACCGGCTTGACTCGTTGGCGCAGAAGGGGATGGAACTGTCCCGCCTGCCGTTCTCGTTGCGCGTGCTGCTGGAAAACCTGCTGCGCCGAGAGGACGGCGTGACCGTCACCGCCGACGACATCGAGTTCCTGGCCAAGTGGCAGCCCATGGCCGAGCCGTCGCGTGAGATCGCCTACATGCCCGCGCGCGTCCTCATGCAGGACTTTACGGGCGTACCCGCCATTGTGGACCTGGCCGCGATGCGCGACGCCATGAAGGTGCTGGGCGGCGACCCGGAGAAGATCAACCCGCTGCA
>CAXTFT010000124.1:0-2446 GCA_964243585.1 uncultured Terriglobus sp.
GACATGCCTGTTCGGGCAGGCGATCCGGCGCGATGGAGCTTGCTGCATCCCACCTCGGAATGGCAGACGGCACCCGGCACGCCTGCAAGCTTTCAGGTCGCAACCGACCTGTACTATGTACGGGTCAGTCGAGACGGCGTGGAGGATCCGCTAGTCCCCGCAACTCTACCGGCCGGCGCTGTTCCTGCGTCTGACTGAATCGTTTTGTGTTCGCAGATGCGCGGTTGTGCTTTTCCGCTTCACCTGCCAGGAAAGCACTTAGCGCCGGAGCAATTGTCTGACGACAGGTAACGGTGGCACAACGCGTCAAGTACGGCCAGCGGCGCTTCGCGCTTCAGCGATGCCACGCATATCGTAGTGCAGGTGCGACGTGTCCGGTATTCTAAAAGGAATGGTAAATCTGGACAAAATGCCGGAGACAGAACACAGCAAGACGGAGCGGCAAGCACCTTCCCGATCGCAGAATGACACGCAGTACGACGGAAAAGCGCCCTTCAGTTCCTGGGGGCGGTTTCCCAACTACGACGCGAAACTGATCCCCATTAGCTGGCAAAGCGACTACCCGGCCGTGCTGGAGAAACATAACGGCATGCCCATGGGAGCGCTGGCGGTAGGCATGGGCCGCAGTTACGGCGATAGCTGCCTGTTGAAAGACGGTCACCTGCTACTGACAACCGGTATGAACCGGCTGCTGGCTTTTGACCCCGAAGCTGGTCTGCTGACGGCAGAGGCGGGATTGACGCTGGCTCAGCTTCTTGATTTCGCCGTGCCGCGCGGCTGGTTTCTGCCGGTTTCGCCCGGCACCAAATACGTCACCCTTGGCGGAGCTGTGGCGAATGACATCCACGGCAAGAATCATCACGTCAACGGCACCTTTGGTTCGCACGTGGCGCAGTTTGAGCTGGTACGCAGCGACGGCACGCGGATGCACTGCTCACCCACGGATAACCCCGACTGGTACTCAGCGACCATCGGCGGACTCGGATTGACAGGGGTTGTTACCTGGTTACAACTCCGGCTGAAGCCCATCGTCTCCCGCCTGATTGACTACGAGGGCATCCAGTTCCACGGTATTGACGAGTTTCTGGCCTTGACCGAGCAGTACAAAAACATTGAGTACACCGTGAGCTGGATTGACTGCACCAGTACCGGCAAGAACTTCGCGCGCGGCATCTTTATGCTCGGCGACCACTCCAAGATTCCGGACAAGCTGACGAACTCACCTGACCCAAAACTGGTGTTCCCCTTCGATGCGCCATCGTTTGCACTGAACAGCGCATCCGTGGCAGCTTTCAACTCTGTGTTCTTCCATAAACAGATCAAATCACGGGTACGCAATCTGCAGGACTACGAACCGTTCTTCTACCCTCTGGACAAGGTACTGCACTGGAATCGCCTGTACGGCAAAAGCGGCCTTTTGCAATTCCAGTACGCTATCCCATGGGAGAGCGCCCGCGAAGGAACGATCGCGATTCTGAACGAAGTTGCAAAGAGCGGGTTGGCAAGTTTCCTGGCAGTGCTAAAAGCCTTCGGAGACAAACCGTCACCGGGCATGATGAGCTTTCCCCAGCCGGGCATTACCCTGGCGCTGGATTTCCCCATCAAGCCCGACAAGAGCTTTCCGCTGGTGGACCGGCTAGCGAGCATGACCCTGGACTTCGGCGGCAAGCTGTACCCGGCGAAAGACGCGCGCATGACTGCTGCTCAGTTTCAGACAGCTTATCCGCAGTGGCAGCAGTTCGCTCGCTACAAGGATCCGCTGCTGACTTCCAGCTTCTGGGAGCGTGTGACGGCTTAACCGCACCACGCTCCCTGCGCTTAGAAGCCGTTATCGTCGTTCCCGCCGGAGTCGCCGTTATCAAAGCCGCTTCCATAGTCGCTAAAGTCGGCTGAGTTGTCGTTACTGTCTGCGAAATTACCGTCATCGTTGCCGCTGCTCTCAGCACTGCCGAACAGGTTGTGTGACTCTCCCCGGCGATCCTCAATGTCCGGGGAGGTGCCGGCTCCCAGTCCGTCGGCATCGCGCAAACGATCCCCGAAGCCACCACCATTATCAGCGGTGGCATCGTTGCCGTAATAGTTGTTTACTGTCTCCGATCCGCCGCTGAAGCTGCGTTCGCTGCCGCCGCCAAAGCCATGGAAGACATCCTCCAGCGCGCGAAAGGCAAATTCCCCTGCGACGACGCCTGCGGCGGTTTGCATTGCACCCTGCAGAAACCCACCACCGCCGCCAAACATGCCGCCGCCTCCAAACGGACCGACCCCGCCCATTGGTACGCCACCACCGTAGCCCGGCTGGTTATAGCCGTACCCGGGTGACAGGGGCTGTGGCGAGCCATATTGCGGACCTGCCGGAACGCGGACAGGAGAGTAGCCGGCAGGCGGAGTCTGGTAGCCGGGTTGGCTCTGTGTGACAGGTTGTGGCGCTGGCTGCCGTTCGTCACTG
>CAXTFT010000124.1:2456-5007 GCA_964243585.1 uncultured Terriglobus sp.
GCCAAGTCCGAATAGATTCCCAAGAAAGCTGCCGTGTTCCTGCGGCTTCTCCGTCGGCCTGAGTCTGTCGATCTCTGCACGTGCTTCCGTCAACTGACGCTGTGTGCTATCCATGGCAAACTGCTGCACCAGCACGGTCTGGCAAAGGACATAGAGCGCGTCGGGATTACCGCCGAGAGCGGTACTCAACAGCCGCTCTGCCTCCGCGTCTTTGCTGGGCAACTGTGTGCCGTTGACACGTTCCACCAATCCATTCAGAAGCTGCTGTTCCTGTTGAGTCATGCCTGTCTGCCTTTCGCCGCGACGCTACCGCGCACGCACCGTCACTGCAATGGACGCGGCTGTTCCTTTAAGGTTGTCCTCTGGAGAAGAGTGCGCAGAGACGCTGGGTATTGCATCGTATGCAGCATGGCGCATCTTCGCAGTACGCGTTTTATAGCCTCGGCCTCGTCGGTCACCGACCGGTTTGCTGCTTTCGTTCTGCTGATTTCACTGGGTGCAAGTGCCCAGGAGAAACCTTTGCCCAATATTGAGGCACTGCGCACCCGTGCCCTGCAACAAAGCCAGGCAACGGAAAAACAGCGCGAGCGCTACCTGTGCCGCGTGCGCAGGGAAACCACGCAGCTTGATCCCAAGGGCGTCACAAAGAAGCTGGATGAGGATGAGAGCGAAATTTTCTTCGTAAAAGCTCGGCAGATCACACAGACTGTGACACACAACGGCAAGCCGATCACCGGCGGCGATGCCAAGAAAGAGATTGACCGCGTTAAGAAGCAGATCGAAGATGCGGAAAAGGGTAAGCCGAACCCAAATGGCATTACCCCCACCCAGATCCTTCGCATTATCAAGCTGACAAATGAGCGCCGGGTAAACGTTGCAGGCCGCTCGACTATCGTCTTTGACGCCGTTGGCGACCCGAGTGCGAAAGCAAACGGCATACTGGAGCGGGCTGTTGAAGCCATGCAGGGGACCGTCGCGGTCGATGAAGAGAGCGGCCACGTGCAGGACACGAATGTGCAGGGTGTGCGTGACGTGAAGCTGGGTGGGGGTCTGCTCGCAAACATTCACAAGGGTTTTCTGCTGCACGTGATCAGTGCACCAAAGCAGGATGGTGTGTGGCTGGTGCAGGAGGTTTGGGGCTCCGGCGATGCACGCATCGGGCTGTTCATGCACCCGTCTTACCGCTTCCACCAGGTGACGGAAAGCTGCCGGCTGTTCGACGTAAACAGCGAATCGGTAGAGTCGATCGAGGAGAAGCACTAAGGGTAGTCCGCCTGCCCCGATCAGCGGAACAGGTGTGGAACAAACGAACTCAGATTACCGGTTACGGGCGTTCGTGACTCGCGGATGCCCATACCGCCGCACTCCTGATCGATCATCCAGAGGCCGAGCACAGGGTAACGCGGCGTACCGTCGCGTGCTGTAAAAACGGCAGGATCCACCATGCGCTGGCAGACGAAGCGGCCGTTGCCATAAGGCCCTTCCGTCATGTGAGAACCACCGGGTGTGACAACGGTAATATTGGCGCCCTCGCGTGAGAGCAGCGGCTTGCGCAGGTAGCTGGTCATGCGGTGCGGCTCGTCCAGGTAGGCTTCCAGCAGCAAGGGATGCTGTGGATAGAGCTCCCACAGGATAGGCAGGATACCCTTGTTCGACAGAAGCATCTTCCAGATGGGTTCGATCCAGGTGACGTTGTTGTAGGTGCCAATGGCGGCTGGTCCAAACTGCTCGGCCAGCAGGCTCTCCCACGGGTACAGCTTGAAGAGCGACTGGATTGGCTGGTCTTCCAGGTCGACAAAGCAGTTTGCTTCGCTGCTCCAGCCAATCTCCTCTATCAGCATTTGAGCAGTCTTCAGGCCGGCCTGCTCCGCAGTGTCGCGTAGGTAGATGACGGTCAGCACATCCTCTTCCGTGTCGGCGCTGGCAAAGTGGACGGGCTGCTTCAGGTAGGGTGAAACGTCCCTCCACTTCGCGATTAGCCGCTCATGCAGCGAGTTGAACTGGTCCGCGTCCGGCGCGACTTCCTGCAGCCACGCCCACTGCGTCACCGCGGCTTCGATCAGCGAGGTGGGCGTGTCCGCGTTGTATTCCAGCAGCTTGGGCGGCTGGCTGCCGTCATACATCAGGTCGAAGCGGCCATACAGCGCGGGCGGCTCTGCATTCCATGCCTGCTCGATCAGCGGTATGGCGGCAGGTGGAATGGTCAGATCGGCATAACGCTTGTAGTCGATCACGTGCTGTGCCGCTGCCAGGCACATGGTTTGCAATTCGTTCGCGGCGGCTTCCAGCGTGTCAATTTCACGTGCAGTGAAGGCATAACAGGCCGACTCATCCCAGTAAACCGCGCCTTCTGCCTGCAGGTCTTCCGGCGAATGGAAGGTGAGTCCAGCTAGTTCGACTTTCGCCTGCCAGTTGTCGCGTGGCTGCATCACCCTGCGCTGCATCTATTCGCCCCCGCCGCCGAAGGACGACCCAAAGCCGCCGCGCGTGATGCCCCACCGCGACGTCGGCCAGGTCGTGGAAGCGCCGCCTCTCGCCTTCGAGTCGTCGG
>CAXTFT010000124.1:5017-8084 GCA_964243585.1 uncultured Terriglobus sp.
GCGTGATGCCCCGTGCACCCGCTCCCAACCGGCCAAAGAAGCCGCTGCCACCGGGAGAGTATGTGCGACCGGGAACCGGTGCATAGCCACCACCGGACACGCGCGAGCCTAGGCCGTAACCGCCCCCACCACCGTAGTAAGTGCGATACATGGGAAGGAAGAGCGGCACAAAGCCGCCATGCCCGTCCGGTTGCTGGTGCATCACCTGCTGCGGCTGCCCACCACACAGCTTGTCGTCCACCACGTTGTTGTTTTCATCGACACAACGCTGCATCTCCTTGGGCCTGCAGCCGGTCAGGATGGAGAGTGCGGCTGCTGCAAGCAGGGGAGTCACGAGGTGGGCGGGACGGCGCATGGTGTGCGATCAATGTACCGCATTGCGTCCTCCTGAGCGCAGCGCAGTCAAAGGACCTGCTTTCCTTTCGGGCTGCGATGCCGCTGCTGGAAAACAGCAGATCCTTTGACTTCGCTCAGGATGACGGCGGTAGGGGTTCGCTCAGGATGCCGACCTTCCTCTCGACACAAACGAAAGGCCCACCCGCTGTCTGCAGGTGGGCCTTCCTTGTTCCACAAGCGGCCTATTTGTACAGGCTGACCGTGCCCGCGCCGTACTCTTCATGCACCAGGCTGCAGCAATTGTCGCTACGGCCGCAGAAGCAGGCACGATCCGCGGCTGCGGTGGCGCTGCGCTCCGCGTAGGTCTTCTGCGCTGCGACCAGAGCGGCACCGAACTGGAAGCCGGGCAGCTTCAGGTCCTGCACCGCGACCTGCTCCAGTGCGCCGATCAGCGAGATGGTGTCGAGGTAATCGAAGAAGCCGAGGTGTGCGATGCGGAAAATCTGCCCCTTCATTTCGCCCTGGCCGTCCGTGATAATGGCGGCAAAACGCGACTTGAGCGCCTTGACGAACTGGGTGGAGGTGAAGCCCTCCGGCGCAAGCACAGCCGTTGCGGCGGCAGATGCAGCCTCGGGCGCGAACAGCTTCAGGCCCATGGCTTCGCACGCAGCGCGGGTCATAGCTGCGATGGTCTCGGCGTTTTCAATCAGCCGCTTGCGGCCTTCGGTCAGGCTGCCGTCGCCCTGCGCGGCGATCCAGTCCAGCGCGGCACCCAGCGCGGCAATCAGCGCGACGGCAGGCGTGTAGGCGCTTTCACCGTTCTTCGCGTTCTTGCGCTCCTTGCGCAGGTCGAAATAGTAGCGCGGGTTGTAGGTCGCTTCCATGCGATCCCACGCCCTGTCACTGCAGGCAAGGTACGACAGGCCCGGCGGGATCATCACGGACTTCTGCGATCCGCCGATCAGCACGTCGACACCCCACTCATCCATGTCGAGATGGCTGGTGCCCAGACCGGTAATGGCATCGACCACCAGCAGAGCTTCGCTGTGTGTGTCCTTCAGCAGCTTGGCAACGGCAGGCACGCAGTGCCGCACGCCGGTGCTGGTTTCGGTGGCCTGCATAAAGACGGCGCGTGTTTCCAGCTTCAAACCGGCCTTGACGGCGTCGATAGAGAAAGTCTCTCCATAGGGCGCTGAGACGACGTCCACGGCGCAGCCAAAAGCTTTGCCCAGCGCGGTCCAGCGTTCGCCGAACTTACCGGCGGTCAAAACGAGGATGCGGTCACCGGGCGAGGTCAGGTTGCTCATCGAGGCTTCCATGGCTCCCGTGCCGGATGAGGACAGCACGATCACGTCGTTCCTGGTGCCGACAAATTCTTTCAATTGTGCCAAAACGCGCAGGTACAGGGCGCGAAACTCGGGCGTGCGGTGGTGGATGTCCGCAGCTGCCATGGCGAACTGCGCAGCAGGAAGCAGGGGCGTCGGACCGGGCGTAAACAGGCGTGTCTTGCGGATCATGTCTGTTAGTTTACCGGCATCCTTCGTCATCATCTGCTACGTCATCCTGAGCGAAGCCAGGGATCCCAGCCGCCTTTGTCTTGGCGCAGAGTGTCCGCTTTCTCGCAAGAAATATTCCAGCTTTTGCCAAGGCAGACAAATCCCCGCACCGTAACCTCTCGGCTCCGGTGCGGGGATCAGAAGCTCTGCGTAACTGGAACTGATTTCGGTTACAAACCAGCTTGCGGTAAGCTAAGCTGCCTTACGCTCGCTTGCGGCCTTCTCGTTCGCAGCCTTGGCGCTCACAGCAAGAGCGGCAAAACCTGCGGTATCGTTGGTCGCAATGTCGCTCAGCACCTTGCGGTCCAGCTCGATGCCAGCCTTCTTCAAGCCGCTGATAAGGGTCGAGTAGCTCATGCCGTTTAGTCGAGCACCGGCACCGATGCGGACGATCCACAGCGAGCGGAACTGGCGCTTCTTCTGCTTACGGCCGATGTAGGCGAACTTCAGTCCGCGCTCAACCGCTTCCTGCGCTGCCTGATAGAGCTTTGATTTTGTGAGGAAGTAGCCAGATGCGCGGCGAAGAATCTTCTTCCGGCGATCTCTGCGTTTTGTGCCACGTTTTACGCGGGGCATGGGTGTTCTCCTTTTGCGATTGCTGGTGGTTAGCGGCTGGAGGTAAGGTCGCCGATTGCTCGGCTAAGCCTCTTCACACGCTTACTGCTTTCCGCCTCGTAATCGACCGGTCAGGGTCGAGGGCCCAGTAACGCTTTGCTTCGGACCGTTGTGACAGAACCACTCGTCACGGCTGGGCGGAAAATCGAAAATGCCTGGGGCAAACCTCAGGCGTAGGGGATCATCCGGCTGACCTTGGCGTGGTCGCCATCGGAGACGTAAGCCTGACGGGTCAGCTTGCGCTTCACCTTGGTCGACTTCGAGGTCAGGATGTGGCGCTTCTTGGTCTGGCCACGCTTGATCTTGCCGGTGCCAGTCTTGGAAAAGCGCTTTGCAGCCCCTGAGTGGGTTTTGAGCTTGGGCATTGGGTGTTCCTGTCTTAAAGCTGGGCTAATGAAGGCTAACCCGCTAGGTATTGCCATAAGGCGCAACCCTACGATTGTAGCGCACACTTGTCCCCTTACCGAAGGACTCCATGCGCTTTCCGTACTGGCTCTGCCGTTGATCATCCTGCAACCGCGGCAGACGATTCCAGCGGTTCCGCAGACGCCAGAATGGTA
>CAXTFT010000124.1:8094-10517 GCA_964243585.1 uncultured Terriglobus sp.
GATGGCCACCGAAACGCCCCTGCTTGACCTGCAACAGACTGATTCCACGAACAACGCCGCGACCATCACTTCCGAGACCGGCAAGCCATCCTACACCAGCGCCAACATCAAGATCCTTGAGGGCCTCGAGGCCGTTCGGCTGCGCCCGGCCATGTACATCGGCTCGACGGGTGAGCAGGGCCTGCACCACCTGGTCTACGAAGTGGTCGACAACTCCGTCGATGAAGCGCTAGCGGGCCATGCCACGCGCATCGACTGCATCATCCACGTGGACAATTCCATCACCGTGACCGACGATGGCCGCGGTATCCCTGTCGATATGAAGGACCTGGGTAACGGTGAGCAGATGCCTGCCGTACAGGTCGTCCTCACTAAGCTGCACGCCGGCGGCAAATTTGACGCCAGCAGCTATAAGGTATCCGGCGGTCTGCACGGCGTTGGCGTCAGCTGCGTGAACGCGCTCTCGGAAGAGTTTGAAGTCGAGATCTGGCGCGACGGCCATACCTGGCAGCAGGACTACAGCAAGGGCGATCCCATCAGCGAAGTGCGGCAGGTGGGCGTCACGCAAAAGCGCGGCACCAAGGTCCACTTTCTGCCCGACAAGTCCATCTTCAGCGTGCACGAGTACAACTTCGACATTCTGGCGGGCCGCCTGCGTCAGCTTGCATTCCTGAACAAGGGCATCGAGATCACGCTGACAGACGAGCGCTCGACCGACGCCAAGGGCGAAGTCAAGGCCCTTGTGTTCAAGTACAAGGGCGGTATTGAAGAGTTCATCCGCCACATTAACAAGGGCAAGGTCGTTCTGCACGAGAAGCCCATCTACATGGAGGCCGAACGTGGCCAGCTGGTGATGGAAATCGCGCTGCAATATAACGATGCGTACTCCGAGACGGTCTTCAGCTTTGCCAACAACATCAACACGGTCGATGGCGGCACCCATCTCTCTGGTTTTCGCACTTCCCTGACCCGTACCATCAATGCCGCCGGGCAGTCGCTGGGTCTGTTCAAGGACGTCAAGGAAGCCCTCAGCGGCGACGACGTCCGCGAAGGCCTGGTCGCAGTCATCAGCGTGAAGCTGCCCCAGCCCCAGTTCGAAGGCCAGACCAAGGGCAAGCTCAACTCCGACATCTCCGGGCAGGTGCAGTCGTTCGTCAACGAGCGGCTGGGCGTCTTCTTCGAGCAGAACCCCCAGGTCGCCAAAAAGATCATCAACAAGGCCATTGACGCTGCCCGCGCCCGCGAGGCCGCCCGCAAGGCACGCGACCTGACCCGCCGCAAGGGCGCGCTGGACGGCGGAGGTCTGCCGGGCAAGCTGGCCGACTGCTCCGAGCGCCAGCCCGACCGTTGCGAGCTCTATCTAGTAGAGGGTGAATCCGCAGGTGGCACCGCGAAGCAGGGTCGCGACCGCCGTTTCCAGGCCATTCTGCCGCTGAAAGGCAAAATCCTGAACGTGGAAAAGGCCCGCTACGACAAGATGCTGGGCCACGAGGAAATTCGCGCCATGATTACGGCGCTGGGCACGGGCATCGGCAAGGACGACTTCTCGCTCGAAAAGCTGCGCTACGGCAAGCTGATCCTGATGACCGACGCCGACGTGGACGGATCGCACATTCGCACGCTGCTGCTGACCTTCTTTTTCCGCCACATGACGCAGCTCATCCTGCGCGGCCACGTATACATAGCCCAGCCCCCGCTCTACAAGATCAAAAAGGGCAAGTTCGAGCAGTACATCAAGGACGACCGTGACTTTGTCAAGGTGATGGTCAAGCG
Organism: uncultured Terriglobus sp.; assembly: GCA_964243585.1. Taxonomy (GTDB): domain Bacteria; phylum Acidobacteriota; class Terriglobia; order Terriglobales; family Acidobacteriaceae; genus Terriglobus. The sequence continues at coordinate 9,868 of CAXTFT010000124.1, forward strand.
CGCTGCTGACGGCATGGTCGTCCACTACGGCGAGGGCGGCCGTGAACTGGACCAGACCCTGGCGGGCGATGATCTGACAAAGTTCATGGGCGCCCTGAACGAGTACCTGGGCTTCTTTGACAAAGCCGACAAGCGCTTCCGCAATGACCGCGTGACCACCGCAGTCGCCGAGTTATTCGCGAATGAAGGCAAGGAACCCGCCAAGCGCTCTGATTTTGAGACACCCGACAAATTGGAAGAGATGGTAGGACGCCTGCAAGCGATGGCGACTGAGTTCCAGTTTAAATACGTGGGTGAACCCGTGCGCGATGAGGAACACGGCATCTGGTCGCTGGAGTACCTGGACGCGCAGGGTGCGCACAGACGCATCGATTACACAACTGTTAGCTCGCCCGAAATGCGGCAGATGCTGGGTAAGTTCGCCCAGATCCGCGAGCAACTGAAGCCGCCTTTCCTCGTCGAGTACGCAGCGAAGAGCAAGGACAGCAAAGCCGAAATCGCGGCAGTGGACGAAGCTGAGGAAATCAGCGAAACCGAAGGCGTCGTTGAGGTGATTGCGTCCGCACCCGGTACCGCGACGGAAACCAAAGGCATAAAGCGCCCAGGTAAAGCCGGTCAGGACCCCGTCGAGAAAAAGACTCCGCGCGAAT
>CAXTFT010000125.1:0-467 GCA_964243585.1 uncultured Terriglobus sp.
GCGAGTGCTGGAACCACAAGACCGCCACCTTCATGATGCTGGGCAACAGCTGCACCCGTCGCTGCGGCTTCTGCGCCGTGCCCAGCGGCAAACCGGAGCCGATCGACTTCGACGAGCCGCGCCGCGTGGCCTACGCCGTCGCGAAGCTCGGCCTGCAGCATGCCGTCATCACCAGCGTGAACCGCGACGACGACAACACTGGTGCCGCACGCGCCTTTGTTGAGGTGATCCGCGAGATTCGCGCGCAGGCTCCCGGCTGCCAGGTGGAAGTGCTGACCCCAGACTTCCAGGGCACGGAAGAGGCGATCCGGCTGGTTGTCGCCGAAAAGCCGGAGATCCTGAACCACAACATCGAGACCGTGCCGCGGCTGTACCGTGTTGCCAAGTCCGGTGGGCGGTACGAGCGCTCCATCGGGTACCTGCGGCTGGCGAAAGAACTGAGCCCGAAGCAGGTGACCAAGACCGGC
>CAXTFT010000125.1:477-4825 GCA_964243585.1 uncultured Terriglobus sp.
GGCGAAGAGACGCACGAACTGCTGGACGTCTTCCGCGATCTCGCCGCGATCCGCGTCGACATCCTGACCATCGGCCAGTATCTTCGGCCATCGAAAGACCACCTGCCCATGAAGCGCTACTACACGCCACAGGAGTTCGCCTTCCTGAAGGAAGAGGCACTGCGCATGGGTTTTCGCCACGTGGAAAGCGGTCCCCTGGTGCGGTCGAGCTACCACGCGCATGAGCAGGCGCAGAGCACCGGACTGGCCTGAGCAGGATCATGCGTGGCATGGCCTAACCTGGTTGAGCTGGCACACCTCGCCGTTATACATCGGTTGAACAACATGTCCAGTAATTGGAGATGAGGGAACGTATGCGCAGCAGGACATTTCCTGGGTTGGGTGATTCGCTGCAAATATCCGAGCTTGGTTTTGGGTGTTCCGCTGTTGCTGGGCGTGTCTCGCGAAAGGATTCACTGCTGGCGCTGGCAGCTGCATTTGATGCGGGTATTACGCTTTATGACACGGCTCGATCGTATGGGTATGGCCAGTCGGAGAGCGTGGTCGGCGAGTTTATGCAGAGCCGGAGGCAGTCCGTGGTGCTGTGCACCAAGTTCGGTATCATGCCGGCGGCGAACAGCTGGAAGCATCGGCTAAAGCCACTGGCACAGCTTGCCGTGCGTGCCGTGCCTGCGTTGCGGTCTGTGGCGCGGCGGCAGGTGCAGGACCAGTTTGTCGGGAATCAGTTCACGCCGGAAGTACTGCGCACCAGCCTGGACACCAGCTTGCGCGAACTGAAGACGGACTATGTCGACATGCTGCTGATGCATGCCGCGCCCGCCTCCGTACTGCAGCAGGACGACCTGATGGACGCGATGAGCCGCCTGGTGCAGAGCGGGCGGGTTCGCATGGTGGGCATTTCCGCTGACCTGCCGGTGATAGCTCAATACTTTGCAGAGCGACCCGCTCCCCTGGCAACAGCTCAATTCGCGTTGAATCTTTCCAACATAGGCTTTGCTGCAGAGACGAATCGCAACCGCGACCTGCTGCTGGTTGCGAACCATGTCTTCGGCGGTGCGGGAGGAGTTGCGCACACAAAGGCAAAGATCGCGCAGCTATATCTGTCGTCTGACCTTCCGCCGGCATTGCGGCAGAAGCTGGCTGTGGACGATCCGCAGTTGCTGCCGGAGGTGGTGCTGAACTGCGTGCTGCGCGGCACAGGTTTAGCTGCCATTGTTCCGGCAATGATGCAGGTCGGTCACATCCAAAGCAATGTAAAGGCACTGGAAGCTTGCCGCTTCACGGATGCTGAACTGGCACTGCTGAGGCAATCGCTTGCGGGAAACGACAGAGGTCCGCAAGCCGTTCGGCCAATCGAAGCGTCAGCGCCATCAGCGTAAAAGTTGGATTGCTGCTGCTGCCTGACGGAAAAACGGCACAGCTTGCAATGTAAAGATTCGTCAGGCCATGGACCTTCAGGTCGGTGTCGACCACGCTTGCCGCGGGATCGGTACCCATGCGCATGCCGCCCATCATATGGTAGGTGTCCACCATGGCAGGACGGGCCTTTTCCCACTCCATGGACTCCACACCACAGGTACGCAGGTACTCCCGGACGAACGGGACGTAGCAGCGCGCCGTCTCCAGTTCCGGCTCGCGAACACGCCATTCGATCACCGCGCGCGGCAGCCCCAGGGCATCGTTGTCATTCGACGACAGCCGGATGCGGTTGTCGGCGTGCGGAGCCTGCTCGACATCAATATGGAGCATCAGTTTGGCTTTGTTACTGATGGCCCGCCTCTGCTTGAAGCGGGAGTAGAACCAGAGCCTTGCCACATCAGCCGCGCCACGGACGACGGGAGCAAGGTTGGACACGAAAGCCTGCCGCAGCTTTCGGCTCTGCAGCGATCGCAGCAAATTGCGGACAGCCGCGACACCGGAGTCTTCCGGTTCCAGAATGACCATGTGAGCCATCACGTTTTGCAGGCCTTCACGTATGCGCAAACCTGGTGCGGCTTCCAGCTTGGCAGAGTGCATGGTGCCATCGACATAGTAGGGGCCAAACAGTTTGATTGCCCGCTCCCGGCCTGGCGAAAGAAACTCCGCCGCAGGGTATGAAACGTGATCGTGAAAGTAGCGCCCCAGTTGGTCGTAGGTGTTGGGAACGCCAGGCGAGCAAAGCAGAAGGCGGGAACTCTCAATCGTCCCGGCACAGATGACGAAATGATCCGCGTGAAAGTGGAAAACACGGGAGTTGTAATCCACCACCCGGATGGAGGCGATCCGGGTGGGGTCGGCACTTACAGTTTCTACCTGGACAGCGTTGCTGTGCGAGAAGACTGTTACCAGCGGATGAGCAAGTGCTTTCGCGCCCAATGTACCGCCCAGGTTGCGAGCCTTGAAGGGAATCCACTTTGAAAATCGAAGGCATACTTCTTCGGAGACAGGAGCCTTGTCATGACCGAGTGCCTGCAGTAAATCCGCGGTAAAGGGCAGAGCATCCACACCGAGCATCCGCTGAATGTCCGTATAGAAAACATTCAGTTCCTCTTCCTGAATAGGCCAGGGCATGGAAGGCGCTCCAGGTGGCGGCTGGAAGATATCCGGAGTAAAGGGCAACAACTGGCCGCCCCAGCGCGTGGAGGATCCACCAAACGTGCGGTAACGCCCTCTGCTGCTTCCGAGGTGCTGATCGCCGCCCATGTTTGCTTGGTAAAGAGCCTGACTGCGCTCTTCCTGGCCAAGGCCTCCGGCTTCCAGCACGTTTACAGTGATCCCCCTCCGCGCCAGGCGCATCGTGAGGATTAAGCCGGCGATGCCTCCACCTACGACACAGACCGTTGATCGAAATGTGTCGCTGTTCTGAGACTCCTGAAGATCGATGTGCAAAATGGCCTCGTGAACGGGTTCGCGCTCAGGCAACTTGTTAGTGCCGGTTACCTGCCGGTTTGTGCAGCGTCGGGCTTTGAACGTGGCGCTTGACTGTACCAAGGAGAAGGCACGCGACTCGCTTGTAGTGTCAATCCACTCCTTGTAGTCGTTGCAGAGACCGTAATTTTCAGAGTGAGCCGAAACGGCGTGGCTTGTCCAACAATTGCAGCCAGTAAATTTCCTGGGGCTTGTATCTCACGTTTATAGATATCACTTTGCTCAGCACCCTACTTTCGTATACGCGAAAGCGCATAAGGGTTCGCGCTTTAACAAGCAAGCAGATTCATGTACCCAATCGTGCAGGTCTGCACTTGCTGCTTGCAGTGCTACATGCAGCACATGTATGACGCCTGTCTTACAACAGCGCTTGCGCTAGGGAGCCACACCGTGCCAAATAGCAACCAGCACCGCCCGTTGCAGGTACCATTGCGCGCGCTGATGCTTTGTGCGGCACTTGCCGTGCTGGCCTATGTAGCGCTGTTGGCAACATGCTCGCCCAGCGGCTTTCCCACCAGCATGGTCTCATCGTCACACTGGCCTTTCCTCATCGATAAGCCCGTGGGTGAAGATGGGTACTACATGCTGACCGTGGCTGACAACATTGCTACCAAGGGGCATGTGGTGTACAACCGCGGCGCATGGGCCACGGGCATTCAACCGCTGGCGACTGTGCTGTTCGCCTTGCTGGACTGGATTGTCAAGGTGTTCCATGGCAGCTCTGCCGCGCTGATCCGCAGCGTCATGTTACTAGGTGCGGCACTGTTCGTGGTGCTGGCCTGGCAGTTGAGCAGAATTGCCGCGATGCTGGCGCCACCGTCGCTGCGCCGTTATGCCGCAGTGCTTGCGTTTCTACTCACAGTATTCAGTTTTACGCTGTTTCGTCTGTTTACCTATGGGTTGGAAACGGGCATTTACCTGATCCTTATTGCGGCTTGTTTCCAAATAACACTGCGCATTGCAGTCAGGGGCAGAACCAGCGTGCAGGACATGTTGCTGCTGGGTCTGGCTGCGGGCTGCGCGGGCGAGGCCCGGATCGACTTCGGCCTGATGTTTGCCGTGTTACTGGGTGTCTTGCTGGCATACCGATGGGTATCGTGGGGGAAGGCGCTGGGCTCCGGTGCCATCGCGCTGCTGCTGGTCAGCCCGTGGTTCTGGTTTGTTCACCGCGTCAGTGGGTCGTGGCTACCCAGCTCGGGCAAAGCCGAATCTACCCTGGTGACACAGCATGTCTTTGCCCAGCGCGCTGGCACCATGCTGATCGCTGTCGCAGGAGAGGTCATGCCGTGGTGTTACGGCGTGGTTTCTCATGTTACCGTTCTGATCGCCATTTTGAGCGCAGTTGCGATCGTGGGACTGCTTGCCTACAGGCAGGATCTTCGCCAGTCGCTGCGTGGGCTGCTGCTCTCGCGGCACAGCATGGTGTGGTTAGCCGGATTGG
>CAXTFT010000125.1:4835-10498 GCA_964243585.1 uncultured Terriglobus sp.
TGGTCACCTTGGTGGCCATCTACGTAGCTCTGTTCAACGCGACGCACTTCTACTACCGGTACGTTGCGCCGCTGGCTGTGCTAACGGTGCCGGCCTGTGCGGTCGCGCTGGCGCACTCAGGCTGGGTAAGGCGGCATATAGTTACTGTCGGCCTGGTGCTCGCTATGGTTTTCGCATGCTGGGCAGGTGGATCGCTGCATACCGGACACCTTGGGAACAGTCAAACCATCTCCGCAGGTTACATTCGAAAGAACTTTCCAACTGCGCACGTGGGTTCATTCCAGAGTGGCGTGGTGGGCTTCTTCAACCATAATGTGGACAACCTGGATGGAAAGCTCAACCAGGGCGCGCTGGAAGCATCGGCCCGGCACCAGTTGCCAGCCTTTATTGATAGCGAACACATCAATGTGCTGGTGGACTGGCCCAGCGTAGTGCATGCAAACCTGCCTGAGAGCTACCTGGAGCAGGAATGGATGCCCTGCCCCATCCCAATGGTAGGCGATGGCGAAAGCATCTGCCTGCTGCGAAGAAGCGTTGCGGACATTTTGGTAACTCACGCAACAGGTACATGGCTGCCCAGCGCTGTACGGTATCGGCCCTCGGCCACGCAGAGGAGCTTTTTCTGAAGCGAAGAACGATTTTCTGGCTGTTGGTTGCAGCAGTCACCATGCTGGGTACTTTCGTACTGCCTTTTCACTATCCGCTGCAGGTTCCAGTATTTTCGCCGGTGTACACCGCGGGTGGCAATAATCGCATGGGCGCCATAGCTGCTGCCGCAGTGGGTGTGCTGACGTGCCTGCTGTGCTGGCGTTTTCGTTTCTTCATACCCGCTGCTGCAGAAGCAGGCGAAAACGAAAAGCGGCTGCCACTGCGTTGGCTTTGGATTGGCATGGGTGTGGTTACCCTGTCTGCCGCGGTGCTTGGCATTCAGATGATCCGGTTGTGCATGTACTATGCCGACGCCGGTTACTTTCTAACCCAATTGCGCAGCGGCCTTGTTTTTCATAAGGCGCTGTACCGCGATGTCGAGTTCGCCTACGGTCCGCTGATGTATTTGTGGCCTGCGGCGTTTATCCGTGTGCTGGGCATGGTGCATGTGTCCGCCATGATTGCTTACGTTGTCTCGCTCTGTGTCATGGAGATGGTCGGCACCGCCATGTTGTTCTACACGGTCTCTGCCATGCCCATGCGCAGACCCATGAAGATCGCGGCGTTCCTCCTGCTGTGCGTGGTGACGCTTGATCCGCAGGAAGGCTTGAACTACACGGCCTTCCGTTTCGTCTGCAGCATTTTCACGCTGGTATGGCTGTCGCGCCAGAAGACAGCCTTGCAGGCAAATTTGCTTGCTGGGATCGGCGCAGTGATGACCTTCGCCATATCGCCGGAGATGGGCGTGGCCTTTGCCGCCGGAGCAGGTGTGTACGGCTTGTTCCGTGCATGGAAGACGACGCCCTCATGGAGAGCCGGACTTTCCTGGCTGCTGGTCCCGGTGTCGGCTGCGCTGGGCAGCGGCGCGTTCGCGTTTGTTGTGGGGCCTGACTACTTCCGTACGCTGAAGGACTTCAGCAACGGCGGCTATAACATGCTGCTGGAACCAGCGCCGCACATCTATCTTCTGCTCATTTGCGTGGTATGGCTGGCGCCGGTCGTTGTGGCTGCGGCTGTTGCAGACCCGGAGAACAATCCAGGCAGCACAGCGCGTAATGGGCTGCTGATTGGCACGTACATTGCCGGATTGGGATTGCTACCAGCAGCACTCGGTCGGTGCGACCCGCTGCACGTTTTCTACAACGGCTGGCCCGTCTTTCTACTAAGTTTTGTCGCTCTCGACCGTATGCGCCTGCCCGCGCAACGCATTGGCGTTGCAGTTGCGCTGTTGTTTTGTACCTACTCGGTAGCCCAGGAGTATGCGCTTGGCAGTGGTCCGGTACGCAAACTGCTGTTGCAGCGGCCCAGCCCTTACGAGGATGTCGATCTGCCGCGCCTGCAGCGGATGCTCCAGGGACGCAGCGTGGCTTCTCCCTGGTACACACCCATGCGCGCGACCAACGTACTTACCGCAGCCGGCGAGTACCAGCCGCTCTACTTTTGCATTGCTGCTGTCGACAGCGATGCGGAGCAGCGGACAGTCACCGACATGCGTGGTGCGGACTTCGTCCTGGCTCCAAACCTGATCAAACGGGTCTCGGAAAACGCCATCAACAACGAAGGCATGAAGTTCCGTTTACGGTTTGGATACCGCTACAAGCAGCGTCACGAACCCTACCTGCAGGGTCTGCTGCTGGTCCGGGAGCTGCAAGTGAATTGGCGGCGCGTCGGGACCTTCGGCTCATACGACCTATACCAGAAAGAGCATTAAGCACCTGGCAGGTCGTAAGTAAGGCCCCATTGGAGGCTGTGCAGATGGTCAAGGCCAGAGTCAACAGCGTCTTCTGTGCAGGTTGCATCCGATAGAATCGACACGTCGCGCAACCGCGCCTGAAGGACGGAACCCATGGCATCGCAGATGGCAAACATTCCCGCATTGAAGGACCTGCAGGTCCAGTTGACCGAACGCATGAAGAAGTCGATCGAAGACTTTCGCTCGAACCTGCTGTCGGTGCGCACGGGCCGCGCTAATGTACACATGCTGGACAACATCCGCGTGGACTATTACGGATCGGAGATGCCGATTAACCAGCTGGCGCAGTTGAGCGCGCCGGAAGCAAACCAGATTGTGGTGCAGCCCTTCGATGTGGGTGTGGTTGGCATGATTGAAAAAGCCATCCGCACCAGCGGCCAGGGCTTCAATCCCATGCACGACGGCAAGGTGATCCGCGTACCCGTGCCTCCCATGACGGAGGAGCGCCGCCGCGACGCAGTAAAGCAGCTTGCCGGCATCCTTGAGGACCACAAGACCAGCGTCCGCAACATTCGCCGCGAGGGCAACGACACCATTAAGAAAGCGACCAAGGACAAGCTGATCAGCGCCGACGACGAAAAGCGCGCCCAGGAAGAAACGCAGGGAATGACCGACGCGCAGATCAAGACGCTGGAAGAGATGTTCAAGGTGAAGGAAAAGGAATTGATGACGGTCTGATCCGGGTTCCTGCTTGAGCGGTTGCCCTGTTCCTGTGCGAAGCGCATGAGCAGGCTCGGGCAACACCCGTACATGACTGTGTCATTTACGGGGCACCGGCAAATCCGCATGTGAACTCGTCACGATGTCCGTCATCCTGAGCGCAGCGAAGGATCTCGAGACCTACCATCCAGCAAAATGGCTGGATGGTTCTCGCAAAAGCCTGAAGCTGCTATGCCGATGCAGGCGTCCATCGAAATACTGGCCACGCTCAGGACGACAAACCACTACATATATCGCGGTAAGCAGGAGTTGTTTTGAGCACCCAACCAGAGCATTTCGACGCCGTCGTGATCGGGTCCGGCCAGGCGGGCAATCCGCTGGCGCAGGCGATGATGAAGCACGGCTGGAAGACAGCTGTCGTTGAGCGGCGCTACCCGGGCGGCACCTGTGTCAACGACGGCTGCACCCCGTCGAAGACTGTCGACGCAAGCGCGCGGGTGGCCTACCTGGCCAGACGTGGCGCGGACTTCGGCGTGGAGACGGGTACGGTCGGCACAGATCTTCACAAGGTTTGGGAGCGCAAGCAGAAGCTGGTGCTGGCCTCGCGCAAAAACAGCGGAGAGTCACTGGAAGGTGAGAACGGTACGCTCATTATGGGTGAGGCCAGCTTCTCCGCGGACCAGCCCGGCGGCGGGACCTACAACATCTCCGTCGCCCTGCAGGACGGCGGCTCACGGGAGCTTGCCGCCAGCCGGGTGTTTCTGAACACGGGCGAGCGGCCGCATCCGCCGGAGGTCGACGGCCTTGACTCGGTTCCCTACCTTGACAGCACCAGCATCATGGAACTGCAGACGGTGCCGGAGAACCTCGTCATCCTGGGTGCAGGCTATATCGCGTTGGAGTTTGCGCAGATGTTCCTGCGCTTCGGATCGAAGGTGACCGTGCTGGAACGCGGCGAGCGATTTGCAGCGCATGAGGATGACGATGTGGCCGCGTGCCTGCGCGGCATTCTGGAAGAGGATGGCATCAGGATTCTGACCTGCTCTGCCGTCAAGAGAGTCTCGGGCAGTGAAGGTTCTGTAACGCTGGAGATCGAAGTCGATAGCAAGCCGCAGATCGTCCAGGGATCGCACCTGCTGGTCGCCACCGGACGGACGCCGAACGTGGAGTCGCTACACCTGGAACGTGTGGGCGTGAAGCAGAAGCAACATGGCTACATTGAGGTGAATGACCGGTTGGAGACCGCCGCGCCCAGCATCTGGGCGCTGGGCGATGTAAAGGGCGGCCCGGCCTTCACCCACATTTCGTACGACGACTATCGCATCCTGCGGGCCAACCTGCTGCAGAACGGCAATGCTTCCATCAAGGATCGCCTGGTCTGCTACGTAATGTTTACCGACCCGGAACTGGCGCGCGTTGGGCTGAGTGAAGCCGAAGCAGCGAAGCAGGGCATATCCGTGCGCGTTGCAGAAGTTCTCATGAAACAAATGGCGCGAGCAAACCAGATGGCGGAATCGCGCGGCATGATCAAGGCGCTGGTCGATCCCGAGACAAAGCAGATTTTGGGGGCAACCGTGCTGGGCGTCGACGGCGGCGAGGTCATGGCACAGATCCAGATTGCCATGATGGGTAAGCTGCCCTACCCCGTGTTGCGGGAGGGCGTCTTCGCGCACCCTACCAGATCAGAGGTCCTCAATACCCTGTTTGGCAAGTTCCGCGACGGCAAGGAGTAGCCTGCAGCAGGAGGCTGCGCGTGAGCAATCGCTGGGTCGTTGCGCTGCTGTGGCTTGCCTTGTACGGCTCGTTCGCACTGCTGTCGCCGCCGCTGTTGGACGGCCCGGATGCACTCCACGCGGAAATCGCGCGGGAAATGGCGGTACGCGGCGATGCTGTGACGCTGTACGCAAACGGCCTTCGGCAGATGGAAGAAGCACCCCTGCTGTACTGGTCGATGGCCGGAAGCATGCGCGTATTTGGGGTGGGCGCGGCACAGGCCCGCGTGCCCCAGGCAATGTCTATTTTGCTGCTGGCGCTGCTTGTCCAAGCCTTTGCAGAGCGAGCCTTCAAGAGCAGCCGCGCGGGTTTGTATGCCTCGGCGTGCCTTCTGCTGAGCCCGGCATTGTTTCTGTTCACGCGCATCCTGGGTGCCGACGCCCTGTGCTGCCTATGGTTTACGGGGTCGGTTTTCTGCCTTTGGCGGGCAGAAACCGCACCGCAGGAGCGCACGGGCGAGGCACAGGTGCTGCCATGCCTTGGATTTGCTGCGGCGTGCGCGCTGGCTGTGCTGACCACCGGTCCCAGTGGGCTGTTGCTACCGGTCGCCACAGCACTGCTCTATCTCGTCTCAACGCGGGGCATGCGGGGTACGTTGCAGCGCGTCCGGAGACTGCACCCTGCGCTTGCACTTATCGTTTTTACGGTCGTTGCAGCGCCCTGGCACATGCTGGCCGCGAGCGCGAACCCGGCAGAGGGACATCCCATCAGTCTTCTCTACGCCGGGCATCTGCCGAAAGGATTGCGGCTGGCCGTGCCCCCCGCGGGCAATATCCATGGCTGGGCGTGGTCCTACTTCGCAGGCCGCTATCTGCCCCATGTGAACCGC
>CAXTFT010000126.1:0-10462 GCA_964243585.1 uncultured Terriglobus sp.
AACAGGCCCGCATCGCGGAAGAAGCGGGTGCTGTCGCCGTCATGGCGTTGGAGCGCGTTCCCGCGATGATCCGGGCCGAAGGCGGCGTGGCCCGCATGGCGAATCCAAAGCTCATCAAGCAGATCATCGAGGTCTCCTCAATTCCTGTCATGGCCAAGGCTCGTATCGGCCACTTTGCGGAAGCACAGATCCTGCAGCAGCTTGGCGTCGACTTTATCGATGAGTCGGAGGTGCTGACGCCCGCCGATGATACGTACCACATCGACAAGCATGCCTTTACAACGCCCTTCGTTTGTGGCGCGCGCAACCTTGGCGAAGCCTTGCGCCGCGTCGCCGAGGGCGCTGCCATGATTCGTACCAAGGGCGAGCCAGGCACCGGCGATGTTGTCCACGCGGTGCAGCACATGCGGCAGATCATCCGCGAAATCAAAGCGCTGACCGTCTTGGGAGATGAGGAGTTGTATAACGCTGCCAAGGTTCATGGCGCACCCTACGAGTTGGTTCGCATGGTCGCGCAGACCGGCAAGCTGCCCGTACCAAACTTCTCCGCGGGCGGTATTGCCACACCCGCGGATGCCGCGTTGATGATGCAGCTGGGCGCGGAGACAGTGTTTGTCGGCTCTGGCATCTTTATGAAGGAACGCGCTACTCCGCTTGACGTGGAGAACGACCCCAAGGAACGCGAGGAAGCGGTCTCCCGCGCACGCGCCATCGTCATTGCGGCGACACATTTCGACGACCCCAAGATCTTGGCCGAGGCCAGCGAAGCCGTAACCGGTGCCATGAAGGGACTCGCCGCCATGGCAATCGAAGAGCAGCACCTGATGCAGACACGCGGCTGGTAACTCTTTCTTCTTTGTGTAGAGGGGCCGCGAGCAATCGCGGCCCCTTTGATTTACCCAGGAGCCGCTATGATGACGTATGCCCGACCTTCAATCGTCAGCTGATTCGCCCGTGATCGGCGTTCTAGCGCTGCAGGGTGCGTTTGACGCGCACGTGCGCATGCTGAAATCCACCGGCGCAAGGACCCTGCTGGTGCGCAAGCCGGAGCAGCTCGCGGCCATTGATGGACTTGTCATTCCAGGTGGCGAGTCCACAACATTCCTGAAGCACCTGGAGCGAGCCAGCTTCTTTGAGGCGCTCACCTCCTTTGTCCAGGCAAAGCCAACCTTCGGGACATGTGCCGGGGTCATCCTGCTGGCAAAACGTGTGCTCAACCCGTCGCAGCGTTCACTGGATGCGCTCGACATCACCATTGAACGCAACGCCTATGGGCGGCAGAACGATTCGCGCATCCTGGAGGCTGAGACGTCGCTGCCCGGTGGCCCGATCGAGATGGTTTATATCCGCGCACCGCGCATTACGGAGACTGGCCCGGAGGTAGAGACCCTTGCAGAGCGCGAAGGCTTCCCTACGCTGGTGCGCCAGGGCCACTTGCTGGCAGCGACATTTCACCCGGAGCTGTCGCATGACACGCGCGTTCACCAGCTATTTGTCGACAATGTCAAGGCCGTCCGCGCCTAGCCGCGCCGCCTCGGCTGATCCGCGCCGCAGGGCGTGCAGGCCTCGAAAAAGCGGAGTAATATCTGCGATAAGCAAGCTCCCATGCCCACTCTTCTTCATCCCGACGAAATTGTAGAGAAGCGCCCGCCGAAGCGCGTAGACGAAGGCGACACTGGCGGCGGGAAACTCCCACCAGTTGACCCAAAGCACACTGGAGGCGGCGGCGAAGGGGAGAACTGGAACAATCGCCCGGTAGGCAGCCGCGGCCCCAGGGAACGGCTGCAGCGTTACCGCCTGGGCTTGTTCTTCGCGCTGGGCGGCGACCTGATGTTCTTTATCGCCATCGTCAGCGCATTCTTCGTGACAAAGCATTCTGGCCATTTTGACGCGTACAACCGTTGGATCAATCCCTGGCTGCCGATTGACGTGCCGTCTATCCTCTGGCTAAATACGATCGTGTTGCTGTTATCGTCGCTGACCGTTGAGGTGGCGCGGCGTGGCATCTTCCGCGAGATGGATGTGCTGGAAGAGTGGCTAGGCCTGGGCCGGCCCACGCGCAAGCGCGTGCTGCCCTGGCTGAGCCTGTCGATCCTCTTTGGCGGTCTTTTCCTTTGGGGCCAGTACGTCGCCTGGAAGCAGCTTGCGATGCAGCGCATTTTCTTTGAGGGCAATCCCTCCTCACGCTTCTTCTACCTGATTACAGGCATTCATGGCATCCATCTCCTGCTGGGCCTGATGCTTTTGATTGCGGCGGTAGTGGGCATGCGGACGGCGCGCATGATCGAATCGAGGCAGATTCTCATTGACTCCGCCGCATGGTACTGGCATACCATGGGCGTGCTTTGGATCTTCCTCTTTGGGCTGCTGATCTACGGGCAGTAACCCTCAGAGCTTTGCAGCCAGACTTCCTGCCAACTCAGCGTACTTATCCACGGCCTGCAGCAGTTCTGATTTCAGGACCTTTTCCTCCGACGTGTGCGCCACGTGAATGGTTCCCGGACCCAGCAACATGGGTTCTCCCCAGGCAGTCAACGATGAAATGTCCGTGGCGTACTTTGCCACCATCGTCTCCCAACCCGGCATACGCTTCATGCGGACGGTATGCAGGTCCAGCGAGTACTTCACGTCCACACGCCCTGCAACGACCCGCTCCACCACTGTCTTCACTTCCTGTGAAGGACCGACCAGGCGGATGAGCAGGTGTGCTTCCGCCGCATCGGGGATGACGTTCGGTGCACGTCCGCCAGACAGGATGCCGATGTTCAGGGTGGACGGTCCAATCTCCGGATCAACCGGCAGCTCCGCCGCCAGCAGGTCATGCAATACATGCACCAGCTTTTCAATTGCGGAATCGCCCAGTTCCGGATACGCCGAGTGCGCCATCTTACCGCCGGCACGCAACTCCACGCGTAGCGCTCCCTTTGTGGCAATGGCCAGCTTGTTCTCCGTTGGTTCGCCGTTGATCAGGTAGAGCGAGCCATGTCCATCCTGGTTTGCAACCTTGGCACCGGCGGAATCGCGCTCCTCTCCAACAACATAGAGCAAACCAACCGGCACGCCGCCCCTGTACAGCTTCTCCGCGGCGGCGATCTGCGAGGCAAGAATGCCTTTGGCGTCGCAAGAACCACGACCATACACCCAGGTGTCGTCCTCGGCCGAGCCAAAGTAAGGCGGAACCGTATCGAAGTGCGTCGACAGCGTAATCTTCGGCGCGGTGCCTGGCATAGTCGCGTACAGATTGAATCGGTCACCCATGCCCCCGCCGGGGGTAAGCGCCAGATCCGGCTGCTCGACTGGCTGCTTCTCGACGTTGTAACCCAAACCGAGCAGATACTCGTGCAGAAAAGCACCGCAGCGGCCCTCGTGGTACGTTGTCGATTCAATGTCGACAAGCTGCCGGGTCAAAGCAATAGGATTGATCGCCATAGACACTCAGGATACCCGAGGCATGCGACTGCCGGCTTATCGGTAACATGATTCTGTGACAGCTACCATCCAGACAATCGACGATCTCCGCGGTTCAGCGGGTGCTTTGGAGGCCTTGCTGAACGTGGGTCAGGCGACCGCAACGTATGCCGCCGTGGTCTGCCACCCACACCCACCATCGGGTGGGACCATGCACACCAAAGTGGTCTATCAGGCCATGAAAGCTTTTTCTCATTTCGGACTCCCCGTGCTGCGATTCAACTTTCGGGGCACCGGTCGCAGCGCCGGCGTTCACAGTGGAGGTCCGGGCGAGATTGAAGACGTAAGGTCCGCCATCGACTGGCTGGACAAAACCTTCCAACTGCCACTTTTGCTGGCAGGCTTCTCCTTTGGCGCGAACATCGGCTTCCAGGCTGCTTGCGGTGATCCACGGATACAAGGTCTGGTCGGTCTGGGCATGCCACTGTCCGCGGGTGGGCGCGACTACAACTACGACTTCCTGCACGGCTGCACGGCGCCCAAGCTGTTCCTGACCGGCTCGGAAGACCCATTCGCCCCGCGCGAGTTGATGGAGCAAACGTTCAAAGCCTCTCCTGACCCCAAAGAGATGCATTGGATCGAAGGCGCGGAACACTTCTTTGCAGGTGTGCCGGGTTCTCACCAACCCAAGCTGGACCGCATGCAGCTCGCCATGCGGCAGTGGCTTGAGAAACGCTTCTTCCCAGTCTCCTCTGCTTAGCAGCTGGCCACTAGCGGCTTGCAGTTGCCAGCGCATCTTCAGAAAGCGCCGATGAAGCGTCCTGAAGCAACGCTTCGATTGTGGCAAATGCCATGTCAACATGGGAGCGCTGCAGCAGGAACGCAGGCAGGAAGCGCATGACGCTGCCCTGGATGAAGTTGAGCATCAGACCCTGTTCCAGCGCCGCTTCCGCAAGGGGGCGTCCTGGGATGCTGAGTTCGAGGCCCTGTATCAGACCGATCCCGCGTGCCTCCATCGCGACGTCGCACTCGCTTACGAGCCGGTCAAGACGCTGCCGCAGGTAGTTCCCGGTATCGGTCACCTGCGCGAGCAAATGCTCTTCTTCCACCACATCCAGAAACTCCAGCCCCAAGCGGCAGGCAAGCGGTGTACCACCCAGCGTGCTGCCGTGTTTTCCAAGCCCAAGCGCCTGAAACAGGTCGGCCTGCACCAGAAACGCGCTCAGCGGCAGACCGCCACCCAGGGGCTTGCCGATGATAAGAACGTCCGGTTGGACACCGTGATGCTCAAAGGCGAACCACTTGCCGGTTCGCCCAAGACCGCATTGAATTTCGTCCAGGATCAGCAGCGCCCGATGCTTGTCAGCCAGGCGGCGAGCCTCCTGCAGGTACACGGTGGAAACCTCATAAACGCCGCCCTCGCCTAGCACCGTCTCCATCAGGATGGCGCACGTGTCGTCCGTCACAGCGGCTCGCAGA
Source organism: uncultured Terriglobus sp. (assembly GCA_964243585.1). Classification (GTDB taxonomy): domain Bacteria; phylum Acidobacteriota; class Terriglobia; order Terriglobales; family Acidobacteriaceae; genus Terriglobus. Next base: position 4,888 of record CAXTFT010000126.1, read on the forward strand.
GCCTCGATGTCCTCACGCGGCACAAAGTCGGAACCGGGCACACCTGGCTCAAACCCGTCCCGGTATTTTGTCTGCCCCGTAACAGACATCGCGCCGTAGGTACGGCCGTGATAGCTGCCCGTCAGCGACACCACGCGATGTTTGGCGGCGGTGTAGTTCTGCCGGGCGTGTGCACGCGCCAGTTTCAATGCACCCTCTACAGATTCCGCCCCGCCCGTCGAAAAGAAGACCCCAGCCATACCGGACAAGGCGCACAAACGCTCTGCCAACTCGCCCGCATAAGGAGTGCAGTACTGCGGTGACAGGTGCACCATTTTCGCTGCCTGGTCGCAGGTGGCCGCCACCATGCGTGGATGGGCGTGCCCAAGTGCGTTGACACCGAGACCTGCCATCAGATCCAGATAACGATGACCCGATGTGTCGTAGACGTACACGCCTTCGCCGCGATCCATCACCACGGGAAACCGGGCGTATACCGGCAAGGAGTATTCGCTGTCACGATGCAGCACGGCCTGCGCCTGCGTATCTTGCCGAAAACGTGTCATACCTTCAGGTTCACCGTAGTTGCACTCCGGGTCAAGCGCTGCCGCACCCTGTGCGGTACTCCCGCAGTCAGAAGGATCACCTATGGGAATCAGTAGAAGTCTATTCGGACGCGAAATGCCTGTAGCTTCCCGGCCCTCCCGGCCAGTATGATCGCAGGTACAAACCTTCATTTGCGCATAGTACGTTCAGCTTGTGAATGGCCTTCTACGTGCATCTGGTTTGTAGTCTGACCATTCCGCCGCACTGGAGATCGAAGGGAGTTCATGGGCAAGGCGCTTCAAACACGCGCAGTCGCCATCCTGCTGGCCCTTGTTACCCTCCTTGCCTGCGCTCTGGGCATCGCCAACTTTCTGCAGGAGAACTCCTACGAGGCGCCTACCGATGGTGTCTGGTGGATTGAAAGCACGGGTCCCCAGGCTGGCCTGGTGGCGCAGCGCGTGCCGTTGACCTCAACCGCGCACCGTGCCGGCGTCCGTGCCGGCGACTTAATGCTGGACGCAAACCACCACAAGACAACGAAAGCAGCAGCCCTGCAGCGCGAGATGCTGCGCACCGGCACATGGGGCCACATTACCTATGCCCTTGTGCGTGGGAACGCGCCACTGGAAGTTCCGGTCATCCTGGAGCCAACAGACCGCAGCCGGAATCAGGGCCTGCGGCTGATCGCGCTGGCTTACCTTGCCATTGGCATGTACGTCCTGCTGCGCCGGTGGACAGCGCCGAAAGCAACACACTTCTACGTCTTTTGCCTTGTCTCCGGCGTGCTGTACAGCTTTCGGTATACGGGTGTTTTCGACACGCTGGATTGGATCTGTTACTGGGGCGCATTGATCGCGATTGCGTTGCAACCTGCCCTCTTTCTGCATTTTGCAGTCAGCTTCGGTGAAGGCATCTCATCGCTGCGCCGCAGGGTTCTTGCTGCGGTTCTGTACCTGCCGGGACTGGTTGTCTTTGGTCTTCAGATCGCAGCCATTACACAGTGGTCTGCAACCGAACGGCTAAAACACCGGCTTGACCAGATCGGCGTCGGATACCTGGCGCTGTACTACGTGGTTGCCGCAACCGTTTTCTGGTTGCGCTACCGTGCTGCCGATAAGCCGCTGGAACGTCAACAGCTCAAGTGGCTCAGCCGCGGGGCCATGCTGTCCGTGGTGCCCTTCACTGCGCTGTATGCAATTCCCTACCTGCTTGATGCGGACATACCGGTCACGCTGGCACGCGTAGCCGGCTCGACGCTGATTTTTCTGCCGTTGACGTTCGCATGGGCCATTGTCCGGTACCGGCTGATGGATACCGACCTGATCTTCAAACGCGGCGTTACCTACACGTTAGCCACGGCATCGCTCATTGGGGTGTACTTTGCCGTGGTCGGTATTTCAGCTGAGGTCGTCCACACGCGTCTGCCGAGCCTTAGGATTTGGGGGCTGCTGGCCGGCATCGTCGTGACAGCCATGATCTTTGAGCCCATCAAGGCCGCCATCCAAGCACGTGTCGACCGGCTATTCGACCGCAAGCGATTTGATTATCGCGAAACCCTCATTGAGTTCAGCCGCGGTCTCTCATCGCAGACTGACCTGCAGACGCTTTCCCGCGCAGTTGTAGAGCGGCTGTCACAGACACTCCTCGTCTCCCGGGTCGCGGTTTTCGTTGCAGGTGATGAGGGAACCGGCAGAACTTTCACCCTTGCCGCATCGCATGGCCTGCCGGACAGCGTACTGGTCGATCTGCCCTCGCAGATGTCGCGCAACTCCTTCCTGAACTTCGGCCTGCTCTCGCAGGATCACATCTTCTTCGAAAATCCTTCGCTGCTGCCTCACCTGGAACCGGCGGAACAGCGAATAGCCGCAACGCTGGACCTGAACTACTACCTGCCCTGCCGCGTATCAGGCCGGCAGGGCGATGGCGCCCGCACCATCGCCGTCATTGGCCTGGGCCGCACGCAGGAGGGTGACTTCCTGTCGTCCGAGGACATGGAACTGCTCAGCTCCCTTGCGGGGTACATCGGCATTGCCATTCAGAATGCACAGCTCTTCTCGCGCCTCGAAAAGCAGATCGGCGAGTTCGAACGGCTAAAGGAGTTCAACGAGAACATCGTCGAATCCATCAAGATGGGTATTTTCACGCTCGACCTGAACGATCGCGTTGAAAGCTGGAATGCCGAGATGGAAGCCATGTACGCTTTGCCGCGCGCCGAGGCCATCGGGCGGCCAGTTGCGGACATCTTTCCGCAATCTTTCCTACAGCCCTTCTTGGCCGCACATGACCAGCCTGGCACTCACCATCTTTCCAAGGTCAAACTCGAGTTGCGTGCGCCGGACGGCAACACCACGGGTGAAATCCGGACCGCCAACCTCGCCATTGCTCCCCTGCTGACACGCGACTTTGTGTCAGTTGGTTCCATTGTCATGATTGAAGACATCACAGAGCGAGTGCGGCTCGAAGGGCAACTGACCCAGGCCGAAAAGCTTTCGTCTATCGGGTTACTCGCAGCCGGTGTAGCGCACGAGGTCAACACGCCGCTCGCCGTGATCTCCTCCTATGCGCAGATGCTGCAAAAGTACACCCGAGACGATCAGAAGCTGCAACCGGTGCTCGAAAAAATCACGCAGCAAACCTTCCGGGCATCAGAAATCGTCAACAATCTGCTGAACTTCTCGCGCACCAGCTCCACCGTATTTGCCTCTCTCGATCTGAACGCCGTGTTGCGCGAGACGCTGACACTGCTTGACCACCAGCTACGAACCTCTCGCATCACGGTGGAAATCGACCTGCAAACGCCTCTGCCAAGGATCTATGGCAGCCAGGGCAAACTGCAACAGGTTTTTCTCAACCTGCTGCTCAATGCGAAAGACGCCATGGCGGACAACCCCAACGGTGGCGTTCTACGCCTGTCCACTTCTTCGGTGGGCAATGAAGTGTCTGTAGGCATTGATGACACCGGTGGCGGTATTGACCCCGAACATCTCAACCGCATCTACGACCCATTTTTCACAACCAAAAATGCACCGCGCAAGGGTCAGCACAAGGGCACCGGGCTTGGCCTGTCGGTCTCCTACGGCATCGTCCAGGAACACAGCGGACGTATTCAGGTAAACAGCACTCTTGGCATAGGAACCACGTTCCGGCTCGACTTTCCCGTTGAGAATCGTCCTACGCAACAGGAATCAAGGCAGATGAACCAGACAAGCGGAGTAGTCACCGAGGCAGGACCCGTACATGCCTGAGGCAACACTGCCCGCGGGCATGGAAAGCGGTTACAACACAGGCGCAATCCATGGCCGCATCCTGATCATTGACGATGAAGCCGCGATCCGCGACTCGTTGGAGGCGCTCCTCACACTGGAGGGTTTTCAGGTCGAGATGGCACCTGAAGGCGCATCCGGCGTCGAGATGCTGACCGGCAGCGAATACGATCTGCTGCTGCTGGACCTGTCCATGCCTGGTGAAAGCGGCATCGACCTGCTGCCGCGCATCAAGCGGCTGCGTCCGGAACTGCCAGTCATCATGATTACCGCCTACGGCACCGTAGGCAATGTAGTTGATGCGCTGCGCGCAGGTGCGGATAACTTTGTCCAGAAGCCCTGGGATAATGAAAAACTGCTCGCAGACATCCGCACGGCCATTGCAAAACAGCGGTCGCAGCAGGAAGTCGTTCAACTCAAAAAGACGCTCAAGCAGCGTTACTCCTTCGGCAACATCATCGGCAAGTCCGACGTGATGGCGCGCCTGCTCGACACCGTGGCACAAGTCGCTCCATCGCGCTCCACCGTGCTGATCCAGGGCGAAAGCGGCACCGGCAAAGAATTGATCGCCAAGGCGATCCACCTGAACAGCCCTCGCAAGGACAAGCCATTCGTCGCCATCAACACCGGCGCAGTACCGACGGACCTGCTCGAATCGACACTGTTCGGTCATGTCAAGGGCGCGTTTACTTCCGCCGTCTCTGCAAAGAAGGGCCTCTTTGAAGTCGCCAGCGGCGGTACGCTCTTTCTCGACGAGATCGGCACCATGCCGCTCGACACCCAGGCAAAAGTTTTGCGGGCACTGCAGGAACGCCGCTTCATGCAGGTGGGCGGCACCAGCGAGGTGCAGGTCGACGTCCGCATCGTCGCCGCCACCAATGTCAACCTGCAGCAGGCGGTGAAAGAAGGCCGCTTTCGCGAAGACCTTTACTACCGCCTGTCCGTGATCAACCTCGACCTGCCGCCATTGCGCCAGCGTAAGGAAGACGTACCGCTGTTGGCTGCGCACTTCCTGAAGTACTTCTCCGAGGAGAACGGCTATCCTACCCGCTCACTCGCGCCGGAAGCCCTGCGCGCGATGATGGACCACGAGTGGCCCGGCAATGTTCGCGAGCTTGAAAACGCCATGGAGCGCGGTGTCGTGCTCTCCAATGGCCCGGTCATCACCCTGGAGCTGCTACCCCAGCAGTTTTCCGGCACCGTCTACAACGCGTCTGTCCTGGACCACCGCACGGACGCTTCCCTGTTCGACATCATGGAAGAGATTGAACGCCGCATCCTGTCCGACCGCCTGGAACGCTGCAACTGGAACCAGACCGAAGCCGCGGAGTTCCTCAAGATCCCGCTCAGCACGCTGAATCAGAAAATCAAGCGATTGAACGTAGAAATAAGGAAACGTAAAGACCGCGACTAGCTCACTGACTCGGCCGCAGAGTCATAACCGTCTCGACCTCGGCGAGCTCACCGTTTATGAGATAGGGTTGAAACTCCCATTGCCTCACCGCTTCGATGGCAGGCGTAGCCAACAGTTCTGGGCCTGCGACCCTGCTCACTTCTGACACACGCCCGTCCTTCCCGATGAAAACGCGAAGAACACAGCGGTACTCGGAGCACCACTGCTCGGGTACACAGGTTCGACTCGCCTTGTCACGCGCGCATTCATCACAGCGGAAGAAATGCGAGCGCGGCCTGGCTCCGGCGCTGGCAACGAATACGCTGGAGTTGTTGGACTCTTTGCGGGAGGCTCTGTTGCAGCGGCAAGTACGCTTGTTTCGCCATCGCGCCTG
>CAXTFT010000127.1:0-10302 GCA_964243585.1 uncultured Terriglobus sp.
AGTGCGGCCATGAAGCAGGCCAGTGAGGGCGCGCTGCACGGCATCCTGGGCTACACGGACAAGGAACTCGTCTCCAGCGACTTTAAGGGCGATGACCGCTCGTCTACCTTCGACTCGCTGCTGACAAAAACCATAGGCACCAACATGGGCAAGGTCATCTCCTGGTACGACAACGAGTGGGGCTACAGCTCGCGCGTTAAGGATTTGATCCTGTTCCTGGTGGAAAAAGGCTTGTAAGTCGGTCATCCTGAGCCAAAAGACAAGGGACCCCTGCTCAACTGAGTGAGTCTCCTCGGCCTGTGATTTCTTGCGAGAAAGCTCTGGGCTTCAGAGGTGAGTCAGTTGAGCAGGGCTCCTTCGCTTCGCTCAGGATGACGAACAACGAAGGAGAGGACAATGGCCGCTTCCCGCCCAATTGAACTCGCCGATCACGCCCGCAAGGAAGCCATCGCCTCCATTCAGCGCTACTTCCAGCAGAATCTACCGGACGAGATTGGCGACCTGCCCGCGGGTCTACTGTTGGATTTCTTTCTGGAAGAGATCGGCCCTTCCATCTACAACAAGGCCGTCATCGACGCGCAGCAGCGGATGCAGGCACGTCTCAACGACGTTGACGGCGAGTTGTACGTTGATCCGTTCCAATACTGGAGCCGGCTGGAGCAGCGCCGTAAGAAGTCTCGCGGCTAACCCGAATCCGCACCCAACCCGCACAGCAAAGGACCAATCCTAAGACCCATGGCAACACTCTCAATCCGCGACCTAGATCTGCATGGCAAGCGCGTTTTTATCCGCGTGGACTTCAACGTTCCCCTGTCGAAGGATGGCGGTGAGATCCTCGACGACACCCGCATCCGCGAGACGCTGCCGACGATCGAGTTCGCTTTGCGTGCCAAGGCAAAGGTCATTCTGGCGGCGCACTTAGGACGCCCCAAGGGCGAACGTGTCGAGAGCATGAGCCTGCGTCCCATCGTCGATCGCCTGCGGATGCTGCTGGATGCTGACCTGGGTGCCTCGCGTAATGTTGCTTTCTCTCCCGACTGCGTTGGAGAAATCGCCGAGGAACTCGTTCAAAACCTGGAGCATGGACAGGCGCTGCTGCTGGAAAATCTTCGCTTCCATAAGGAAGAGGAAGCGAACGACCCAGCCTTTGCAAAGCAGCTTGCCGCACTGGCGGACGTCTACGTAAACGATGCTTTCGGTGCGGCACACCGGGCCCATGCCTCGACTGAAGGCATCACAAAGTTCGTCCCGCAGTCGGCAGCGGGTCTGCTGATGGAGAAGGAGCTCAGCTACCTGGGCAAGGCGTTGGAGTCGCCCGACAAGCCATTCGTCGCCATCGTTGGCGGTGCCAAGGTGTCAGACAAGATCGAGGTCATCGACAATCTTTTGAACAAGGTCGACGCAATCATCGTGGGTGGCGGCATGGCCTACACCTTCCTAAATGCACAAGGTCAGAAGACCGGCAAGAGCCTTCTGGAAGCGGACAAGATTGACGTTGCCGCAGCCGCATTGAAAAAGGCCGAAGAAAAAGGCGTGCGCTTCCTGCTGCCGGTCGACCACATCCTCGCCGACCGCTTCGCTGCGGACGCAGCCACCAGCCTGTTTGAAGGTACCGGTGACTTTCCGGCCGACCTGATGGCGCTCGACATCGGTCCGAAATCGATCGAACTCTTCGTCAATGAGATCAGGGACGCGAGCACCATTGTCTGGAACGGTCCCATGGGAGTCTTCGAAATGCCCGCCTTCGCCAAGGGCACCATGGCTGTTGCGCACGCAGTTGCTGCTAACGAGGACGCCACCAGCATCATCGGCGGCGGTGACAGTGTCAGCGCGGCCCATGCGGCAGGGGTCACGGACCGTATCACGCACATCTCCACCGGCGGTGGCGCTTCGCTTGAGTTCCTTGAAGGCAAGACGCTGCCCGGGGTCGCGGCCCTGACGCAGGGCTGATTCGATGATTACCGGGCGGCCTTCCTCTCAGCTTCGCGCAGAAGGCGAAACACACGACGACACGAGGAGAACAGACGCGGATGCGTAAACCGATTATTGCCGGCAACTGGAAGATGTACAAAAATCCGCGCGAATCGGTCGCGTACCTGGACGAATTTCTTCCCATCGTGGAAGGTCATAACAGCAGCGAAATCCTGCTGTTCCCCACCGCAACCTCCCTCTCCACGGTGGTGGATCGCGTTCAGGGAACGATAGTGCAAGCCGGCGCACAGACCATGCATTGGCGCAATGAGGGCCCCTACACGGGTCAGACATCGCCCACCATGCTCACCAGCATTGGCACTACACATGTGCTGCTGGGCCACTCAGAGCGGCGGCTGTATGCGAATGAGACCTACGAGCATGTCAACCTGAAGCTGAAAGCCGCGATTGCTCATAGGCTGGTGCCGGTCCTCTGCCTGGGAGAGATGCTGGCAGACCGGCAGGACGGCTATACCAAGGACACGCTGCTGGCCCAGATGGGTGCGGCCCTTTCTAACCTGACGGCAAGCGCGGTGCGCAGCCTGGTCATTGCCTATGAACCGGTTTGGGCAGTCGGCACGGGATCAATTGCTACGCCGGAAGTTGCAAACGAGGCACACGGCATGATTCGCGATGAACTGCGCGATCTGTTTGGCAATAACCTCGCAGACAGCATTCGCATCCTGTACGGTGGATCGGTCAAAGCAGAAAACAGCGCAATGATGCTCGGGCAACCGGAAATCGATGGCCTGCTCATCGGTGGAGCCAGCCTGGACCCGCAATCCTTCGCAGCCATCATTAAGACCAGCCGCTGACCGGTACAGCGGAAGACTGGCATAGTAAAGCCCCGCAGCACTGCGGGGCTTTTGTCGCAAACAAGGGTCTACCGGCGGTGGTATGGATGTGAATGGTGATGATGATGGTGGCGCCGATGCTGCGCACTGGCGGTGAGTGGGGTAATTGCGCTGCCAACGACGAATAGCGTTATGAGGAAAAGCAGACTGCGTGTAGCTTTTGTCACAGAATTCTCCTGTACAACTCTCTACCTAGTGTGAACCATAATGACGAATCTGTGGGAATGGACATGCGACAGGTACCTTGCGGGGTGCGTGGCTATGCAGGCCGTCCACGTCGCCAGATGGAGCGCTGCTAATGCACAACGCCGGCCTGATCAAACGGCCAGTACACAAAGCTTGCCTTGCCGTAGATCAGTTGGCGTTCGACCGGGCCGAAATCCCGGCTATCACTTGAGATAGACCGATGATCACCCATGACGAAGTATTCACCAGCCGGTACCGTCATTTCTGGTTGTGATCGTTCGTCGGTATAGCGAACAGGAACGTATGGTTCCACCAAGCGGAGTCCATTGACGTACACCCTGCCGTGATCGATGCGAAGGTGGTCGCCTGGCAAAGCAATCACCCGCTTGATGTAACTTTTTGTCGGGTCACGCGGGTAGCGAAAGACAACCACGTCGTTGGGGCGAACATCGCCTACTCTGTAGGCGAGTTTGTTGATGAACAGCCTATCCTGGTCCTGCAGCATGGGAACCATGCTGGTACCTTCCACGCGGACGGGTTGGTACAGAAACAGGATGATGAAGACGGAAACGGCAATCGATGCCAGCACATCACGCAGCCATGCAAACGAGCCGTGCTGCACGGTCTTTCCGCCGACGTTAGGTGAGTGGTGCACTGCTTCCATCCTTTGGTGAGACGTAGGCGATGCTGCGAAGATACAGCACGCACATACACCGTGTGCTTACAGATCCTTAATAACCGCGGAACTGTTTGATCCGGGAGCAATGGGTATCCCTACGTGATATACGCGCATCGTAGTGCCGTTGGTTTAGAATAATGATTGGCAAGGACGGAGATCCCATGCCTGCCGTAATGACAGAAGAGCAAACCCAAAACCCGGCTCCACATACGACGCAGAACATCCGCTCCCTGGCCACGGAGCGGCCCAACGAGGCCTCAGAAGGTCTCGACACAAAATCGTCTTTAGAGATTGCGCGCATCATTAATGCGGAAGACGCGAAGGTAGCTGCGGCAGTGAAGAAGTCGCTGCCGGAGATTGCGCAGGCAATTGATGCTGTAGCCCGCTGCCTGAGAGATGGCGGACGTCTGATTTACGTGGGTGCAGGCTCTTCCGGACGCATTGCGGCGCTCGACTCCGCAGAGTGCCCCGCAACCTTCTCCACTCAGCCGGCACAGGTCCAGTACATCATGTGCGGCGGCCCGAAGGCATTGGCCTCTGCGGCAGATGTGAATGAGGACTCGCCTGAGATGGGACAGCGCGACATTGCGAAGCGCCGACCAACGCGCAAGGACATTGTGATTGGCATTTCCGCCTCGGGCCGCACGCCCTACGTTGTTGGGGCTGTGGAGTATGCCCGGCTTCGCGGTGCGCACACCGCAGCTATTACCTGCAATCGTGATACACGGCTGGCCGACGCCGCCGATATCAGCATTGTGGCTGAAGTTGGACCCGAGGTCATCAGCGGATCGACTCGCCTGAAAGCATCAAGTGCACAAAAGATGATCACCAATATGATCACAACAGGTGCAATGACACGCCTTGGCTATGTGTACGACAACCTGATGGTGAACGTTCACATGAAGAACGAGAAACTGGTGGAACGCGGCATCAATGTTCTTCAGCGCGTTACCAGTGTGGATCGTGACCAGGCAGTCCGAACGATCAAGTCAGCGGGCAAATCCATTCCGATTGCAGTTGTCATGCTGAAGGCGGGCGTTGACAAAATGGAAGCTGTTCGCCGCCTGCAGAAGTCCGACGGCAACGTCCGCCGGGCCATCGAGAACTCCGCACTCGAGCTTTGAGTAGAAATGAGACGTCTTCCCGGCCGGGCCGGGGTGCCGTACCAATAATGGCACCTCACTCTTCCAGACTGATTCCGTAGACTGGAGCGATGGATAAGTTCGTCGTCCGCGGGGGCAATCCCCTGCTTGGTACCATCAAGGTTTCCGGCGCAAAAAACTCGGCTCTGCCCTGCATGGCAGCAGCCATTCTCACTGCCGATGAAGTAGTTCTCGAGAATATTCCGCAGGTCCGCGACATTGAGACCGAGCGCAAGCTGCTGGAAGCCATGGGTGCCACGGTCGAACTCGGTTATGGCCGGGCGCAGCATCGCACCACTATTCAGTGCGCCGTACTGAGCGATCCAGAGGCCAAGTACGAGATTGTCAAGACCATGCGCGCTTCCTCTCTGGTGCTGGGGCCTCTCATTGCCCGTACCGGCATGGCGCGCGTGGCAGTCCCCGGTGGCTGCGCCATCGGCGGCCGTCCCATCGACCTGCACCTAAAGGGCCTGGAACTGATGGGCGCGACCATCACACAGGAGCATGGCTACATCGAAGCGCGCACCGAACGGCTGCACGGCGCGCACATCCTGTTCGACAAAATTACCGTTACCGGGACGGAAGACCTCTTGATGGCTGCGGTGCTCGCGGATGGCGAGACCCTGATGGAGAACTGCGCGCAGGAGCCGGAAGTGACCGACCTTGCGGCGATGCTCGCCGGCATGGGGGCGAAGATTGAAGGTGCGGGTACTTCGACGATCAAGGTGCAGGGCGTCGACAAGCTGCACGGCGTGCGGCATCGCATCAACCCGGATCGCATCGAGGCTGGCACCTTTCTGATTGCAGGCGCCATCAGCGGTGGCGATCTCAACGTGGATTGCTGCAATCCGGCCCACCTTGCTGCCGTGATCTCGAAGCTGGAGCAGAGCGGGATTCGGCTTGACGTGGGCAAGGACAACATCCGCGTGCGCAGCGAGGGCAGTGGCAGCCTGCGCGCTGTGGACATCTCGACCGTGGAGTATCCCGGATTCCCCACCGACATGCAGGCGCAGTTCATGGCGCTGGCCACGCAGGCGGAAGGCACCTCGAACATTACGGAAAACATCTTCGAAAACCGCTTTATGCATGTGAGCGAGCTGGTCCGCATGGGCGCAAACATTCGCGTGGAGGGCCGTACCGCGACTGTTCGCGGACGCACCCCGCTACAGAGCGCCGCCGTCATGTGCAGCGATCTGCGCGCTTCGGCCTCGTTGGTGCTGGCCGCGCTTATCGCCGAGGGCGAAACGATCCTGGACCGCGTGTACCACATCGACCGTGGCTACGAGAATATTGAAGAAAAGTTGCGTGGCGTGGGCGCGCAGATCCGGCGCATGGGCGAAGTCTTCGGCAAACGGTAGCCGCGGCAGCGCAGGTGCTCATCGCCGTGGTTATCATGGAGGCATCCACCACAAGGAGCCTCCATGCGCCGTCTGCGCCTTTCCTCTGTCGCATTTCTGGTTTTACTGACCTTTGCTCCCTACGCTCTGCCTGCGCAGATCACGCCGGTACCGGAACGCACGGATTGGAGCGCACCCGCTGCCGCGTGGTGGTCGCACGTGCAGTTCCTGGCAGATGACAAGCTGGAGGGTCGCAAGACTGGTACACCCGGGTATGAAAAGGCCGTTGCCTATGTCGAGGAGCAGTTCAAAGCCATCGGTCTGAAGCCAGCGGGAACGCAGGGCTTTCAGCAGCCGATCGCCTTTATTCCGACAACGCTGGATGTCGCACATTCCAGCATTGCTCTGAAGAACGCCGCAGGCACTACGAAATTTGAACTCGGCAAAGAGATGAGCCTGTCCCCGCACGTGGACGGCAGCGCACCCGTCAGCGCGCCCATGGTGTTTATCGGCTACGGCCTGCGCATCCCGCGCAAGCACATGGATGACCTGGCGGCGATGGACCTGAAGGGTAAAATTGCTGTCTTTTATAATGCCGCGCCCGAAAAACTGCAGGGGCCACAGCGCGCCTATGCACGCGGCGCGGACCAGCGCTGGAAGCAGTTGCGCGAGGCCGGTGCCATCGGCCTGATCTCCTTTGCTCCACCCCGGGCAGTTCCCGGCACAGCGAACCAGACCGCCGCGCAACAGGCTGCAGCGCAGCCGCAGCGGGCCCTTGGACCTTCCCTGCTGTTTGCCGATCCTGACCTGGACACGCTCAAGGGTGTGCGTGTCAGCGCAACCGCGACGGCTGGCGGATTCGAAAAGCTGCTGGCTGGCACCGGGCACAGCTTTCAGGAGCTGAGGGCGCTTGCCGACGCAGGTAAGCCACTGCCACGCTTCGAGATTCCCGGCACCCTTGAAGCGCAAACGGCTGTTACCAAAGAAGCGGAGATCCATGCGTCTAACGTCGTCGGCATGCTGGAAGGCTCAGACCCGCGGCTGAAGAGGGAGTACGTCGTGGTGAGCGCTCACCTGGATCACCTCGGAATTGGCCGCGAAATCAATGGCGACAAGCTCTACAACGGTGCCATGGACAACGCTAGCGGCGTCGCTTCCGTCATTGAAAGCGCAAAGCTCCTGGTCGCACAGCCACGCCCCAGGCGTTCCATGATCTTCATCGCGTTCGCAGGGGAGGAACTGGGCGAACTTGGTTCGCAGTACTTCGCCACCAAGCCCTCCGTGCCCAAAAGCGGGATCGTTGCCGACCTGAACATGGACATGTACATGCCGCTCTTCCCGCTTCGCTTTATCGAGGTGCAGGGCATGGGCGAATCCACGCTAGGCAACGACGCGCGCGCAGCCTTTCAGACGAACGATGTGGAAGTGCAGTACGACAAACTGCCGGAAGAAAACCGCTTTGTGCGGTCGGACCAGGTGAACTTCGTCAAGCAGGGCATTCCGGCGCTGGCGTTCAAGTTCGGCTGGACGCCCGATTCCCCCGAGATGAAGACCTTCAATGAATGGGTGGCGACGCGCTATCACAAGCCCAGCGATGACCTGAACCAGCCCGTGGACAAGGTGGCGGCAGCGCAGTTCACGTCAGTCCTGGCTCAGTTGATGCTCCGCGTGGCCAACGGACCAAAGCCGGAGTGGTATCCCGAAAGCTCATTCGCACTTGCTGCGGCAAAGTAGTTGCCCGTCTTCCGGAAGCGTAGTCTGGTACCTGGAGACGTTTTATGGCGATACCCACTGCGCTGAGCATCGACGAGTACCTCCGTACCAGCTACCACCCAGATGTGAGCTTTGTAGATGGTGAGTTGGAGGAAAGAAAAGTGGGTGAGTTTGACCATGGCTACTTGCAGGGCCTCTTATTTGCGTGGTTTCTCGAACGCAGAGCAGGCTTGAGAGCATTTCCAGTGGTCGAGCAGCGCATTCGTGTGGCATCTTCTCGCATCCGTATCTGCGATATTGCAGTCGTCACGGCGGGGCGTCGTGAGCAGGTAACCAGCACCGTGCCACTCGTGTGCATTGAGGTGCTGTCGCCGGAGGATCGCTTGTCGCGCGCAGAAAAAGTCTTGGCGGATTACCTCAAGATGGGTGTTCCTAACATCTGGCTTATCGATCCTTATCGCCGGGCTGCGCACTTTTACAATTCAGACGGTCTTCATACTGCCGCTGACAACATTTTGCGGTTAGCAGGCACAGATGTCGCGTTGGAAATGGACACAATTTTCGAAGCGCTGGATGAAACAAACGCATGAGTAAAGAAGCAGTCGACTACGAAGTCCCGCTGATACCCGCCAACATGCCCGGCGTAAAAGTTGCCGTGCTGGGCGCAGGCAAGATGGGAGGCATCCTGCTGCAGGCGTTCCTGAAGAACAACCTGCTGCATCCTGAGCAGATCACCGCCACCGTGGCTCACCCGGAGCGTGCACACGCGCTTTCTACTCAGTTCAGCGTGGAAGTGACGACCGATAACCTCCATGCAGTGCAGGGTGCCGATGTCATCCTGCTCGGCGTGAAACCGTTGCAGGTGCCCGCGCTGGTGGAACAGATTCGTCCCGCTCTCACCGTTGAGAAGTTATTGCTTTCTTTTGCCGCATCCGTTAAGACATCTGCCATCGAGGAAGCTGCCGGCCTAGAGCTTGGCGTCATCCGCGCTATGCCCAACACACCTGCGATGCTTGCCGCGGGAATCACTGCACTGTGCCGCGGCCGCTTCGTAAGGGACGCACAGCTCACTATTGCACAACGCATTTTCGGTACGGTTGGCCGTACCGTCATTGTCGACGAAAAGCACATGGACGCGGTCACCGGCCTGTCCGGCTCCGGTCCGGCGTTCCTCTACATCATTATTGAGGCTTTGGCTGAAGCGGGTGTGAACGTCGGTTTGCCACGCGACATAGCGACACTGCTCGCCGCGCAGACTACCTACGGTTCGGCGCGCATGGTGCTCGAAACGGGCTACCACCCCGCCCTGCTGAAAGACGCCGTCACCACTCCGGCAGGCTGCACGGTCGACGGTATCCTGGAACTCGAAGAGGGTGGCCTGCGCGTCACCCTGATCAAGGCTGTGAAGCGAGCCACACAGCGCGCACGCGAACTCGCAGCAGGTTAGCTTATGGCAACATTGGTAGCACCGGCTCCACTCACTCTTCGCAGCACGCGCGGCGTACATGCGTGGGCGTGGGCGACTCTGGCAGTTTTTGTCATTGTGGTGCTTGAGGGCGCGGTCGTTCGGGCCACGTCTTCGGGCGCAGGTTGCGGCGACCGCTGGCCGCTCTGCAATGGAGAACTTCTGCCGCATCATCCGCGGCTGGCAACCATCATCGAGTTCACCCACCGGTCGCTTACCGGATTTTCAACCGCAATGTTTGCCGTGCTGATTGCATGGACTTTCCGCGTTACAGGAAAACGACATCGCGCACGCAGGGCATCAGTGATCGCAGGCATTCTCTTGCTGATGGAGGCAGCCCTCGGCGCTCTGCTGGTGCTGGGACACTACGTCGAGAAAAATGCGTCCGTCGCTCGGGTAGTCGTGCAGGGGGTCCACTTCACCAATACGTTGCTGCTCCTTGCCGCGACGACCATTGTGGCAGTTCTGCTGGGCAACAAGTCATCGCGTCTGACAACCGCTCCCTTGCGCCTGCCGATGCTTACTGCCCTATTCGCCACAGTGATTACCGGTGCAACCGGATCCGTCGCAGCACTGGCAGACACCATCTTTCCTTCACCGACTCTTAGCGCTGCGATTGCAGCCGATTTTGCAGTCAATTCTCCCCTGTTGATCCGGATGCGATGGATTCATCCGGCAGCTTCCGCAATCTCGGTTCTTGCTTGCATTTGGCTGGTCATACAGTTCCGCAAGCAGCAGTGGGGTGTTCTCTCCAACTTGCTTCTCGCAAACATCTTTGCGCAGGTGGCGATCGGCACCGTGAATGTCTTGCTGCTGGCACCCACATGGATCCAGGTGCTTCACCTGCTCGGCGCGGATCTTTTCTGGATCACATTAGTCGCGCTTGCAGTTCCCGTACTGATGCCGAACGATCGCCCAATGGGTGTGAGTCGCCCTCTGTGAAGCGGAAGGGGCG
>CAXTFT010000128.1:0-10260 GCA_964243585.1 uncultured Terriglobus sp.
TTCGCGCGGTGCACTGTTGTTCTACACCTGGGCGCAAAAGTTCGTTGGTCCCAGCGTCGGCATGATCACGCCTGCCTCACAAAAGAACTGGGCCGTTGCATACAAGCTGGACGAGCCGTTAACGACACCGCGCGGGCTTAGGGATCCAAAGGGGGCCGCAACCATGCTTGCCGATGCCGCAGACGAGACAGAGCGGGTCTACGGTGGCATCGACAAGCCGTGGGGAGATGTGATGAAGTTCCAGATCAACGGCCAGTCTGATGGAAATACCGCAGCCGATCGCGGCCCTGCCCTGAACGGCGTTTCGCTGCCCGGCAACGGTGGGTATGGCAACTTGGGCATCTTTCGAGTCATCACGTGGGGACCCATGAAGGACGGCATCAAGACGCCGGTCCATGGTGACGGCTTTACCATCGCGCTCGAGTTTACGAAGCCTTCAGTCCGCGCCAAAACGTTCGTCTTCTATGGCGAGTCGTCCCAGCCCGATTCGCCCTTTCACACGGACGAGCTACCGCTGGCAGAAAAGAAGCAGTGGAGAGATGTGCTTCGCACGAAAGCTGAAATTGTGTCGAACCTGAGCTCAAAAGACATCTTTTGACACGCTATTTGTGCACCACTCATACAGCAGAACGCAGCGATAGCATCTTTCCAGCCGTACAAAAAGGCGCATGGAGTGGCCATTTAGACTACAAAAGATGCGTCTTTCCAAGCTGGTTTCCCGCGCTGCTCTCATTCTCTCCCTGCCCCTGTCCGCAATGGCCGCTGGCACCATCACCGGCACCATCACGAACGGCACCACGGGCAAGCCGTCGGCGAACGACACAGTGACGCTGATCCGGCTTGCACAGGGTATGCAGGAGGCGACGCACACCACCACCGACAGCAAGGGCCAGTACTCCCTTGTAGTGCCGGATGACGGCATTCACCTGGTGCGTGCCACACACGAGGGTGCGAACTACTTCAAACCCGCGCCTCCGGGCACGCAGAATGTTGATATTGACGTGTACGCCGTAGCCGCTAAAGTCACCGGCGTAAAGCTGGAAGCTGACGTGATGCGCGTGCAAACGGAGCCTGACGCAAAAAGCCTGAAGGTGGTGCAGCACTTCTTCCTGAAGAACGAATCAACACCACCAAAGACGCAGTTTTCTGACGCAACATTCGACTTCGCGCTGCCGGAAGGCGCAACCGTAGAAGGCGCAGCAGCACAGGGTCCCGGCGGCATGACAGTACAGTCACAGCCGGTTCCGCTGAAAGCTAAGAACCACTACAGCTTTAATTTCGCAGTGCGGCCAGGTGGCCAGACGCAGTTCCAGGTCAGTTACCGGGTGCCGTATAACGGCTCCCTCAAGATGGCTCCCATTACGGCCATGCAGGCTGACAACGTCGTCGTAATGATGCCGAAAGCAATGAAGTTCGATGGCGGCGGCACACCGTGGGTCAGCGTTACAGAAGAAACCGATGCGCAGACCTATGTGGCACGCAACATTGCAGCGAATGACGCGGCAGCGTTTACTGTCAGCGGTCAAGGTCAACTACCCCGCCAGACCACCACATCGAACGATGCAAGTCAGCAAAATCAAGGCAACGGCCCACCAACAGGAACGCCCGCGACGGGTGCCGATCCAAATGCAGATCCCGGATCAAACACAGCGGTTACCCGTCCGGGTGGCGGCCTCGGAAACCCTATAGACACGCCCGATCCCCTGAGCAAATACAAGTGGTGGATCATCGCCGGTATAGGGCTTGCGCTGGCCGGCGGTGCTGGCTTCCTGCTCTCTCGTCCACAAACACCTGGCGCCACGGTCACAGGGGCAACTTTAGATTCGCCTCCGGCAGCGGCAAGCCATGTCCACCCTCCGGCTCATATACAGAACGCGAGCACACTGCACGCGCTGCGTGATGAACTGTTCACCCTGGAAAGCGATCGCCTCACAGGCCGCATCACGGTGGAACAATACGACCGTGTAAAGCCCGCGCTTGAAGTGGTTCTGCAGAACGTTTTGGAGCGCGGGAAAACCAGCGTCTGAAGGCACACTCGGTACACTTAGCCATGATTCCAGCTGCCCGCATCCTGCGTCTGCTTGCCCTTGCCGTGTGGTTGGGCGGCATCATTTTCTTTGGTGCAGTGGTCGCACGCACCGCATTCCAGACCTTTGGAACCACAGAGCAGTTCGCAGACTTTATCGGACACACCCTGCTGCAGCTGCACAGCATCGGCATGTGGTGCGGCATCGCCGTTCTGGTTGCACTCAGGATGCTTGGAGGCCGTGCCTATCGCATGCCTGTGCAGGCCTCCTTGGCCCTGCTGATGATTGTGCTGACCTTTGCCTCGAATCGGATGATCATCCAGCCCATGGAACATGACCGCGCACTGGCAGGAGGCAACATCAACGTCCTGCTGCCGGGTTCCCCTCTGCGTGAGGATTTCGACGCACGACATGCGTGGTCTACACGAGTCGAGGGTGTGGTATTGTTTGCTGGCCTGGCGCTGCTCATACTGATCGGATTGGAAGGCGGCGGACAGGCTGGGGTACTAGCCAGGCCGCCTCGCAAGGTCTTCGATCTGTCAGATGATGTGTAGGGCATTCATCGGAAGTTCTGTCGTAAGGAACGCCGAGTTCTTAATGCTTCGGGATCTTTCGCTTTGCTCAGAAGAGAACCTAGAGATCAGGTGCCGCATACTCCCCGGCACCCTCGCCTGGAATGGCTATCGGCTATCGTTAGCGGCTGGCCTTTACCGTCCGCAAACGTCCGGCCTATGACTAGCAACGCTGCGGAGCGAGGCGGCGACGCACTGCTGCGAGAGTACCGAGCATGCCCGTTCCCAGCAGGACCAGGCCGGAGGGTTCCGGCGTGACCGAAACCGTACTCGCATTGCGGAGAATTGTAAGGGTTTGTCCATACGCGTTCTGTGTTCCCAGCTCAGTCAAGCTGGACCCAAGGAATGGATCTGAAGTGGAACCGCTGCCACTGAGATGACCGCCGTAGTAGAAATCTGCGTTGAAGGTTATGTATGAGCTTACCGGATTGAATCTGATGCTGGTACATACCGCGTCATTGCCATAAGTGCAAGTTGTCGGCACAAACGTTGTGTCCATGGTGATTAGCACGGGACTGGTATAGGTAAACGACAGGGCAGAGTTCAGGCCCGTGTAGCTGCCGTTATCGATAAAAGCGTAGCTGAAAGTATCGGCCTGAGCGCGGAGAGCGGACAAGACAAACAGGAACGACATCGCAAGGAGGCGAGAGAGACGCATAATGCTCCATATGTGGGAATGGCTAAAGTTAGCACATTGCTTTCCGCGCGTAAGCCCGACTGGCCTACTCCACCGGCATGCGCGCACGGTAGCCATCCCTCGCAATCACGGAGTACTTGATCTTTTTCTGCTTCTCATCCACCATCGTCAGCGGCTGTCCCTCGCGGTCGACCAGATCGACCTTGATCTTGCGATAGCTGCCATCCTGCGCGACGTTTGTCGGGCGGTAGGTCAGCACGTATTGGTTCCGGATGGACGCATTGATGGAGTTGAAGACCTCCGGCAAGGCTCCCTGGAAGATCGGGAAGTAGGATTGGCCACCTGTCATCGACGAGAAGGTGCGCATCTGGTTGTCGGCCTGCAGGTAGTCCATTCGTTGCATGCCACCCATGCCGCCGCGCGCGTCCGTCAACTCGCGCGCTAAACCGCCAGTACTCACGGTGTAAATGGTAATGTCCTGCGCGGACTTCACCTTTTTATAAATCTGGTCAAGGTTCAGTTTGGAGAAGGTGTCGCGTCCGCTTGACACCAGAATGATGTATTTGCGGCCCTCAATGCGGCTGAGCCGATCGATGGTCTCGTACAGGGCATCGAACTCGTTTGTGTCGCTGAAGCCCGGAATTGTAAGCGAGCGGAGCGCGTCGGCGGTGACCGTCTTGTCCTGGGTAAAGTCGGTCAGGATGCGCGTACGCAGGTCATAGGTGATGACCGCGATGTAATCTTCAGGTTTCAGCTGCTTGAAGAAGACATACGCACTCTGCTGCATATCCTGGATAAAAGCCCAGCTGTTCGCGGCAAATTCCAACAGCATGACCGCGGTGATGGGTTTTTGCTGCATGCGGACGTCGGTCACTTTCTGCTCGACACCATCTTCCAGCACGCGAAAGTTCCCGGACTTGAGTCCGGGAACGAACTGCCCTGACTTCTGCAGCTGAACGCTGACGTCAACCGTTACGATGGGCACATCGACGCGGATGGAGTAGTTCTCGAGGCCTTTGGGATTCTTGACCTTTTCCTGGTCAGGGGCTGGTGGCGGCGGCTCGTCCGCGTACTGCCGCTTTTTCTTCAGAATTACGGAACCATTGTCCTGGTTTGGACCTGCGTCGTCGGTTTGCGCGGGAGGCGGAGTGGCAGGCTTTGTTTGCTGCGCATCGCTGACCGCTGCGAAGAGGCATCCTGCAAGGACCGCTGCCTTCAAACTTGTGCTCACTGCCTTCACGCTTGCTGTCTCCTGTACTGCATAAGCCTAACGCTTTCCCGCCGCGAAGCGTGCGCCGCCAAACATTGCGGGATGGCGGGTGTTCACGCGGTGAAGCGGCATTGTTCAGCGCTTTGCACCAGACGCTGTTGGGCCTACTCTGTAGACGTGAGAGATCTCCGAAAGGCTTCGCCGCTCGGCCTGCTGCTGTTGTTTGCCGGGTACTGCGCGGCCCAATCTTCAGCACAGGCACCTGCTCCGCCTTCCACGGCAGAACCGTTCCCGCTGGCCGACGTGCATCGCGGCCTGCGTGGCACGGCCTGGACCGTCTTTGAAGGTATAACGCCGGAACCGATGGACGTGGAGATCCTGGGCCGCCTGAAAGATGCCATCGGCCCCGGTCAGGACATGATTCTGGGGCGGCTACACGGCACAAAACCGGAGTTCACCGGCGTGGTGGCCGGCATGAGCGGATCGCCCGTGTACATCGATGGAAAGCTGCTGGGCGCGCTGGCCTACCGTATCGGACAGTTCAGCAAGGAACCTATCTGCGGCATTACCCCCATTGGCTCCATGCTGCAAGTGCGCGATCTTCCCGCCGTCGTGAACTCCGGCCTTGCAGTGCCACTGTCGAAGGTAGCGTCCAACACAGGACTTCCTTCCCAACTCACAGAGATTCATGCCATAGACACGCCGCTGGTCTTCAATGGCTACTCCGAAGCGGTAATGACGCGGTATGGCGATGGCTTCCGTTCCATGGGCCTGCAGCCGGTAAGCGGCATTGGCTCCGCATCTCCTGAGACTTTGCAGCCGGAGGCGATTGTGCCAGGTTCGGCTGTATCTGCCGTGCTGGCGCGTGGCGACCTGAACGTGGCGGCAACCTGCACCGTAACCTACGTGGACGCCCACCAACTGCTGGCCTGCGGGCACCCCATCACACAGTTCGGTGACATATCCATTCCCATGACCAAGGCCGAAG
Source organism: uncultured Terriglobus sp. (assembly GCA_964243585.1). GTDB lineage: Bacteria > Acidobacteriota > Terriglobia > Terriglobales > Acidobacteriaceae > Terriglobus. The sequence continues at coordinate 5,435 of CAXTFT010000128.1, forward strand.
TGCTGGCGACTCTGCCGTCGCCCATGAATGCCTTTAAGATCGTGAACACCACGGAAACAGTTGGTTCTTTCACACAGGACCGCGCCAACGCTGTTGCGGGTACCTTTGGGCGGACAGCCCGCATGATTCCGGTTTCTGTGCAGATCACTCCAGGGACAGGATCGGGACTTCCGGCGCAATCGCTCCACTTCGAAGTGCTGGACAACCGGCAACTGACGCCACAGGTGATGCTGGCGAGCATCTTTCAGTCGCTGAACATGACCAACACATCAGCCAACGAGATGAGCCTGCACCTGACCGGGACCATAGAACTGCAGGATGCAGGTACCATCCGCCTGGCGAACACCTTTGCCTCTGCCGATGGCGCGCCTGCAGCCGCTGCCGCGACGCAGTACGTGGCACAACGTTTCCTGTCGGTGTACGGGAACGATCTTGCCCAGCCGCGCATCAACGCCGTTACCCTGCGTGCCGTCGCGGTGCCGCGGCGCGAGTCGGCTGAACTGGAAGGCGCCAGGCTCAGCACGAACGAAGCGCATCCGGGTGACACCATCACGGTCGAGGCAACACTGCGGCCCTTCCAGCAGGACGCACGCACGTTACGCATACCGGTGTTGCTGCCTGCCACGTTGAGTGACGGACCGCTGCGCATTCTGGTCAGCGATGGAGCAGCCCTGGACAGACTTCTGACGCCACCGCCCGCGGCGAGTGCCAGGCCGCTGGGGCTGGCAGACACCGTTGCACAACTCAACCGCAGCCACACGAACGACCGCGTCTACGTAACATTGCTGGACCACCAGACGCAGGCTGTCACCGCTGCAGCCGCCTTGCCCGCGCTGCCCCTCTCCATTGCCAACGTGCTGCAACCGCTGCGCGGCACGCGGGAGATCTCATTCACATCAGAGACTGCCGCAGAGGCAGGTTCCGCACCGGCCGAGGCAGAGGTCAGTGGCTCGCAGGTGCTTACACTCCGCATTCGTTGAGGTTTCTTGAAACTACTTCTACGCTACTTTTTGCTGCTGACCATGGTTTCGACCGGCATCTTCCCGGTCCTGGCGCAGGGCACGCGGCAGTGGACCACCAGCCGCTACGACGAATTTGAGCGTGGTACGCCCACCAACGTCGCGCTGCGTAATGACGGCCGCATAGAACCGTCGCCAGCGCTTCGGTCTGTCGCGTCTTCATCCGCGACCTTTCTTTGGTCGCTGGCTGCGAGCGCGCAGGACCTTTATGCCGGGTCAGGTGCGGCTTCAGGCGGATCGCAACTGCTGCGCATCGATGCAAAGGGTGCCATCACAACAGCGGCCACGTTCAAAGAATTGAATGTGCAGGCCATTCTGCCGCTGCCAGGTGGCGATGTGCTGGCAGCAACCTCACCGGACGGCAAGGTCTACAGGATCACCAGCGGGGGCGCACCGCAGGTTGTGTTCGACGCGGCGGCAACAGCGGAAAAGCCAAAGTACCTATGGAGCCTTGCGCAGACCCCGAACGGAGACCTGCTGATTGCAACGGGCGCACCGGCGGCAATCTACCGGCTTTCACTCAAGCAGCCTGGAGCAAAGCCAGAAGTGTTCTTCCGCTCGGGCGACCAACACATACGGTCAATGATTACTGCGCCGGATGGAACCGTGTACGCCGGGTCTGACGGTGCGGGAATCATCTACCGCATCCAGCCTGACGGTAAGGCTTTCGCGCTCTATGCGGCTCCAAAACATGAGATCACAGCACTGGCGCTGGACCCTGCTGGCAACCTCTACGCCGCAGGCGTCGGCGACCGCAGGCCGCCGGTGCTGCCGCCGCTACCCGCCTCAGGACAGACAGCCGTTTCCATCACCCTGCTGCAGCCCGGATCATCCATCTCCGCCACGGGCAACACCATTGTTCCAGACGGATCGGAGATTTACCGCATTGCGCCGGATGGCACACCACTGCGTCTGCTGAACCTTCGCGAAGATGTGGTGTATGCCCTCACTTTTCGCAACAACTCGTTATTCGCCGGCACGGGCAATCGTGGGCGCGTCTACCAGGTGGACACGACTGGGGCAGGCAGCTACACAGACATCGCGCACACGGAAGCGAGCCAGGTCATCGCAATGGCCCAGACTTCATCAGGCATCGCAATTGCCACGGCGAACAGTGGCAAGGTGCTGCACATTTCCGATGTGCCCGCAGCCAATGCTACTTACGTATCCGACGTGTTTGACGGTGAGACGGCGACGCGATGGGGACGGGCGGAGGTACTGGGCAGCACGTCGGGCGTCGACCTGTTTGCACGCTCCGGCAATGTTGAAAATCCGCGCGACAGCCTTTCCAGGTTATGGTCTGAGTGGACGGCTGTGAAGTCCGGCCAGACACCCCTGCCAGTACCCGCAACACGCTACCTGCAGTGGAAAGCCGTATTGCATCCCGGTGCACAGCTTCGGTCTGTGACTGTGAACTATCTCCAACGTAACCTGCCGCCGCAAGTCGATGATGTAATCGTGCAGCCGGGAGCCAGGGTTCCGCCTTCTCCGCCCGCAGCCGGTCCGGGATCGGTGACGATTGCCTTCCGTGGCAGCCCGTCTGCCGCGCCAACGCTCTCCCAGGCTGAAGTAGCGCCGCCACCACTTATTGCGCAGCGCGACCGCAACTTCATCACGGCCAGATGGCTGGCACATGACCAGAACAACGACGACCTGATGTTTGCGCTGGATTTTCGCGATGTGCACGAGCAGCAATGGCACCGCATCAAGGAAAAAATCAGCGAGCGTGCGTACTCCTTCGACGCTGCTCTGCTGCCGGACGGTGAGTACGAAGTGCGTGTGACGGCAAGCGACGCTCCCGTCCACACAGACGCGGACACCCTTGTGGCTGAACGCATCTCACCACCGTTTACCGTCGACACCACACCGCCGGTACCGGGGCCGCTGACCGCAACCGCGCGGGATGGCAGGCTGCACGCCACCTTCGATGCGACCGATGCCACAAGCGCGATTGCCCACGCGGAGTTCTCGGTAGATGCGGGTCCCTGGCAGTACCTCGAGCCTGCTGATCGTTTGAGCGACTCCCCAAGCGAGCATTACGACTGGACCGTAAACGTGAGCGGCGCGGGGGAACACACCCTTGCAGTTCGAGTCTTTGACCGGAACGAGAATGCCGTCAGCGTGAAGAGAGTCGCGCAGTGATGAGGCTGCGATAGGCCATGCGCTTTGAGCTTTTCATCGCAACCAGGTACCTGCGAGCGAAACGAAGGCAGGCGGTCATCGGCATCGTCACCGGTATTTCCGTCGCGGGAGTGGCCGCGGGTGTTGCTTCGCTGATCATCGCGCTGGCAATTACGAATGGCATGCGGCGCGACCTGCAGTCGCGGCTGCTAGGGTCCACCGCCCACGTGGAATTGATGAAGGTGGCCGGGGACGGCATACGCGACTGGCGGCCGTTGCTGACCCGGCTGGCAGCCCTGCCGCACGTTACTGCCGCCGCGCCGGGGCTTTATGGGCAGGTACTGGTCTCGCGTGGCGCACGTTCCGGCGGCGGCTTGCTGAAGGGCATTGTGCCGGCAAACGAACGCGCGGTCTCGGACCTGTTGCAGCAGGTCACGAAAGGTTCGGCGGCTGCCTTGCAGAACCCGGCACCGGGCGCGGCATCCGGCATTGTGCCGCCTGTGGTGCTTGGTTCTGATCTCGCCGAAACCATCGGTGCGGAAGTAGGCGACACTGTTTTGGTAACCAGTCCTCAGGGCGAACTAACGCCCCTGGGCCTTGTCCCGAAGTACCAGCGATTTCGGCTTGTCGGCATCTTTCATTCCGGCTTCTACCAATACGACTCCTCCTATGGATTCGTGCGGCTGACCGACGCGCAGCATTTGTTTTCCGAACCGGACCTGATCTCTGTGATCAGCTTCAGGATCGACGACCTGTATCGCGCAGACAGTCTTGGTCGAGAGATCGAAAGATCTGCCGGTCCCGGCTACCAGGCGACCAACTGGATGGATCAGAACCGCGAACTGTTCCGCGCGTTGAAGCTGGAGCAGGTTGTAACTTTTATCGTCATTGCACTGATCGTCTGCATCGCCGCCCTGAACATCCTGATCGCGCTCACCATGCTGGTCATGGAGAAGACCCGCGACATTGCTGTCCTGATGAGTTTCGGTGTTCGCCCTGACCAGGTACGAGGTATTTTTCTTTTGCAGGGCCTGTTAATTTCATTGGGCGGCACTGTTCTTGGCCTTCTGCTTGGCTACGGGTCGTCATGGGCAGGGGCACACTATCGCTTCCCGCTCTCGGCTGCGGTCTATTCCATCGACTACCTGCCCTTCGCACCGAAGGCACTGGACGGCCTCTTGGTGGCCGGGCTTTCACTTATTGTGTCGCTCCTGGCCACGTTATACCCCAGTTACTCAGCCGCGCGTATTCTGCCCGCGGAGGCGCTGCGTTACGAGTAGCCGCTACTGCGCCCATCCGTTCTCGTGCATCCAGTGGTACAGCAGATCCGGCCATCCGCTCAGCTCCGGGTTCGCCTGTGCCAGTCCGACGCCATGTGGACCATGCCGAAAGATGTGCATCTCGGCAGGAACCTTGTTCTTGATCAGCGCCTGGTAGAAGACGATTGAGTTCGCAACCGGCACCGTAGGGTCATCACTGGTGTGGAACAGGAACGCTGGCGGTGTCTGCCCGTTGACCTGCAGTTCATCGGACAGCAGCGTCACCAGGGCAGGATCGGGTGAATCGCCCAGCAGGTATTTGCGCGATCCGGCATGCTGCACTGCCGGGTCAAAAGAGATGACGGCATACGCCAGGATGAGGAAGTCCGGCCTGCTGGACGGCCGGTCAAGAGGATCGTTCGCAGAC
>CAXTFT010000129.1:0-10238 GCA_964243585.1 uncultured Terriglobus sp.
GCGGCGGGTGGTGGCGGGGCTTTCTTGGCAGCCTTCTCCGCAGCCGGAGGAGGAGGCGGTGGCGGCGTCTTTTTTGCAGCCTTTTTCGCAACTGGAGGGAGCGGCGTTCCTTTGGCGGCCTTCTTAGGCGCGGACTTCTTGGTAGCCTTCTTTGCCGCAGTCTCTGCAACTGAATCGTTAAATGCAGCGCTCAGCGCGGATCCCAAACCCGCCATGGTCTCCCCGACTGCGGGATCTGCCTCGTTGCTTTCAGGCAACGAGGCTTCCTCATCGGCAGGCGTGTAGGGATCTGCCTGGCTTGACGGCGGCGCCTTCAGGGACGCTGTCTCTGGATGGTGATCCTTTCGCAGCATCCGGTCGTTGCCTTCATCGTCAGGATCGTCATCCCGATCCTCTTCATCGTCAATGTCGTCCTCTTCGTCGTCGAGGGTCTTCTCCTCTTCGTCGTCGTCTTCATCGTCATCGTCATCGACATCATCATCATCGTCCGATGTTGTGGTGACTTCGTCTTCCTCATCCTCTTCGTCGTCGTCCAGGTCTTCGTCTTCGTCGTCTTCGTCGGCCTCAGGCTCTTCGTAGTCATCCTTGGCCGCTGCATAAAGCTTCTGATCGTCTTCCAACATGGTCACCTCCAGCGATTGATGCAAACTAGGATGCAACAATCACAACGCACGCGCGACGGAACTGGTTGCAATACAGCAATATGGTGCACCGCAAATAGTGCAATGGCAAGTACTCTTTTTGCAGGCTCGTAGAAAAGAACACACAGCCTGTACTCGTTCGGGAAAAACAAGTACGAAGCACCGCTGAATTATGTGTAATCGTTACGCTTGCTTCGCTTCGCCGTTGTAGCAGCGGCATATCTCGTATGAGCTTCGCTCAGCTTTTCTAGGTGCCTGCATCCGCTGCGATCGCGGGCGGTGCATCGTCCCCCACCTCAAAGACAGGTGCATTTTTCGGCAGGCGCAACCGGCCTTCTGACAGGTAGCCCAGTGCAAGCGCGCCTGCAAACTCCGGCTGCAAAACTACCAGCGGAATCAGGTACTTCTTGCTACGCACCAGCGACTCTGCTACACCATCGACCGGATGGCTGCGGCGCAACTCACCCGGCACCTGCAGAACGGTAAAGGCCGACATGTGTATCTCCGGGTGCTTGCGGCCGTACTTCACAAGAGCACGCGCCACCTGCTTGGGTGTGGTCAATCCCATGTCTGCGATGAAGTTGCGATGCACCGCATGGGGGAAATAATCGTCCAGCACCATGCGTGAAAAGTCTGCGCAGTTGTGGAAGAACAGGTTGAAGTGGCCAACGTTACCCCGGTCATTGAAGTAAGCGATGAGGCGATCATCCTGATCCTGCGTCGTGTCGGCCTGGAAGCCGTGGATCTTACGATCGAACGACGAACCTACTAGCTGTGTCCATTCGCCTCTGGGCAGCGACCCGTCCTTGTTCGGGGCGGCCAACACCCGCAGGTGCGCTGCCCAGTACGCATCGCGCAGCCGCTTCACGTCAGCCTTTGTGACGCTCTTTGGAACATCACGCGCATCGTCCACCGCGTACAGGTACGGCACCAGCGGTATGGCCAGCCAGTCGTCATGATGAATCTTGTGGTACCGGCTGACCACGACACCAAGCTCGCCAGGGTTGCAGCGGCGCAACTCCGTCGGCGTCACCGCGCAGATGTGGTTCAGGTAAACCGCGGCATGCCCTGTAGGGTTGAACGCGCCAAACTCACCATAAGGCTCTTCCATCAGCAATGCGACCGACGCGCGGCTGTTGGCCACACAGCAGAGCAATCCGCAAAGAAAAGCGGCTGCTTTCCAGAATCCAGACGTTTTGGCGGCGCGTCTACTTGGCATGGGGTCCTCACGGCCTGCACCGGTTCAAGCGCGAAGGCTTGTTTCACTGTAACTTCGATTCCGGTTTGCTTCCGTGCCTGTTGATGCAGCAACAGCAAAGCTTTGCTTGTTTGGCAAAGAGATTGCCATTCCACTAGGGCGATGGATACGATCGCCCGGGTTAACGGAAATGCACATGAAAAAGGCAGCACGATCGCTATCGGCACGCATGCTGCATCTTTGCCTCGTTACGCTGCTGCTGACAGCTTTCCTGCCGATCCGCGCGGCCTCTAACTCGCTTCAGCCGGGAGCGTCTTTCAGTTCGAGCGGGAGCACGTATCCGCAGATCGCAATCGGGCCGTTGCTCGTGGTGGGCTTCATGGGCGGTCACATCAAGGCCGACAACATGGTGCACCAGGAAGCACAGATTGCGCAGGACCTGCAGCGACGCAACCTCGGCGCGGTCAAGGCACTGACGTTTGCCAATCACGACGGCGGCCTGGCACTGCAGGCCGTGGTGCATTTTCTCGACACAGACGCTGACGGCCGCGTGAGCGACGAGGAAAAACGCAACGCTCGCGTGGTCATCTACGGTCACAGCTGGGGAGCCTCTGAAACCGTTACGCTGGCGCGAACGCTTGGCCGCATGGGCGTGCCTGTGCTGCTGACCATCCAGGTAGACAGCGTGCAGAAGATGGGCGAGAATGATCGCATGATCCCATCCAACGTGCACCAGGCCATCAATTTCTACCAGGCGGAAGGCCTGCTGAATGGGCGTTCCCTTATCCTTGCCGATGACCCGCACCGCACCACGATCCTGGGCAATCAGAAGCTCAGCTACAAGAATGCTCCAGTCAACTGTGACCGCTTTCCGTGGTTCGCGCGCACGTTTATGAAGACGCACATTGAAATTGAGAACGATCCGGCGGTGTGGAACCTGGTTGAGGCCATGATCCAGGAGCGGGTGAACTTTGACCAGGCAGAGGCTGCCAACGACATAGCCACACCCTGACTGCGACGTGCTAACGTCTACGGCATGTCTGCTCTCTACAATCTGCTTCGTTGTCTTGCACTTGCGCTGAGTAGCTCCGCCACTGTCGCCGGTCTCGCTGCGCAGGCACCGGTTCAGCACAGCCTCGCACAGGCAGACATCGATGCCGACCTGGCGCGCTACATCGCATCTGTCGCTGCCATCGACAATCACGCGCACACCGTTCTGCCGCCGCCAAACGACAAGACAGACCGTGACTTTGATGCGCTGCCCGTTGACAGCATGGAGCCGCAGACCGACGCAACCGCGCTGCGTAACAGCAACCCGCAACTGGCAGATGCGTGGAAGTCCCTGTGGGGCTTTGCGGGCAAGCCACCACTCGCCGCGGATGCGATCGCAGCACTGGAAGCAGCACGACAGGCAGTCAAGGCGCGAGAGGGTGCGAACTACGACAACTGGGTGCTGGATCGCGTGGGCATCGGCACAGAGGTTGCCAACCGCGTGTCCATGGGACCAGGCATTTCAAAGCCGCGCTTCCAGTGGGTGCCGTATGACGATACTCTGCTGTTTCCTCTGAACAACAGCGCGCTAAGCGCAGCCACGCCTGACAAGGCGCAGTTCTTTCCGCTGGAGGCGAAGGTAATGCAGCGCTACCTGCAGCCGCAGGGCTTGCAGGCGGTGCCCGCCACGCTGGACGACTACGTTGGAAAACTTGTGGAGCCGACCCTGCGCGCGCAGAAACAAGGCGGTGCCATCGCCATCAAATTTGAAGTGGCCTACCTGCGCGGCTTCGACTTCGGCAACCCCTCGCAGGGAGATGCTGCACGCGTCTACGAGCAGGCAGTGCGTAACCATGCCGCTCCATCCGACGCTGATTACAAGCTGCTGCAGGACTACCTGTTCCGGCGCGTGTGCCTGCTGGCAGGGCAGCTTGGCATGGCCGTGCATCTGCACACCGGCGAGGGTGCCGGCAGCTACTTTGGCCTGGCCGGCGCGAACCCTATGCTGCTGGAACCTGTCTTCAACGATCCGGCACTGCGGAGGGCAACGAACTTCGTCATGCTGCACGGCGGCTGGCCCTTCGTGCAGCAAACTGGCTCGCTGCTGCAGAAGCCTAACGTCTTTGTCGACCTGTCAGAGCAGGCGGTTCTGTTCCCGCCGCGCACGCTGAGCACCTGGCTGCGCGAGTGGCTGGAGCTGTACCCCGAAAAGGTCCTCTACGGCACCGACGCCTACCCATACAGCGCGTCGCTTGGCTGGGAAGAATCCTTGTGGCTTGCGAACCACAACGAACGCGAGGCGCTGGGCCTGGCGCTGACCGGCATGCTGCGCGACGGCGAAATCGATCTGCCTCGCGCAAAGATGATTGCAGAGATGGTGCTGCGCGACAACGCGGCGAAGCTGTACAAGATTCGGTAGCGTGCTTACCGATGCTTGTGCGCCTTCGTGGAAAGCGTGATGTTAGGTATGGATCGCGACGCCATCGTGGCACGGCTGCAGGAACATGCACCTGAGATACGCGCATTGATGATGAAACGGTCTGGGAGACAGTGAAGGGTGATTTGCCACTGCTGAAAGGCAATGTGGAACGCGCCCTCTCTCGGCTGCAGAACGCATCCAGCTAAACTGAAGCAATGGCCCAAATAGTCAAAGCGATCCGCGGCACGCGCGATCTTCTGCCGCCCGAGACCGCCCTTTGGAACCGCGTGGAACGCACCGCTCGCGAGGTATTTGCACGCTATAACTTCGGCGAAATCCGCACGCCCGTGCTGGAGGCGACCGAGTTGTTTGCGCGTGGCGTGGGCGAAGAGACCGACATCGTCAGCAAGGAGATGTACACGTGGCGCGATGGTGAGCGTTTCTCTTTCGAGCTTTTAGTCGAGGGCTGGGCGAAGGATTATCCGAAAGCGAATGTTCTTGTACGCGAGACACATGTTGGTCCTCACGGAACTATCCCGCAGGTTGAAGCAGTTGTTGATCGGGTTGGTATTGAAGTGGTTAGGTTTTCACAAACTGCTGAACCAAACTTCAGTGCTGCTATTCGATTTGCTGCCTTGCAGCATCAACCAAACCCTGACCGCATCCGTTACACCTTGGCTGTGCCTGCCGGGACTCGGTATAACGCAGACGTACTCACATCTCAGGGCGTTTATGTCGATGAGGTGCCTGGTCATTTCTTTATAAGTTCTCAGAGCCTGACCCTGCGCCCGGAGAATACGGCAGGCGTGGTGCGCGCCTACATCGAGCACAAGCTGGGCGATACCGGCCAGTTGCAGAAGCTGTACTACATTGGGCCGCAGTTCCGGCGGGAACGCCCGCAAAAGGGCCGCTACCGGCAGTTCTTCCAGATTGGTGCTGAGGTCATCGGACCCGCTACCTCTGGCAGTGAATCACCTCTGCGTGACGCGGAGGTGCTTGAGATGCTGGCCGCGCTGCTGGACGAACTCGGCATCCCGCGCGCGTCTGCGGCGAACGAGTACAAGGGCTGGCGGCTGCTACTGAACTCTGTCGGCAGCAGCACGGACCGTCCGCGGTACGTGGCCGCGCTGCGTGAGGCCCTCATCCCCGTGAAGGACCGCATGTGCCCCGACAACCAGCGCCGCGCCGAGACCAATCCGCTGCGCGTGCTGGACAGCAAGGACGAGGCCGACCAGGAAATCATCGACGCCCTGCCGAAGATTGCCGACTACCTCGACGATGATTCAAAGTCGCACTTCGCAGCAGTGCTGGTCGCGCTGGACGCGTGCGAGGTGCCGTATACGGTGAATCCGCGGCTGGTGCGCGGGCTGGATTACTACACGCGCACAACTTTCGAGTTCACGGTGGACCTGGGCCTGGGCACGCAAAACGCGCTGCTGGGTGGCGGCCGGTACGACGGCCTGAGCGAGATGCTGGGCGGTCCCAAGGCGCCGGGCATCGGCTTCGCGATCGGTGAAGACCGCCTGATCCTCACGCTGCAGGCGCTGGCCGAATCGGCCGCCGTAGAGAGCGGCGAAGTACCGCAACCGGACAAGATCGATGCCTACCTCGCACCACTCAGCTCGGCGCAAAATACTGCCGCATTGGCGCTGGCACGCACCCTGCGCGGCACCGGTCTTGCGATCGAAGTGGGCGACGGCAGCTTCCGCCTGAAAAAGTCGTTTGATGCGGCAGACCGCGTGGCTCGGCACATCATCATCCTGGGGGAAGACGAAGTGGCGCAGCAGCAGGCGACCGTAAAAACCTTCAGCAGCGGCGAGCAGCGCAAGGTAGATTTCAGCGACCTGATCACATTGCTGAAGACGTAACTCTACAGCGGTGCCCACGTCTCGCAGAGACATGGGCACCGCGTTTAATCCGGCTCGGGTGTCCCACGTCGCAGAACCGAGACGTGGGGCACTCCTGGTGCTGATGCCTAGCTCTTCGCCGTCAACGCAAACGCAGCGCCCTGCGGGTCGACTCCCTGCAGAATCCAGGCCCCGCCTGGCACTTCTGCCGGCCCGTGCGTCACGGTGCCGCCACCGTCCAGCACGCGTTGCTTTGCCGCCTGGATGCTGTCCACTGTGATGTAGTACAGCCAGCCCGGCTTGTGGCCTGCCTCCGTGAGAAACGGCGGCAGGCTCATCATGCCGCCGCCCTGGGTAGCCGTTGCCATAAACGTCTGGTAAGTGCCCATGGGACCCATCTCCACGGCCATGTGCTTGGTCCAGCCGTACAGCCCGCTATAGAAGTCCCAGGCCTTTTCCCAGTCGATGGTACCCAGCTCGTGCCAGCCCACGCTGCCCACCGCGTCCGGCGCAAGCGTGGGCGGCATGTTGCCCCCGCCTGGTTGAAACAGGAGGTAAATCGCGCCTTGTGGATCGCTCACCACGGCAAAGCGGCCTACGTTCGGAATGTCCTGCGGCGGGCGCTGCACCGATCCGTCACGCTCCGTCACTGCTTTCACTGCGGCGTCCACATCGTCTGTGTAGATGTGCGCCATCCAGGCGGGCTTCATGCCGGGGCCGGGCATGCCCATCATGCCGCCCACGTCCTTGCCTTCCACACCGAACAATTCGTACCGCATGCCGGGCATGCGGCTGTCGTGCGTCTGCCAGCCCACAACCTTGCTGTAGAACGCCTTCGCAGCGTCCAGATCGTTGGTCATCAGTTCGTACCAGACGAACCCTTTGCCCGTGTGCTCTGCCATGACCTGTTTCCTCCCAGGCCAATGTACTCATGGCAATCCAGGCGCGCCAGCAGTCTTTTTGCCGGAGAAGCGATTTAGTGGCGCAGCGGGTTCACCGTAATCGTGAACACGATCGCGCGCGGCTGCCCGGGAACGTTGCCGGCGCGTGCCGCGAAGAGCGACGCCGTGGCATAGGTGGAGTTCCCGATGTTGGTGCCCTGCAGTTGTGCGCGCACACGGCTGCCAAAGTCCTGGTACAGGCCCACATCGGCAATGGCGTAGCCGTAGGTGCGGATGCCCGCGTAAGGCTCCTGCCGACGGGTGACGCCTTCCAGGCCAAAGCTTGCGCCGGTGTGCTGCAGAAAGTTGTAGCGCGCAAACAGCCCCACGGTGTGGTGCGGTGCGTTGGGCAGCCGCTGGCCCACGGCAGAAGCTGTCAGGTCTGACAGGATGCGCGTGTTCAGGTAGGCGTAGTTGGCTGTGGCGTATAGCCGCGAGGTCAGGAAACCTTCCGCGTTGAACTCAATGCCTTCGCTGCGCGCGCGGCCGGTGGCGAGCACCGCGTTGGGATTGTTGCCGGACGGGCCCATGGCCGGGTCGGTTCGCAGGATATTCGTCTTTTCAATGCGGAACAGCGCGGTGGTGAAGGACAGCTTTCCCTGCACGAGGTCGGTCTTCGCGCCCACTTCAAACTGGTGGCCTGTCTCCGGCCCAAACGGCCCATTTGCAGCGGGCGCCTGCGCATAGATGGACGCGCGATTGAAGCTGTTCGCGCCCATGGCATACACGCTGACGTTCTGCCTGGGTTTGAAGACCAGCCCCGCACGACCTGCCAGCGACACGTCACGAGCCTCAAGATTCGTATCGGCGTAGCCGTTGTCGTGAAAGCGGTCCAAACGGCCGGAGAGCAGCGCCTTGAAGTAGCGATTCAGCGTGATGTCGTCCTGGCCGAACACGCCCGTTCGCCGCGTATGTGCCGTGTAGGTATCAGGAGCGGTCAACCGGTAAGTCGCAGGATTGGCAACACCGTAGACCGGGTGGAACAGGTCCAGCGACGGCACAGTGCCGCCTGTCTCCACCGGCGCGGCGGTCTGGAAGCGGAAGTCCTGGTTCTGGTTGTACTGCTCGAAACCCATGACGACCTGGTGCGTGAAGATGCCGGTCTGCAGCAGCTTCGATGCTGACGCAACAAACGCCCAGTCGTCGTTGGCACGGTAGTAGTTGCGATACTGGCGGCGCATCAGCCGACCCGTTGCAGTGGCCGCGGTCAGCGTGCGTGGCTCGTGATACTTGTCAGAGTTCTCATAGCCCACCAGCCGGTACACGTAATTCACATTCCAGTTGCGCGGCAGGCTGTGGTCGCCACGCAACTGCAACACGCGGCCCACCAGCTTGATGCGGTCTGACGGCTCGTTTGCAACCCAGCGCGTGTAGGTCAAAAAGTCACCGGCAGCATTTACCGGGATGCCGCGGAGCCGCTGTCCGCGCAGCAGCTGGTCGATGTACTCGCCTTCTGCCACGAATGTGTTCTTGCCGTTCGGCGCGTACAGCAGATTCAGCACGGCGTCCGTATTGCGCGCGCCGGTGTTGGTGCGGAACGTGTCGCGATCCTCAATGTAAAACGCGCCGCGCGAAAACAGCTGCTTCGTCAGCGGCCTGCTGAAGTCCACGTTGCCATACTTCTGGTCGTAACTGCCCGCACGAAACTGCGTCTCCAGCGACGTATCGCGCGTGGGCTGCTTGGTCACATAGTTCACCAGGCCGCCCGCGTCGGCTGAACCATACAGGGACGAGCTGGCACCCTTCAGCACCTCGACACGCTGAATATTCGTCAGCCGGATCTGGCTGACGGAGAAGCCGGAATTGCCCACATCGCCTTCCAGCGATCCGAAGGGATTACCGCGCGAGCCGTTGTACAGGATCTCGCGCTGCGTAAAACCGCGGAAGGTCATGGCGCTGTACGTCGAAAAGTTGATGCCGCTTACATTGCGGAACAGGTCATTGCCCTCAAGAATGGACCGGTCTTCAATCAGCTGGTTGGGATAGACCTGCACCGACTGCGGAATGTCGATCAGCGGCTCATCCGTGCGCGAAGCGATGGACGAGTCCAGCACGTGGTACTCGCGCAGGTCCGCCACCACGTCCACGCTGGCGGATGACTGCTGCAGAGCGATCGTCACACGTGCCTCATCAACCTTGACCTCGACCGTCTCCTCCTGCGGCGCAAAACCGCGGCTGGTCAGTTGCAGCTTGGTTTCACCCGCAGTGAGCCCGGTCAGTACGAAGTCGCCATGCGCATCGCTGGCGGCGATTGCGGAACTGCCCACAACCGTCACACTGACACCGGCCACCGGCAATCCGGAGGCATCGGTTACGTGTCCGCTCAACCGGCCCGCTTGCGCGAACAGGGCCGCAGGCAGCGTAAGAGCACAGAAAAACGTAGTCCATGTTGCTTTCAGCATAGAAATCGAAATCCTTTGTGTCGTCAGGTGCCTGCTTCACGTGTGCGTTGCCAACAGGGCGCAATCGCTTGAAAGACAGGGCGGCAGCCATTGCACCGGCTTGCTTAGATGAGAACCTGTTTGCAGTAAGAGAAGTGTACCGCACTTTGTGCGGCATCCGGACGCTTCGCAGCCGGAGCACTATAGTCAGTGGTGTGGACTACGTCATCGAATTCGAGCAGGAAAATGATGGCCGCTGGCTGGCCGAGATTACTTCACTTCCCGCAGTGACGGCCTACGGTGCGACCCGCGCTGAAGCGGAATCCAGGGTGCAGGCGCTTGCGTTACGTTTAACTGCCGACAGGTTGGACCAGGACCACACGACGACACACCATGTCGGATTCGCAGCCGCTTGAGTCTTTGGCCCAGTTCCAGGCGAAGCGTGTACTGGCGCGCTGAAAGCAATTGGCTGGTCTGAAGGGCCACATCCCGCAAGCGGCTCACACTTGCAGCTGTTGCGAGAAGGTATCAAGCGCTCACGTGGGCCTTCCACGATGCCAAAGAAATCGGCCCCAGAATGCTCACACGGATCGCGAAACATGCCCGTCTGCGGCCGTCCGACCTGTAAGCCTTCGTACAATAGAAGCACTGTGACACTCGACTTTTTAGGACAGCACCAGCGCACGCACATGTGCGGCGATCTTCGCAGCACCGACGCAGGACAAACCGTAACCCTGATGGGCTGGGTCAACCGCCGCCGCGACCACGGCGACCTCATCTTTCTGGACGTGCGTGACCGCAGCGGCATCACCCAGGTAGT
>CAXTFT010000130.1:0-10068 GCA_964243585.1 uncultured Terriglobus sp.
GCCGGAGCACCAGGAACTACTGGACCTGCAGGACCTGCCGGTGTCGCTGGCCCTGCCGGGCCTTTCGGAGCAGTAGGACCAGGTGGAGCCGCCGGTCCACAGGGTCCGCAGGGTGTTGCGGGCCTTTCAGGCGCAATAGGGCCCGCTGGCCCTATGGGACCAGCCGGACCGATCGGACTTACCGGGGCTACTGGACCCGAAGGGCCGGTCGGGGCTACGGGACCGGCGGGATCAGGTGGGGGCGGCGCACAGGGTCCGCAAGGGCCCGCTGGCGCAACGGGTCCGGCTGGACCGATGGGCCTTACCGGTGCGACGGGGGCGGCTGGACCGGACGGCCCTGTCGGTCTACAGGGGTCTCAAGGCCCTGCAGGGCCCGCTGGATCTCAGGGCCCTCCGGGAACACTTGCGGGCTCGTACCTGAGCGGGATCAGATTCGGCGTGCAGGGCGATAGCCTTTCGGCTCAGTTCGGCAATGCCTGGCAGAACGTCGTCATGCAGCGCACTGGTATGAGCCTCTCGATGCAGGACGCAAGAAGCGGCCGGCGCTTCGACCAGGCGTTTGAGTGCTGGGGAAATCCGCCTGTCGGCGGTGTTCCCGGATCGTTCGATCCTACGTATGTCTTCCCTGCCGATTTTGGTTCCTGCGGAGGCGGTAAATACACTGCCTTTCTTGGCATCAACGCCGGCATGAGTTTTACGGACAGCCTAGCCAATGTCGACCTGATGATCATTGACTTAGGCACCAACGACCAAAGTGTTGCCCTCGGGCAGCTCGGCGATGCCGTCACGGCGAACACCTTCTACGGCAACATGCGCTGGGTGGTGGAGACCTACCTGAACACCAAGCCGACGCTCCGCGTCGTGCTGGTCACAACCCAGTACAACCGGTTTGCAACCCCTGCCGTGAACCGGCAGTACTCGGAGGCGACGGAGCTGTATGGCAACAGCGTAGGCATCCCTGTGATCAATATGTTCAAGCTGGGCGGCGTCAACGCAAATACGGAGTCGGTTCTCCTCAGGGACAGCGTGCATCCAAGTGATCTCGGTTTCGCGAAGTTCTACGGTCCGGTCATCGCTCAGAAGCTCCAGTCAGTGTTCTGAGCAGCGATACGCCAGGTTCGCCTTGCATGAATACGTGCCCTCGACAGGTCCGCCAAGCTCTTTCGTTTGGTCCCTCCTGCCCCAAAGAGGGTTCTGTTGCATTAACTCTCGGAGTGCGCAGTTCGGCTCGGGTTTTTGCATTCTGACGTTAAGCGGCGATTCCGAAAGTGAGTTAACGAAGCGCACTTCGTTCTTAGCGCCGCGTTTGCAGGTCAGGTAGTGTCCACCTCGGATCATGCGCATGATCTCGAATCCCTTGATGGTTGCGGTCGCAGACTTCATGGTCTGGAACCCTCGCGTTGGACGGATCACCTGCTTGAGCGCGCCATGGTTCGCTTCGATGATGTTTGTTCAGGTACTTCGAAGTCCAATGCCTTGTGGTGCGTGAAAGCCTGCCGTCACGTTTCAACCGCTCGATCGCTTCAGGATAGGAGCGCAGCTTGTCGGTGGTAATGGAGGATGGCGGCCAGTTCCTCATGGTTGTCAGTGCTTTGCTGAGGAAACGATGGGCGGCACGCGTGCTTCTGCGCTCCAGGAGCATGAAGTCAATCAGCACGCCGTGCTTGTCAACAGCGCGGAACAGATACTTCCAGCGGCCACTAACCTTGATATACGTTTCGTCGACTCGCCACGACGTTGAACCATAACCCTGAAAAGCCCGCACCCGCTTCTCGAGCTCCGGCGCGTAACGCTGAATCCAGCGCATAATCGTGGTCGGGTCCACTTCCACGCCGCGCTCCTGCATCATCTCGGAAAGATCGCGGTAGCTGATCCCGTACTTGCAATATCAGCGAACGCAAGCAGGATGATCTCAACCGGAAATCGACGACGCTTGAACATGAATCGATCGTAGCGCCCTCTAGCCAACGTTCAGAGTTAATGCAACAGAGCTGAAAATTCCGCTGTTCCTTGTGCTCACGCACCAAGATGAAGAAGCCGAAGAAGCACAAGGATCGATCCTGACGACATAGGCGTTCTACAGCACTAATCGGAGCGGGATTCGCGTAGTGGCTGGTCGCCCGCGAATCGCTCATGGCCGGGATGCCACGTCCGCATGGTGCCCATGTCTCACAAGTAGGCGCTTAGAATTTACCTGAGCGCCGGGTTGTCGCTTGGAATGACTGGCCTCGCCGCGCTCTGGATTTGGGTAAAGCGAAGGGATGTCGGGTACTTCAACCCGTAACCCAGCACCCGGTCGAGGCTGATGTGCGCAATCCAGATCAGGGTCAGGTCTCCGAACAGGGCGCGATGCAGAAGAACGGCTACGATTCCCAGAATACCCGGCAGCACATAGTTGTGCATCAGGTTGTAGAAGCCGCTGGCCATGACGCCCGGTCCCCGAAGCGACAGCAGCAGGCTCAGATCCGGCACAAGGAACAGGCAGGCAAACAGCACCCAGTGGTGCGGAAACAACAGATGGAATGCGCCGCAGGCTGCAATCAGCAGGCACAGTGCTTCGGCGCGGAGAAGAACGGCGGGGCGAAAGAGGGGCAGCTGGCTGCTCATGACTTACAGCGTGAGGCTTAGACTCGCCTTCATCAAGACTTACAATGCTAGTCATGGCTTATAACAAGCTGCTGACACCGGCTGACATCCTGAACACCGCCCTGCGCATGGCGGAAAGCAGCGATGCCGGCGGGCTTTCCTTACGAGCCGTTGCGTCTGCACTGGGCGTAAAGGCGCCAAGCTTGTACCGCTACTTCCCCGACAAAGAAGCACTTGAGATGGCCGTCACCGAAGAAGCGATCACAGCCATGCTGGCCGAGCTTCAGAGTGCAGCCGGCATCCCCGATCCCGAAGGCAGATTCAGGGCAACAGCAGGTGCGTACCTGCGGTTCGCGAAGGAGCGATTCGCGCTCTACACGTTCCTTATGCAACGCATTCCGCAGGCGAACGGCTTTGCTGAAAGTCTGGCGTTGTGGACCCTGCTGCTGGAAGCTGTGGGCGTCGTCTCCAGCCAACGGGACGATACCGCTGCCGCTGTCGCTATGTGGTCTTTCCTGCACGGCTATGCCATGCTCGGGCACTCCGGCGCCTTCGGCGGGTCGGGTCCCAAAGGTGGGCTGGAACGAGGATTGACAGCCTTTCTGACCAGCTTTAGCCAGAAGGTCAGACCCGTTCGAAAACAGGTTGCTGCACGAGGACCAAATGCGCGACGACAACGGAAGTTATCCTGAACTAAGGTTTGTACGGCAAAGTCGTACAGGCGTAAGTTGACCGTCTGAGACGCCGTTGGGTCGGCTTGGCTTTCTGACTTGCGACAACGGCATTTAGCAGGACCTAGCCAATCCGCCTTCGTAGATTGGCCCATGTGACGAGTGCGCGCAGCGTTGGACGCAGGGCTTCTCCGACTGCAGTAAGCCGATACTCCACCTTGGGTGGAACTTGTGGGTAGATTGTGCGCTGCACGATTCCTTCCTTCTCCAGGCATCGCAGTTGTTGGATCAACATCTTCTGCGATACATGCGGGATGGCTTTTTCCAGCTCGGAAAAGCGTTTGGCAGGTGGCGTCGTTCCTTCTGGACCAAAGAGGTTGTGGAGAATCGACAACTTCCAGCGCCCTTCAAGCACTGCAAACGCCTCGGCCAGGAACTCAGGCGAGCAATCACGCTCCTGGGCCGCCAATGCATCCTTACCTGGGAGTAAGTACCCAACTTTTTCGTGGGTTCTTCTCATGCGAGCAGCATAAATCTATTCTCAGACACATGAACTTACAACTGGGTGGCAAACGTGCATTGGTGACCGGGAGCAGCAAGGGCATTGGGGAGGCCATTGCGCGGTTTCTCGCAGCAGAAGGAGCTACCGTTCTCGTTCACGGCCGCGACAGGAGTGAAACGGAACAGGTTGTAGACAGTGTCAACAAAAAGGGAGGCAAGGCTTATGCAGTGACAGGGGATCTTACGGACGACAGTGCAGTGGACCGTCTCGTCTTGGAAGCCGAGCAGATGGTTGGTGCTGTCGACATCCTTGTAAATAACGCGGGAGGATCTGGCCCGAAAGACACCTGGGCAACCACTCAGCCTTCTGAATGGTCTTCTGCATATGACCGGAATGTGCTGGCCGCTGTTCGCGCAACAACACGGATCCTGCCCAAAATGAGGCAGGCACGATGGGGCCGCATCATCAACATTTCAAGTCTGGCCGGTGCAATGCCGCCCCCACGGGGCCGGATTACTCGGCTTCAAAAGCTGCCATGAACGCGATGACGCTTTCTCTAGCGAAGGCAGTCGCAGCAGAAGGTGTCACAGTAAACGCAATCTCGCCTGGAACGATCCGCAGCGCAAAGTTGGAAGGCGGCTTCCGAAAGCTGGCCGCGGAAAGAGGACTAGGAGGTCCTGATTCTCCGTGGAAGGAGATTGAAGAGGCTATACTCCCAACCATTGCGCAGGTTCCCCTTGGCAGGGTAGGAGAACTCCACGAGCTGGCCAGTGCCGTTGCATTCTTTGCGAGTCCACTTGCGGCCTACATCACCGGGGTGAACCTGCGAATCGATGGGGGCATGTCGCCAAGCCTTTGAACGTACGAAAGCACACGGCAGCAGAGTTCTGCGGAGCACATCGTAGCCGGATGTCCTGCTAAGTCGCACAGGCGGAAGTTGACGGGCTCCGATGTCCTCTTGAGTTGGCTCAGTCCGCTGGCTGGTGTGAGAGGCGTTTGTGAGGACCGTTTCTGGGGAGATCTCACCGCGACTTAAACAAAGGAGTCAGCCAGTCCGGCGTGCCCGGTACCCGCTCGAGAACCGGATACCGTAAAGAACCGGCGTAGGGGAGGACTACCTCTCGAGTCACGCCGCTGGATTGCACTGATACGCGGATCGGTGAAGAAGTAGATGAAGAAACGGCTGTCAGCAGCACCGCTGGCGTAAAAGGCTTTCCGTCGACACTCACGATCTTATTGCCCGGTCGAAGGCCGGCTTGGAAGCCGGGACCTTCCCATGCGACTGCACGAACAGACCCGTTATCCCGTACCTGTAGACCAATGGAATAGGTCAGGTCCGTTACTCCGACATCTGCCTCGTCCTGCAGAAAGGTCTCGGTAGGTCTAGACACATACGAAAGTTTCCACCCAGCCCGCTCCAGACCAGCCATCACAACGCCCGTGTCATGCGTTCGCAAACTCTCGGTCAGAAACTGCTTCCAGTCGTTCGCGACAATTCCATTCAGGTTCGCGCATACGTCTTCGAACGTATAAGTGGAGGTGGTTTCGAGTCGTCCGTGCGCAGCAAAGAATTTTCTACTAAAGTCATCGAGTCCGGCCTTGCCCTGACTTAATTCCCGAAGGCGTGCATTCACGGATAACCACAGGATCACGCCTTCGGGATAGTAGTCCTCGCGCCGTTGCCAGTCACGCCATGCAGGTGAGTGTCCGGGCATATAGAGCGCATCCAATGTGCTGTCGCCAAGATTTTTCCAGCCGCGACCGGAACGATTCGCGACAAGCGCAGCATCCAGCGCAAGTTTGTCAAGCGTCTCCTGAAGGCTACGCATCCCGGAGCGAGCTGCCAGAACTCGGCCCCAAAACTCTGTCTGTCCCTCGTAGACCCACAGCAGAGAAGGATCAGTAGGTTCATTGAAGTTGGGAGACCACAAGCCCGCAGGCTGCCGATACCTCCCATTCCACGCGTGCACATACTCGTGGGCGATCAGGTCTCGATTGCTCAACTGATGTGCGTAGTCGGAAAAGAAGTGAGCCGGCAAATTGTTCTCGCCTTCTTCCAGGTGCTCCTGACCTCCTCCCGGAGTAAGGTCATCACTCAATGAGAGCAGGGCCTCATAGCGTGAGAACGGGGGAGGCCCAAAGACCTTTGCTGTTTGAGTCACCAGTGCACGCAGCGAACTCAAGGCAGCCGGATCAATGGTCAGGTCGGCTTCTGAATCCGCAAGCACATCAAGGTGAACGTTTAATGATTGCGCGGGGCTCAGATGGAACTCTCGTACATGCAGCCCGGCATACACTGGAGCATCAACCAACCGGTCGAGCGGCACTGGAGCGAAGTTCACCGCTATGTCACTCTTCTGGCTCACTTGCGTTGTGGGCACACCCGTCTTTCGTGCTAGCGCTGTGAACGCATGAAACCCTGGTGGCAGTTTGAGCGAGGCGCTGACAGCAATGTCACGCGCGTACCATCCTGCCGGATAAAGCAACACCCGCTGCCATGGCACGGCGATCATCACGGGTCTGATCCCACCGGTTGAACTTGGAAGATAGTCGAACTGCAACGAGAGAGTATGCGCGCCGCTCGGCACGCTCACATGAAAGGCATGCACATTATAGGGGTCGCGTTGCCAAGACACCTCATGCTGGTCGTTCGTGATGTGCAGGCCGGCCAACTCTACAGCAGTTGCCGTCGCGGAATGGCTGGTGGTCTCCCACTCCGGGTACAGCAAAATGATGTCACCTGATGACTGCACAGGGATAGTCTCAGCAACCCTGAATATGCCGCGATCTGTATCCGTCGCATCTACTTTCAGGTTGATTTCACCTGCAAACGTATGATCCCGCGGGTAAGGCAAAGTCGAAATCCGCGGAGATGCGCTCGGGCCATGCCCGGTCTGTGCAATGGCTGAAGCACGCAGACAGAACAGCATGGATAAGCACACGTAAGCAAGGCGCACGCGTTGAAGACTCCTGCTACCACCATAAAGCGAGCACATTGGTCAGCTTTCCAAAGCGGAAGCACAATCAGGCTTGGTAACGCGAAGATGACGCTCTATGATTGCGTCTAATAAAGCATTCTTTACCAAGCCCCCTTGCCGACGAGCGGGACTTGCATAAATCTCATTTGGGCTTTACGCAGTTCACAGCTTTGGGACGCGCGTGCCGGGTGCGACATGGAACATCGGCAAGGATAGCGGCGCCAATCTGTCAGGCGGTATTGTCGCGAAGTCACCGGCTATGACAAGTGGTGGCACCCTGACGGCAGCAGTTACAGACCAGGGCAGATTCTCGACGAGTTCTGCAAAGTCGTGCAGTAATGAATGTTATACGGGTTTGTGCTGCTTTGCAGCAGTCAAAAATAAGACTGCCGGACAACTCGGGTAGTGCCCTGATCGTGCTTGCACTCGTTATAAGCGTCCCATTACTGCTGGAAATCGATGAGATAGGACTTTTAGTGTATGCCTCCGCAGAGATGGAGAGTGCCGCACATGCCGGAGCACTCTACAGCATGTGCGGCACCTCCATTAAGCTTTCAAGTACTTTGGAAACACGCATTCCTTCAGTAAGGACAGAACCTTCCACACTGAGGCCATATTCGCGTTCTTCCTGCTTTCTTCCATGGTGCGGGTGGTGGTGCTTGCGACATACGCTTACACGTCTTTTGTAGGCTGTATGGAAACATTGTTTCCGCTTTGCACCACGTATCGTCTTTTGACCACGTGTACAAAGCCTGAGCCTCAAGAAACTACAGACCTTTTGCTCTACTAGTCTTCATAAATCTTGTGTTCTACGCATGGAGACTGTTCAGAAAGATGCGTTCATAGGGTCGCACAACACCTGAGATGGAGGCGCGCAATGACACGGTAGACTATCACGTAGCTGTCTTTGGCAATGGAAAGTCTGGTTTGCCGAAGCCTCTAGATATTTGATCTGAAAGCTAAATCATCGACGTCTCTTGTAGATATTAGGTAGCAAATTGATGCTTCGTGACTGGAGAAGAGCTTTGAAATGCCCAGGCTATCGCGTAGGGTTGATGTTTTCTGTACCACTGTGTTTTGCTGCGATTTTGCCGCTAACGAACGGACAGCAGGCGCAATCTCCCCGTGTTGAAAGGGCTGGCCGCCGTTTAGTTGCTGGCACAGTCTTCCAAATAAACGGGCAACCGGTCGATAAGGCAGATGTAACATTGCAATCGATTGATGGCTCGTCTATTCGTACCGTGACAGGGTTGCACGGCGAGTTTACATTCCGCGACGTTCCGGAAGGTGTCTACACTGTGAGTGCAGACAAACAGCTGCAGCGGAGTGAACGAGTAACAATCTCACCGGGTACAAGGGATTCTTCTTACGTACGCCTAGTCCTCACCGCAGCGCCCACAGCCGGTCAAGGCCTCCTTTTCTCCGATGAGCCGGGTTTCATCATCTCAGGTGTGACAGACTGGACAGCAGTTGGTGGTCATGGGTCCGACACAACGCTTCGCACTAGTGAGGACTTGGCACGCGCTACGTCATCACTCAAAGTTCAAGATGTACCAACAGTTGCCGCCGCGGAAACAGAGGAAGCACAACTTCGGATGGCGCTCGGAGCAAAGCCTCACAGCGCCTCCACGAACCTTGCGCTTGGCAAGTACTACGTCAGAAACAAGGATTACCAACGGGCGCTGGAGCCACTCCAAATTGCTTCGGCCATTAGTCACGAAGGTCCGGAGGCTGAGTACTACCTTGCGTTAACCTGCCATGGACTGCACGAGACGGGACAAGCAACCCTGCACATTCAGCGTGCCCTGACGCAGGCTGATGTCGCTGCATACCACGGGCTGGCAGGCGAACTGGCCGAACTGCAGGGTAATCCCTATGCAGCCGTGCACCACATGGAGCGTGCCGCTCAGCTGGAGCCCAGCGAGGGGAATTACTTTGCATGGGCATCCGAACTCTTGCTGCATCGTGCCGTGTTGCAGGCGACGGAAATATTCCAACGCGCTGCAAATGCGTATCCATCCTCCGTGCGAATGCAAACTGGCTGGGGTAGTGCATTGTTTGCGGAAGCCCACTATGATGAGGCCGCACAGCGACTGTGCAGGGCATCAGATATACAGCCAGAGGAAGTTACGCCCTATCTGCTTTTGGGCAGAGTAGATGAAGCGGCTCCCGCGCCCCTACCTTGCGTGCAGGACAGACTCGCGCGCTTTCTTAAACTTTCAACGGACAACGCTGATGCTCACTATCTCTATGCTCTGTCTATGCTTCGTCGCAATAGTAATCAAGACCACAAACAAGCGGACTCGCTACTGCAAGCGGCGGTAAGACTGAATCCGTCTCACGCCGCAGCTCTTCTTCAGCTTGGCATCTTTGCGGCAGCCAGGCAGCAATACCCAGAGGCGATTGAGTTCTATCGAAAAGCAACCGTCGCAGATCCGATGCAGGCAGAAGTGCATTACCGTCTAGCGGTGGCATACGATCGCACAGGGCATCCAGAGCAGGCAGCAGCTGAACGTATTTTGCACAATTCGATCAAGCTGCACAACGCCGAAGAGGTCGAGCAGGAGCGCCGCAAGGTAAAGCAGTTTCTTGTAACTTTGCAGCAGCCGATCAAGTCACTTCCTGACAAGTAAGTCAATCAGGAACGATCACCGCTTCTTGGCAAAAATACCGTCGCCTTCAGGTATAACAAGAATCTGATTGCAGCTATGTGATCGAGTATTCAACCTACTGGTTTGCTGGCAACTTTACTCATCTTGTTCCTTGCGTTCAACTTGCCGAAATGAACGTGCAACATAGATCACATCACGACATGACGCTAATCTCACTGTGCAATTTCTCTATCTACACGCCTCATCGTATAAAGAGGCTGCACATCAAGGTTCAGTCTCTAATGCTTGTAGAGCCTGCTTCACAGACAGGCTCTCTGGCTTTAACAACAGCAACTCGCGCAGTGTAGCTCGCGCGCTCATTCGGTTATGCTGCAGCACATAGAGCTGCGCCAAATTGATATACGATTGATCAAACGATGGCGCATTGGCAATGCACGCCTTAAACTCGACTGCTGCTTGCTCATAATCGTTTCTCTTAACTAGGAGAACTCCAAGATTGTTGATTGCTTCAGGATAGATAGGCCGTAGATAAATGGCTTGCCTAAGGTACTTTTCGGCAAGCTGCAGGTCTCCAGACTGAGCATAGAAGAGACCTAGAGCGTAGTTGGCTTCAGGATCATCAGGCTGCAGTAAAAAAGCTTTGTGGAGAGCATCTTTTGCTTGTTCTTTGTCACCTTGCCTGCGGTAAGCATTTCCAAGGTTTAGCAGCGCTACGGCAT
>CAXTFT010000131.1:0-10064 GCA_964243585.1 uncultured Terriglobus sp.
CATCCTGGTGGTGGATGACGATAGCAGCCTGCGCCGCGTCATGAAGATGCAATTGGAGGAAGCGGGCTACCAGACCGTACTGGCCGCCGACGGCGATGAAGCCTGGAAGCTGCTTGCCGAGCACCGGCCGCAACTCGTGATCACCGACCTGCGCATGCCGACCAGCGGCCTGCACTTGCTGAAACGCATCACCGAGGCCGAGCTCGAAACTACCGTCATTATGGTGACGGCGTTCGGGTCCGTCGAGACGGCGGTAGAGGCCATGCGCAGCGGAGCGTACGACTATGTGACCAAGCCGCTCGACTTCGACGCACTAGTAGCCGTGGTGAAGCGCGCCACAGAACGGCAGACGCTGCTGGATGAGGTGCGCAGCCTGCGTGTGGCGCTTGACCATCGTTACGGCTTCGAGAACATCATTGGCCGTTCAAAACCGCTGCTACGCGTGCTGGACCAGGCGTCACGCGTGTCGCTGCATGACTCGTCGGTGCTGATCCAGGGTGAAACGGGGACGGGCAAAGAGCTACTGGCACGAGCCATCCACCAGAACAGCCCGCGGCGCAAACGCGCCTTTGTGCCCATCAATTGTGGTTCGATCCCGCGCGAGTTGGTGGAAAGCGAACTCTTCGGCTATGTGCGTGGAGCCTTCACCGGAGCCACGGAAAACAAACCTGGCCGCATTGAATCTGCTGATGGTGGCACCCTGTTTCTGGACGAGGTGGGCGAGTTGCCGCTTGAAGCGCAGGTGAAGCTGCTTCGTGTGCTACAGGAGGGTGATCTGTCCCGGTTAGGGTCTGTCGCGCGCGTCCACGTAGACATCCGCGTGGTGGCGGCAACGCACCGTGACCTGCAGGCTATGGTGGAAGACGGCACGTTCCGCGAAGACCTGTACTACCGCCTGGCCGTGGTGCCGTTGCGCATACCGCCGCTGCGCGAGAGGCGTGACGACCTGGTGGAACTCATCACTGTGCTGTTTCAGCGTGCCCGCGAACGGCACGGCCTGCCACAAGCGCAGTTATCGCCCGCAGTGTTGCGGCGACTGACGGCGTACCGCTGGCCCGGCAATGTGCGACAGCTTGAAAATATGCTTGAGCGGCTCTTGGTACTCTCGTCAAGCGACCTCATCAGTGAGGCGGACCTGCCGGACGAGTTGTTGGCCCGCCCTGTAAGCTCTGCTTCGTTCCCGCTTGACCTACCAGAAGAGGGCATCAGCCTAGAAGCCTTGGAGCGGGAGCTGATTACATGCGCCCTAGACCGATTCGAGGGGAACCAGACGCACGCCGCACGCTTCCTGGACATCAGCCGGAGAACGCTGATCTACCGCATGGAGAAGCACGGCATTCATTAGCGTGAGCGTCCGTTTCTGAAAGGCCTTCGGGCTAAATGCCAGTTGAAAACGCGCCTGGGGGACGATGTGCGGACTTGGTTGTCCTAGGAATATGCGTAGAGACGAGCGGGTTCCGCAACAGATGTTCAGCTGTGTGAAGCTTGAGCAGCGGATGCCGCAGGCTCAGCCCTTGCGCGAGATCCGTCGCTCACCGGGCACGGTGCTCCGGAGCTTGAGCGCGGAGTTTCGATGAGCTGTGCGCGGCCTTCGATGGCGCCGGAGTGGTGCTGCGAGTACCGCTGCTCCTAGAGCTGTGGAAGGCTGCCCGGTTATGAGCAGAACCCACTTGACTTCTCGCTGAGATGCTCGCCTGCTACGCCATCAGCGTTCTTCCGAGTGAGGCCTTGTGGCAGTGCCCTATTGAAGAGCAGAGGAGTCGAGAAGGACGCAATGTTGCCCATATGTCCTCCATCGGTAAGCTCAAGCGCAAAAGAGCATAGCCCTTGGGGCGACGTCTGAAGCAAGCTGCAGTATACTCTCCTTACTGCAATCACTTTATCAATAGTTATGGGCGTCATTGGCAGGTCGTTCTCCGAGCGATTGTGCTCCGTCGGCAGCGTACATGTGAAGCAAATCCCTAATGACACGAAGGATTCTTTTTTCATGCTGAAAGCAACACTGACCACTCTTCTTTGTGCTCTCATGCTGCCTGCGGCTCTCTCCGCGCAGGTGGGCAGGCTGAGCGGGCACGTAACGGACGCTTCCGGATTGCCCGTGGCCGGTGTCAACGTGACTGTCGTAGGTAGCTCTGCCGTGACCACCAGTGATACGCATGGTGACTTCGTACTAAGCGGACTCACCACGGGTGAAATCAAGCTGCAATTCACCAGCCGCGGTTTTACGCCGCAGGAGGAAACGGTCGAGCTCAAAGGTGACGAGGCGCGGGCGACGATTACCCTGCAGCAGTCGTCCGCCAGCGTGGATGTCGTGGCAGATCTTCGCGAGTACCATGTATTAGACTCGTCCATCGCTTCGCGCACGGATGAGCCGCTGATCGATATCCCGCAGTCGGTGCAGGTGTACCCGAATCAGCTGATTGAAGACCGCTCAATCCTTGAGGGTAACGACCTGTTCCGCAATGTGAGCGGCATCAACTTTTCGACCTACAGCGCCATGACCTTTCGCGGCTTTACGCAGCGCGAAATCCTGTACAACGGCTCGCGCGGCAATCCGTTTGGATCGCTGGAAGGCGACGTGGGGAACTCCGGTTTCTCCGTCAGCCAGATCCGGCTGACGAACATTCAGCGGGTGGAGGTGCTGAAGGGTGCCAGCTCCTCGCTGTATGGCTCAGCCGATGCGGGAGGCCTGGTGAACTATGTGACCAAGCAGCCAACACGCGATACTTCGCTGGAGACGCAATTCCGTGCGGGCAGCTACAGCCAGAAGTATGGCAACGTGGACTTTAGCAGGCCACTGACGAAGCAGTTGTTTTCACGCGGTGCGTTTTACATGGAGGATCGCGACACCTTCCGCACCAACACCAGCGCGCGCAACACCGACGCCGTGTTGAATCTGCTGTACGCGCCGAATGGCAAAAACACGTTCGTGGCGGAAGGGGAGTACATCGACCAGCTGCTGCGTGGACAGCGGCTGCGCGGCATCCCGGTGAATGCCGCAGGTGACTTTCTGACCTATACGCGCTGGGTAGCAAACGAGCCGTCCGACCGCATCAAGCTGGTGGGCCGCGTGCTGCAGTTGCGTGGGAACCACACCTTACCGCGCAATTGGAACGTGAACTACGTTTATCGTCTGCTGGGCTATGAGAATTCGGACAAGTACCACGAGCCACGCACGCTGACCGCCGCCACGGCTACGGGTCGGCTGATGCGCCGCCAGTATCGCGACTACTACCGCGCCAACGACGACTGGGCCTTTGTTGCGTCCGCATCGAAGCTGCTGCAGACCGGCATCTTCACGCACCAGGTCGTCATGGGTTTTGAGCAGTACAACCAGAACCAGGACTTCCGCTTCCAGACCGCCGCGCCAGTGGAGACAGGCGGTACGGTCCCGTCGCTGGACCTGTTCCGTCCGGTCTATGGCGTTGCCAATCCTGCAACGTACCGGCTGACCGCGCCGGATACCTACACGGCGCACACGCGGCGGACGGGCGTGTTTGGGCAGGACGACATTACGCTGAACCGCTACTTCAAGGCGCTGCTCTCCGGACGTTTGGATCGCTTCCACGACAACGGCTATGCCGACACAACTCTTGAGTCTCGCGACGTGTCGCTGGCAGGCCGTGCGGGGCTGGTCTTCAAGCCCAAGCAGAACTTCAGCGTGTATGCGATGGGCGCGAACAGCTTCAATCGCGCGTCCATCTACGCGCAGTCGCCAGCTGCGAACGGGCCGTTCGGGCCGGAGACAGGTCACCAGTTTGAAGTCGGCGCGAAGACCGACCTTCTGCAGCAGAAGCTGTCCTTTACCACCGCGCTGTTCCGGATCGAAAAGGCAAATATTTTAAGGACCGATCCGGCTATGGGCCCTTCCGGCAACAATCCTAACGCGGTGCTGGCAACCGGCCGCGCGCGCAGTGAAGGCGTCGAGTTCAACGCGGAGGGCTTCCTGACCTCACGGCTGTACACGACGATCAATTACGCCTACCTCAACACGCGTATCCTGTCGGACCTTACAACTTCCGCGGTCGGCCAGCGGTTGCCCAACGCACCGCACCACACCGTGGGACTGTTTGCGCGGTACAACTTCCTGCAGCACACCGGCGCAAGCTTTGGCCTCGAAGGTGTCACCAGGCGGCAGGAGCCTTACGCGGGCATCCGCACCTACGGCTACGCCATCGCCGACGTGGGCCTCTACCAAGACTTCGGCAGCCGTGTACGTGCGCAACTGCAAGCCACCAACATTGGGAACTCCACGTATGCCACTGCGTCACTCTTCGCGGCCCGCGCCGGCAACGTTCCCGGTCAGCCTCGCGCGTTCGTGTTCACCATCACGGTGAACCCGCTGCGCCGCTGATGCGCCCGCGACCTGCAGCTCTTGAGAGCAGCCGTTCCGCGATGCACTTCTTAAGTGCGAGCGCATTTGTCGACAGCATCGTTGGATGGATGTTGATGACTTCTTTGTCGTTGCGTTAAGGCAACAAGCCTCGTTTTGAACGCAGTCACATCAGCGGTCATTCAGCTGGAACGTTTGAACTGTTCAGCACGGATCATCAAACGAACTGAACTCCTGTCCGTTCCAGTCAGAGCATCTCCTCCGCGAACGCAACCCGCTGCGCTCGATGAAGCAGTCCGAGAAGAGCACGAGGCCTATACCCAGGACCATGAAGACGATCGGCACTAATACTCAGTGGCGCAAATCTCCAGACGCTGTATCCGTAAGCGTTCATCGTTGCTGCAATTTCTACGAAACTGCAGCGGATACAAATGGGGTACGGAAGCGCCTGTTGTGTAGCCGGTCTTCTCGCTGTTGGGCATGATCTCAGTTTCGAGCCTGAGGTCCTGCTGAGCCTTGACGACCGCCAATGCGGCAAGCCCCTCCTCTGCGTTGTCCGGGAATTTTTTAGCAGATGTAAGTCTCAGTTCACTTTCGACGCATTCGCCGGTCGGCCTCGGTCCAGGGAAGCAGAGTTGTTTCAGCTTGTTCCCAGTGGGCAACCGACGCCTCGTCGCACCATTTCAACAGGTGAGGCATAGAAGCAAGCGAAGGAGATCTTGTCTAGAACAAAGCGCATCGTTGTGGCCGTAAGATGGGCTGCATGAGGCTCCGTCAATCGCCTGGCTGTTTCGTCTCTGGCATACTCGCCGCTTTCTTGATCGGCAATCCTGCGCCCACGCAGACGACCACCGCGGCTGCGGACCTGCCTGTGATGCGGCAACTGCCTCGATTTACCGCGAAGAGTGTACCGGCTATGGGCTCGGAAGAGCTGCCGGTAACGCCACTCGAGCCCGCTCCCCCGACACCCGCCGGCCTGCCGGGACACGGCCTGGCGCAGCACCCGATGCTCGTCTTCGGTGAGAACTATAACAAGCTTCTGGTCATTCATCACGGCAGGGTTATTTGGACCTACTCGACAGGTCCTGGGCTGGAGCATGACGACGCATGGCTGCTGTCGAACGGCAATGTGCTGTTCACGCGCATGCAGTACATCGCGGAGGTGACACCAGACAAAAAGGTGGTTTGGCGTTACGACGCTCCGGACGGGACGGAGATCCATGGCTGCCAGCCGATCGGACTGGACAAGGTGCTGTTTATCCTGAACGGCCTGCCGCTGAAGCTGATGGTCGTGGACATCAGGTCCAAAAAGACGGTGGTGGAACATGACCTGCCGGCCCCAAGTACGACCGACAGGGGCGTCGTGCATGGTGAGTTTCGCCACGTTCGCTACACCGCGGAGGGGCACTACCTCGTCCCATTTTTTTCCATGGGGCGCGTGGTGGAGTACGACAAAGATTTCAATGAGGTCTGGACGTACGATGTGCCCAGGCCCTGGTCAGCGGTGCGGCTGAAGAACGGCAACACACTCATCACAGACGAGCCCGATGTGCGCACCTTCGAGGTCACGCGCGACAAGAAGGTCGTTTGGGATCTGACGAAAAAGGATCTTCCGGAGAAGTACTGGTACGGTAATACACAAACCGCAACAAGGTTGGCGAACGGGAATACGATCATCTGCTCGCGGGGCGGCGAACACAGGGGTCCGCAGATGGTAGAAGTTACAGCGGACAAGAAAGTCGTGTGGGTGCTGCAGGACTGGCAGCACCTGGGCCCGGTCACCGCCGTACAGGTGCTGGATGAGCCCGGCCTTCCTGAACATCCAGGCGACTTACAACGCTGAGCAGGCAAGCTCCATCTTCCATCTGGCTCCATGAGACGTCGCGTGACAGGGGGCGCTGCTGATGCATCGCAGACTCACCGGACCTGAGTCGTGATCCGGCTCATGCCCCCCCTCTGCTGGAGCCGTGGAGAAGCGTGCTCCCGACTGGTCGTGAACAGACGGTTCTCAACTTTTCACCAGCCCTGGCCACTCGCTAAGCCTTGGAGTCTTTCCGTTGTACTGCAGGTCTACAGCACCAAGGTTACGGTTTACATGTTTTTCGCAGGAGGAATCATGACGCATGAACGACAGGTAAATGGTTGAAACGATTGTGGTTCGTTCGTGCATCGGACCTGCACCCGTGAATTCACTAGGAGTGGCCTGATTGACGCTGCTACATGTCCTCTAGGCGACGGCCACTGGGATTCGACCCTCGGTTCCATGCCTACTTCGGCTTCGAGGACGACCGACATGAGATCAGGAAGCAAGTTCTTCTTGCGTTTTTGCAGTCGCTCCGTGGGCTTGGCAGCGGCCGCAGTTGTTTGTGGGCTGCCAGCCTGGGCGCAGTACACGTCGAATCTGCGAGGGACGGTAACGGATCCTAGTGGAGCTGTCATCCCAGGTGCTTCGGTTGTTTTGAAAAATGAGCAGACAGGAGCGGAGCAGGCAAGCACAACGGACGAGAGCGGCAACTACCGCTTCAGCACCCTGCCACCTGGATCTTTCCGTGTCAGCGTAACGGCTGCTGGTTTCGGATCACGGACGGTGGAAGCTGTCCTGACGACGGAACAAACACAAGGCGTGGACGTTAGGCTGACACCCGGTTCAGCCTCTGAAACTGTCAGCGTGACTGACACATCGGGACCGCTGCTCAATCCGGATGAGACACGTCTCCAGGTCACGGTTTCGCAGAAGCAGGTGGATGAGCTTCCCTTGCAGAATCGAAACATCTACTCAATCGTTACGATCGCTCCCGGTGTGACCGGCTTTGTGAATGCCGGCAGCAGCGACGACTTTGCAAACGAGAACCGTGTGCAGGCGAGCGCGAACGGCCACTATGCAACGGCGAATGAGTACATTCTGGACGGCTTCTCCATCACGAGCGCCATTGTGGGCGGAACTGCGAATGTCGCGCCAAACCCGGACTCGGTGCAGGAAGCGGCTCTTCAGACAAACACCTTCGCGGTGGATCATGGTCAGGGAAGCTCCGTACAGGTAGCGCTCACGACGCGCTCCGGCACGAATGGCTTTCATGGAGCGGTGAACTACCAGTACTCCGATAACAATCTCACGCGGTTTGGCTACTTCCAGAAGGCCTACAACCCGTTCCGGCGTCATGATGTGTCTGTATCGTTAGGTGGTCCGATCTGGAAGGATCACCTCTTCTTCTTTGGCTCAACAGAGATCAAGCGGCGGCTTGTTGGCGCCAGCACCGGGAATTTAACAACGGAAACGCCGGCGTTTGTGGCCTACGGCCGAAGCATCAATCCGAATGGCCTGGGCGTTCGGCTGCTGTCCCAATATCCGGTAGCGCTGGTCAACACGCAAACAGTGCTCACAGCCGGCCAGGTGCTGGGATGCTCGGGGAACACCACAACTACTGGCGCACTGGCCTGTTCCACACCCTTCGTTGTTTCAGGACAGAACCCGCGTGCCACACCAGACAATGGCAGGCAGTACAACTACCGCATCGATTTCACGCGCCCAAACGGCAAGGATCGCGCTTACGTCAACTACTACAACACGACAAACACTGCTGGCGTCATCCTGGCCCGTCCCGGGTTCGACGTAACCACAACACTGAACAACTACTTTCTCTCCGCAAACTATACTCACACCTTCGGCGAGCGATTGCTTAACGAAGCGAGCTTTGCGGCTTATGGAGTGGACGGCTTCCAGGCAAGAGGCGCGACGAATTACAACATTCCTGTCATCAACATCAGCCAGATCAGCACGCCTCTCGGCATCCTGAACGGGCCAGGCTACTTCGGTCAACGTAACTATACGTGGCGAGATCAGGTCAGCTATCTTCGTGGTCGGCAAAGCTTCCGCGTTGGAACTCAAGTCCGCCATGAAAACGATAAGGCGGACTTTGCGGCACGCCTTTCACGTCCGGTGTTCACGTTTCAGACCGTGCAGGAGTTGCTGGCAGACAATCCGCTGACCGAGAACAATGTGACCTTTGATCCTCTGACAGGTCAACAGAAGCTGGATCGCTACGGCGGACAAGACACGCTGTTCAGCCTTTATGCGATGGACGACTTCAAGATCACGCCTCGACTGCTGGTGACAGTCGGACTGCGCTATGACGACTTTGGAAACGTCTCCCCTTATGGATTCGCTGCCTATAACCAGACTTCCAATATTGTCTTAGGGACCGGCAGCAGCTACCTGGCCCGTACGCAGGGGGCGCACGCCGCGGTTGCGCCTGGCGGCGTCTACAGCAGCCGACGCGATCTGAACTTCTCGCCTCGCGGTAGTTTCGCCTACTCGGTAAATCCGACGCTCTCAGTCCGCGGTGGAGTGGGCATCTTTCGGGATGAAATTGGAGTCGGGCAGGTAGCGGATCGCGTGAACACGAACCCTCCCGTCTTTCTTCAGCCGACCTTCGACCGGCGTGTGGCCCTGAAACCAGTCTTCTCGGTAGGCACACAAGGCACGGTTGACCTAGACACGCAGACGTCAAACCCATTTGGCTTCACCCTGCCCATCTTCCCGGCGACTCCTGTGGACGCAAACGGCGGACTCCCGGGAGTCAACGCCTCGGTGAACGCTATTGATCCAAGCCTACGCGTGCCGAAATCCTTAAACTATATCGCTGGTTTCGAGCAGAGCGTCGGGAAGGAGATGGTCTTCGGGTTGAACTACAGCGGAGCCTACCTGTATGACCAGCTCATCGGACCGAACCTGAACCGTATCCCAGGAGGCATTAACCTGGCTACCGGTCAAAAGACATTGCCAAACAGTAGCTTTGGTGCGATCAATGCAGTGCTTAATGGCGGCTATGGCCACTACGACGCGCTCATCGCGACAGTTCGACAAAGCCACAAAGAGTGGCTTTCGTATGAAGCGTCGTACACCTGGAGCCACTCTCGCGATAACGGTGTTGCCGGCCTTCGCAGCACTCTGAGCATTGGTCAGGACGACTACCCAGATCCAACGAACTTCAACCGGTACTACGCCAGTTCATCGTTCGATACACGCAATCGCATTACAGTGGCTGGCTACGTCCGCGTCCCCTACAAGCACAGCAATTTCGCCCTGCGTCAACTGCTGGATGACTACGAGCTCAGCACGATCAGCGTCGGTCAGAGCGGCCAGCCTTTCACGGTCTTCAACAGCGCGGCCTACAACGTAGTCAACGGTGTAAACGTGGGTGGCGACTATCAAGGGCAGGGATACAACTACGCTCTACCGAACCGGCCGACCAACAGTTATAACTATCCGCGAACACGCGCCGAGTATGTGAATGGACTGTTCGCAAAATCGGAGTTCACGGCTCCACCGGTAGGTGTCTTCGTGCAGGGTACAGAGACACGCAACCACTACACGAATCCCAGCCTGTTGAACATAGACGCGAGCATCATCAAGGGCTTCAGCGGAGGCTTTCGCGACCACTCAATTGTGCTCAAGGTTCGTGCCGATTTCTACAACGTCATCAATCATACGAACCTGACGGGCGTCACCAGCGACTTGAACTCCGCCCTCTTTGGCCGCTCAACAGGCAACTACCAGCCAAGGACGATTCAGCTTGGTGCGCGTGTTGAGTTCTAGCGAGAGAAATCGTATGCCTGTTATCACCAGGCGTGACTTCGCCAGGTGGGGAGCGGCTGCTCTCTTAAAACCTTGTGTTGCGGGTGCAACTGTTGGACCAAGGCAAGCCACTAGAGCGCTGGCACCACAAACACT
>CAXTFT010000132.1:0-10018 GCA_964243585.1 uncultured Terriglobus sp.
GACGCGGCCTGCGCCAGCGGCCGCATCTGGCGGTGGTGCCGGTCAGGTCTGGGTAAATTCCTCAACGAAGGTCTATCACTGCCAAAACGACCGCTACTACGGGAAAACCAAAGCTGGATCCTTCATGACCGAAGCAGTGGCCAAAACCGCTGGAGACCGACCGGCCCACCGCATTGCGGCAGATTCTGCAGTCCGTACGTAAAGGTGGAACAGTATCCATTCCGGGTGTATACGGTGGATCACTCAATAAGCTGAATTTTGGCGCGGCCTTTGGCAAAGGCATCACCATGAAGATGGGCCAGACCAACATGCACAAGTACTTGAAGCCGCTGTTAGAGCGCGTCGAGCAGGGGCAGATCGATCCCAGCTTTATGATTTCCCATCGCATCGGTATTCAGGACACACCCGAGATGTACAAGATTTGGAAAGAGAAGAAGGATCGTGTGACCAAGATTGTTATCGATCCATTCCGAGAAACCGGCATTGATCGGCTGCATGCGGCGTAACTGCTCCCTGGTTCGGCGACGGCTCCCTTTGTGGGAGCCGTTTTCTTTTGGGCTTATTTGGTTGTAAATGAATGGGTAGAACCAGAATCCGTGGAAGGCGTCGCTGCTTACGGAGTGTGAAGGCGCCAGATACTGCAATCCTCATACCCTGTAGTGACATAAAGGCCGTGCGCATCGTGCGTAATAATTGCCTTATCCGCGTCGCGATCTTCATGCGACAGATAGATGCGGCCTCGCCACAACTCCTTATAATCACGGTGCTCGTCCTGCAGCAGTCTGCGCTGTTCGTCATTGACATACAACAGGTCAAGCTGACCGGGTCGATTGCGAAACTGATGCTTAAGGCGCGTTAGCCACCGGTCCATCAGAATGATGTCGAACGGATTGAAAAGGAAGGCAAGGCATGGGCCAACAGGCACGCGCATACGCATGACATCACCTTGTTCCAGTCGCATGGGTGGACCTGTGTGCGCCGCTTGCCATATTGCCATGTTCAGCTGCGCCGTGGCGACCAGGCCAGGATGCAATTCCACTCCTACAATGCGCCGGAAGGGCAATTCTGCCGCCAGCAGCATGGCTCGTCCCTTACCCGCACCGATGTCAAGAAATGCTGTTCGCTGAAGGGGGTGTGCAGCCAGTGCTTGCCAACGCGACAGTAACTTTCCAAACAGGGATGGAGCTACGCCGTGATAGGCAGTGTTGTGGCGATCATGTCGATGACCTGTCGCAAGGTGTTCCCCTGGAATCAGGGAGCCGGTGCTGGTGCCGTGCAATCGATCAAAAGGATGGAAGGGGGCTGAACCGCGGCGAACCCTGGGAATGCGTGGAGACATCATGCTGATGCCGAGTCTAACTGCAGACCGTGTCCGGGCATGCATTGTGGTACCCGCCTAATGGGCAGTTTGCAACGGAAGCTCCGAACGATTCCCCGGTGTGGTGTATCCCTGAACCGGCTGTGGCGATGTGCTTCTGCCTGGGATAGCCAACGGCAGGAACGCAAGCAGAGTCAGCAGAAAGACAACAATCAAGGGCAAAGTAACTCGGTCCACAGCGCGTCGATCAGTCATAACGTCGGCAATGATAAAAGCAGGATGAGTGAAATGTAAAAGGAGCGCCAGAACCTGGCGCTCCTTTTCTGTAAAACGTCTCGATTTGACACTTACTGAGCGATAGCTTGCTCTTCCAAGAGCGAAGCATTTCCCGGAACGTAGTTTGGATCGTCGCTCTTAACGGTGACTTTCACGTGAGCAGACACTTCGCGGAAAAGCTTGACCGGTACGTGGAATTCACCAAGTTGCTTCAACGGTTCTTCCAACGAGATCTTGCGGCGATCGATCTCAAAGCCCTGCTTTTCGAGTGCCGCCGCGATATCTGCGGATGTGACCGAACCGAACAGTGCGTCGTTCGCGCCGACCTTGCGCTCGAACATAAGCTCTACCGCATTAAGGGTCTCTGCCTGCGCCTGAGCCGCCGTCTTTTCCTTGGCGGCCTTACGAATCGCAGACTCTTTCATCTGCACGATGACTGCCTTGTTGCCGCTGGTGGCTTCAATGGCCAGCCGCTGCGGCAACAGGTAGTTGCGGCCGTAGCCGTTTGCAACCTTGACGACGTCACCCCGGTGGCCCAGGGCTTCGACGTCTTCTTTCAGAATAACTTCCATGGCTGTCTCCAATGTTACGTTCGCCCGGAGGCGTGATGTGCTAAGCAGGAATGGCGAGGTGCTCTGCGACTGCGGCAGGTATCGGAATGGAATCGCCGAACTCTCGCATGACTGCCAGATGTCCTGAGATGGCCTCTCCCATGTTGTGCCTTGTGTTGTCCAGGCTGTCACCGGTTGTTATATATCGAAGAAGATCAGGTACATGTGCGCTGTAACCTGTGCTCGTCTTCTCGTAAATTACAAGGTAGCTGCTCATCGCAAACCTGCCTGCTTCAAAGTGCTTATCTGCGTTCCGATTGCGACATCATCGGATGTGTGCCCCGGGATCGTCACCGTACCTGGCTTCTCCGAATGCCGACAGTGACGGTGACTTCCCGTGGTAAGGACACGTTGCCATCCACCTTTTCCACAAGCCGAATGATGTCGCGAACCTTCACATCAGTACCTTAGAACTTTGCGGCAAATGGCAGCAGGGCGATGTTACGAGCCTGCTTGATGGCGCGTGCCAGCTGACGCTGATACTCTGTGCGCGTGCCAGTCAAGCGACGAGGCGTGATCTTGCCGCGCTCTGCAATGAACTGCTGCAAGAGGCGCACGTCGCGGTAGGAGATGTGGTCGATCTTCTCTGCCGAAAACTTGCAGACCTTCTTGCGGCGGAAAAACTTACGACCGCCGGGTCCACCCGAAGGACGGGGAGGACGGGGTCCGCTGTTGTTGCCCTGGTAACCACCGCCACCTGTGCTGGGCGCGGAAGGCGTGTTTGGTGTGTTGCTGGTCTCGTCTGCCATGATGACAAATCCTTTCCATCGGTTCGGCGGCTGTCTGCTCCGGGGCCGCGTGGGACCCCATGAACGTTGGAAGCAGAGTGTGCCGCAGGTTCATCCTGCTGGAGAATGTCTCTCCAGCAGAAGTTAGACGGCTGCTTCTGCCGAGGCAATTTCAGGCTGCGGTTCGGGTGCGGCCTCAGCAGAAACTGTCGGCGGAGGCGTGGATTCGCGGGAAGAAGCAGCACCTCGGCCGGTGGCGGCGACCGGAGGCGGGGGTGCGGCGGCTGGCTGCTGCTGCGCGGACACCTTGACCTTGGTCGCGCGGATCGCCTTGATCTTGGCGACGCGCTTGTTCTCGAGATCGGTGCGAACGGTCAGAAACTTGATAACAGGTTCCGTGACGCGCAGGCGGCGCTCAAGCTCAGCCACCAGCGGGCCGTCCGCCGAGATGAACATGAGAACGTAAATGCCGTCCTGGAACTTGCGGACAAGGTAGGCGAGGCGGCGGCGGCCCATCTTTTCAACAGAGGTGACTTCGCCTCCTCCGGTGGTAACCACCTGGTTGAAGCCCTCGATCAGCTTGTCCAAATCGGCTTCTTCCACATCCGGCCGGACGATATACATCACTTCATAGGTGCGATCCATATACTTCTCTTTCTGCGAGCTTCGAAACTCGCACCCTCCACTTTGGAGAGTATGGAAAATATCATCAAGCTATTTACAAGTTTCTGGTTTCTAAGTTGCTAGTACACCAAGAACTTAGGAACCAGAAACTTACTACTTCTCATCGCGCCGGTTGAACTGGTTCATCGCGGCGGCAATGCCCTGACTCACTACCATCTCAACCGATTGACTTACCCGGTCGAGTGCTTCGTCCAACACCGCGAGTTCTGCCTTTCGCATGGGAGCAAGTAAGTAGTCTTTGCCCCCTGCCTTGATCTCGCGGCCGTCCGGCAGCGAGGGCTTGCCCACGCCAATCCGAACGCGAATCCAGTCTTCCGTTCCGAGCGCACCGGTGATGGACTTCACGCCGTTATGCCCGTTGCTGCTGCCACCCGGCCTCAGCCGAAGCTCGCCGAGCGCGAATGCCAGTTCGTCATACAACACGATCAGGTCTCGCGCGGGCTGTAGCCCGAACTCCCTCACCAACGCTGCGACGGCCAGGCCGCTCAGGTTCATAAAGGTTTCCGGCTTCACCAGCAGGCACTCTTCACCTGCCAGGAAAGCCTTGCCGGTAAGTGCCCGGCTCCTCCGGTTTGTCACGGCCGTACCACACTGCTCCGCGATACGGTCGATGGCAAGAAAACCAGCGTTGTGCGGGGTAAAGGTGTACTCCGGACCGGGATTGCCGAGACCGACGATCAACTTCACCCATCCACTCCTGCCGTAACCCTCAGGCCTGCAACACCAGGCTAAGAGTCAGAGGGATCCTACTTCTTGGCTGGCGTTTTGTTGGGGGCCGGAGCAGCAGCCTGTGCCTCTGGCTTACCCTTGCCCTTGGTCACTTCGGGCTCCGGAGCAGCGGGTGTCACCTCGGCAGTTGCGGCCTCTTCCTTGATCTCGGTGACGTGTGCAACCAGCGTTTCCTCGGCTTCCAGGAATTTCACCGAACCCGTGTGCTGAAGGTCCGAGACGTGAATGGCACCGTACAAGTCCAGATCCGACACATCGACGTCGATGTGCGATGGGATATCGCCCGGAAAGCACTCCACTTCAATTTCACGGAGAATCTGATCGAGCACGCCCCCCTGCAGCTTAACGCCGTTCGGAATGCCGCTGAGCAGCACAGGAACGGACACGCGCATGGTCTTGTCCATGGCGATGCGCTTCAGGTCGATGTGCAGCAGTTTGCCCTTGATGGGTTCATACTGCCAGTCGACAATCATGGCCTTGGCACCCGCGCCGCTTTCGATGTTCAGGTCGAAGATGGTGTTATGGCCAGTGTCCGAGTGGAGAATCCTGAGGATCGACTTTGGATCGACCGTGATGGCCTGCGACTCCTGGCCTGCGCCGTAAATCACTGCTGGGATCAGGCCGGAGACGCGGACGCGGCGTGCCGCGTTCTTGTTGAACCTGCCGCTGCGAAGTGTTGCTTTGACTGCTTCTGTGGGTGTGGTTGCCATGTTTTCCTTTCGGGCACGAGGTCGAGCCTCGCTCCCTTTGCGGCGTTGCCGCGTTCTGAGTTAGGAGAAAAGCGAACTAACGCTCGTCTCCATGTGAATACTTTCAATGGCGCGGCCAAGCAGGCCCGCAACGGAAAGAACCTTGATCTTGCTGAGCGCTGCCGCTTCTGGCCGCAGCGGAATAGTGTTGGTGACAACCAGTTCCTTCAGCCTGCTTGCCGCGAGGCGCTCCACCGCCGGGCCGGAGAGTACCGCGTGCGAGGCACACGCATACACGTCGGTGGCACCATTTGCCAGCAGCGCGTCTACTGTCTTGGTCAGCGTTCCGGCAGTATCGACAATGTCGTCGAGGATAATGCAGGTACGGCCGTTCACGTCGCCGATGACGTTCATCACCTCGGTAACGTTGATATCGGTGCGGCGCTTGTCGACGATGGCCAGCGGTACGCCGAGTTTTTGCGCAAAGAAGCGCGCACGCTCCACGCCACCTGCATCCGGTGACACCACGGTCAGCTTCGGTAGGTTCAGGTCGCGGAAGTAGCCCACCAGAACGGGCGATGCGAACAGGTGATCGACCGGTATGTTGAAGAAGCCCTGTATTTGCGCGGCGTGCAGATCGACCAAAAGGGCGCGATTTGCCCCAGCCTTCTCCAGTAGGTCGGCGACCAGTTTTGAAGTAATGGCGACACGCGGACGGTCCTTACGATCCTGACGCGCATAGCCGTAGTACGGAATCACAACCGTGATGCGGCCAGCGGAGGCACGCTTCAGCGCGTCGATCATGATCAGCAATTCCATGATGTGCGTTTCTACCGGGTAGCTGGTTGGCTGCACCAGGAAGACGTCTGCACCGCGCACATTTTCGAGCAGCTGAAAATGGATCTCGCCATCGGAGAAACAGACCATCTTGGTCTGCCCCATGGGCACACCAAGGAAAGTGCAAACTTCTTCGCAAAGCGCGCGATTGGCAGAGCCGCTAAAAATCTTAAAGCGGCGATCGTCAGCCAAGCGGCTTGAGCGCTTGCGCTCGGCAGCGGGGACAGGCTGCTTCGCGGGCGCGGAGGCAATCAGCGTAGCGCGGTCGGCGTGCTCTGTTTCAGAAGAGGCAACAAAAAGGGGCATGGTGTTCTGGGCGGTCATGCGGTACGAGCCTCCAAGCCGTTTAGCGTTGGTTGGTTCTGCCGAAATGTCTGCCTCTGCTCCCCTCTTGCAATCTGCAAACCACTGCACGCGAGGAACATCGACGCTGTCTGGCTGGGCGACTAGGATTCGAACCTAGACAAAGTGCTTCAAAGGCACTGGACCTACCATTAGTCGATCGCCCAACTTCTTTCCAAGCCGTATGCCTGGGCTGAAGTTCTACCGCAACCAGTGTACCGGCATGCGATTGCGCGTGGCACCTGTTCTCACCGGCTCTTTACCGGATCAGCAGAACAGATTGCGCCAGTACACTTCACGCGGCAGGGTTTCCGTCAGAAAAGCCTTGCCACCAAGCGCCTGTGCGCGTGCCTGGGCCGCTCTTGCATCTTCTTCTGTCCGGTAAAGGCCAAAAAGCGAGGATCCGGAACCCGACAGCGAAGCCACGATGGCACGCTGGTCCGCAGGAACTGCCTCATCGCCCAGAAGGGCACGCTTGATGTCACGCAAAAAGGGATGCTGCTGAAAGACGACGTCTTCGAAGTCGTTTTCAATCCCGGTACGGACAAGCGCAGGAAGAGGACTCCCGGCCAGGCTTCCAGCGGCAGACCCCTTCAGGTCGCGAGCCCCGGAAGCACCGGAGGCGCCGATCCCGCCCATCCCTACCAGAGTAAAGGCAGACGCGTAAATACGGCTCAACTCATGAAGTCTATCCTGCGCGGCAGCCGGGGTCAATCGAGCGACACGCTGGTCCCATGCCTTGAAGGCCAGCGGCGTGGACGAACCGACGCCCGGCGCGACAATCACACAGGGCAGCGCGGCAATGTCGGGGTAGGGCAGCACAAGCTGGCCGCGGTCATGGCCATAGACAGTTCCGCCCACCAGGAATAATGGAACGTCCGAACCAATACGCTCTGCCAGGACGAGCCGCCGCGGCCCGTCCAAGGCGACTCCAAGCTGCCGTTCGAGGCCAAGTAGTGCTGCAGCAGCGTTCGCAGAGCCTGCGCCCAGGCCGCCCTGCACCGGCAAGTTTTTTTGCAGATGCACATGGACGCGCGCTGACACCCCTAATTCCAGCAGCGCCGTCGCAACCATGCGGTGTACCGTATTGCGGGCGTCTGTGGGTACCCGGGGATCGCTCGAAGTGAGACCTATCGTTGTCGATCCGGAACGCTCCGCGTCGACGGTCAGTTCATCGTGCAGTGCAATGGTCTGGTACAGCGTATGCAGTTGGTGGAACCCATCGGCACGCGGCGGCCCGATACGAAGGCCCAGGTTGATCTTTGCGAACGATCGGACAGTGGTTGGCGGCGGCATGGTCGCACTGAGTGTATTCCGTTTCAACGGTATCGCCGAGGTGCGCGCCGCAGCATCTAGCC
This sequence comes from uncultured Terriglobus sp., assembly GCA_964243585.1. Taxonomy (GTDB): domain Bacteria; phylum Acidobacteriota; class Terriglobia; order Terriglobales; family Acidobacteriaceae; genus Terriglobus. The sequence goes on from CAXTFT010000132.1 coordinate 7,573, forward strand.
TTCAAGCGGTTTTACCATCAGAGCCTCGTACCGTTCTGCACTTCTGGCAGGCCTCGAACGCGAGGCAGTTTCTGGGCAGCCAGATGCAGCATGTCCGGGTAACACAGCATCTCAGCGCGCAGGAGAATACTCATGAAAGCTCTTCCCTGGATTATTGCGGGCGTTGCATTTGGCGCAGCCGCTTACTACATCGCCACCGCTCCTGAACCGCGATACGCCGACCGCGATGTGGAAGATGCTGCCAACCAGAGCAGCCTGTGGGGCGGCAAGCAGCGTGTCAAGGGTACCGGCGGCAACCTTGTAGGCAAAGCCAAGGAAGGCTTTGGCCGCGCTACCGGCAACGACGACCTGGCAGCAGAAGGTGTGGGAGACCAGATTGTAGGCGGCGTGAAAGACGCGGCTGGAAAGGTCGCTGGCGCTGTTGGCGATATCCTGCACGATCTGAATCGTTCCTAGCGGCTTTGATTCATAGGTCTTAGGCATACAAAGGGCCGCAAATAAGCGGCCTTTTGTATGGAATTTCCTTGTACTGCCATTCGACACTCGCACTTTCGAGTCTTACTTTGCCCGTAGCATTTCCCGCATCATACGTCGCGTATTAAGCACTTCCATGCGCATATTGCCGCAGAAAACCTCAGTGCGCGGGAACCATGATCGCATTTTCATCTACCTTCGGAATGCCGAAGTGGCCGCTCAGGTGCAGCAGATCCAGTGGTCTCAAAATGCAATCCACGGCAATCACGCTCATGTTGCGGTCGCCGCGGGTAAGCACGGTCACGTTATTGACATTGAGCCCGTCGAAATGCAGCCAGAGATCCGTCGTTGTGGCGCTGCCATGACCGTTGGCATTTACCAGGTGCTTCCATCCCGCTCCGCGTAGCTGGCCGTCAATGTAAGCCAGCGCGCCGGGGTCATACCGCGCAAAATCGTGCGCGTGGTAATTGCGAACGGTCACGCTGTTCAGCCCGGCCAGCACTCGGCGCGTTTCAGGATCGCTGCCCGCAAAGAAACCGTCTGCAGCCTGCAGCATGTTGCGGTCGAAAGTAAAAGCAGATTGCGAGTAACCGCTGGACATGACCGCGTCAAAATTCAGTAGCCCCGGCGCGGGTACCATGGCAGAAGGCGGTGGCGGTATGCTGTTTCGCGCAGCCGGGTCTCCAAGCATCTGGCCCGGTGCTGCAAGCGTGAAAAGCACTGCCGCGCAGAGGGTGGTGGTGGCGGTGAACGAACGGGCGACACGCTTCTGGCCAACGATACCCATGAAGAGTTGGACACAATTTTCTTGCTGGAGTCGCACACACGAACATGTATTTTTGTGCCGTTCCGTTTCCGGAGAATTACTGGCATCAGAAGCACAGCGGTTCTGCATTTCAGGTATGCCGGTGCGCTATCATGATGCGCATGATGCTGTTGCGCAAACGCCGCGCCCTTGTAGAAAGCCTGGAAAACAGGCTGCACAAAACCCTCGCCAAAATCCCAACCTCTTCAGCGGCCGGTGAGGCCGTTGATCGCGGCCAGTTTCACAGCATGGTGATCACAGCCGCGTGGGTTGTGGGTGGCCTGGGCGTCGTAACACTGGGCTTGATTGCAGGGCGCGAACTGCGCGGACGCTACCAGTTCAAACGGCGCACGCCATACGATTACTACGCACATTCCGGTGACCGCTCACGCGATCTGGACTATAGCGTCGGCATTTAGCAGCCGGGCTCCCCCTCACATCTCCAGCAACATCACATCTCCAGCAACACTGAATGGCGGCGAAACTTTCGTCCGCCAGATCCATAACTGCCCGCCTTACCCTGAAGGACTTTATGAGCGCCCAGAGTGTTGCTTTCCTATTTCCTGGACAGGGGTCCCAGTCAGTCGGCATGGGCCGGGACCTTTCTGAGCACTTTCCGGCGGCAAAGGCAGTATTTGACGAGGCCGACCAGGCGCTTGGCTACAGCATTTCGCAGTTGTGTTTCGAGGGTCCGGACGACAGGCTGAAGCAGACAGAGTACACCCAGCCAGCGATCCTGACTGTCTCCGTGGCAGCCGCCCGGGTCCTGGCGGAGCACGGCGTTACTCCTGCTTTTGTTGCAGGTCACTCGCTTGGCGAGTACAGCGCGCACGTTCTTGCAGGCACGCTCTCCTTTGCCGACGCGGTATGCACGGTGCGCGCGCGCGGCAGGTTCATGCAGCAAGCGGCTCCGGAGGGCCGGGGAGCCATGGCGGCAATCCTGGGCCTCGATCCCGCCCGCATCAGCGACCTGTGCCAGCAGGCATCGGACGAGCACAACTGCATAGTGGCGCCGGCAAATATGAATGCACCGGAGCAGACCGTGATCTCTGGCGATAGCAGTGCGGTGGCACGTGCCGGGGAGCTTTGCAAAGAGGCAGGGGCCAGGAGGGTGTTTCCTCTACCCGTCTCCGCACCCTTCCACTGCGGACTGATGGCGCCCGCGGC
>CAXTFT010000133.1:0-7170 GCA_964243585.1 uncultured Terriglobus sp.
GCTCTTCCTGATCGCGGGCGGCTTTGCATGGACGTCGACCATGTCGACGCTGAACGTGAACGTGCAGCTGTCATCGCCCGGCTGGGTGCAGGCCCGTGCCCTGGGCATGTACCAGATGGTTTTTCAGGGCGGCCTGGCGCTGGGCTCGGTGGTATGGGGCTACGTTGCGGAACACACCTCCGTCACCATCGCCATGACCAGCAGCGCCACCATGATGGCGCTGGCCCTGCCGCTCACCCTGCGCTTGCACGTACTGCGCGGCGCGCCGCCGGACTTGTCACCGTACCAGTGGAAGCGGCCAGTACCGCACCTGCAACTGGAACCCGCGCCGGAGGACGGTCCTGTCCGTGTCCTCGTCGACTACACTGTTCCGGTCGAGCGTTACAACGAGTTCGTCGCCGCCATCCACAAGCTGCGTGACGTGCGCCTGCGAACTGGCGCCATCCGCTGGGGAGTCTTTCGCGACAGCAACAACCCCGAACGGCTGGAAGAAAGCTTCGTCATGGAAAGCTGGCTGGACTACCTGCGCAGCCGCGAACGCATGACCACCCAGGACGCCGAACTGCTGCAGGCGGTGCGCAGCATTCACAAGGCAGACGATCTTCCCCGGGTGACCCACCAGGTTTATGCAAAAGAAATCAGCGTTGAAGCCTAACGACTACCAACCCTCCAACACAATCTTGCCAAGTGCTCGCCCACTCTCGATCCAGGCGTGGGCTGTTTTCAGGTTCGCTGCGTTGATCACGCCATAGTTGCCGGTAATGGTGGTGCGCAGGGTGCCAAGGTCGACCAGCCTGGAGATTTCAGTCAGCGAATCGTGTTGGCGAAGGATGTCAGGCGTTTCAAAGTAGCTGCGCGTGAACATGAACTCCCAGCAAAGCGTGCCTGACTTCTGCTTGAGCGGACGCGCGTCGACCGGCTTCTGCGGATCGTCAATGATGCCGATCTTGCCCTGCGGTGCCAGTAGTTCCGCGATGCCGGGGTAGTGCGTATCCGTGGCGCTGAGCAGGGCAATGTATTCGACTTCGCCCAGGCCAAGCTCCTGCATCTGCGTGCGGATGTCGCGATGATGGTCGATGACGTAGTGCGCACCCAGGTACTGGCACCACTCGGTCGTCTCAGGGCGTGACGCGGTCGCCACCACGGTCAGCGGCGTCAGATGCGATGCAAGCTGAATGAGCATCGAGCCAACACCGCCCGCCGCTCCAATGATGAGGATGGAGCCCTTGCGCGGGGCGTTATACGTCACCCTGCGGTCTGCACCGAAGCGGTCAAAAAGCAACTCCCACGCGGTCAGCGAAGTAAGTGGCATGGCAGCCGCTTCTGCAAAGGAGAGCGACTTCGGCTTGTACGCAACGATGCGCTCATCTACCGTGTGCAGCTGCGCATTGGCACCCTGCCGCGCAATGCACCCTGCATAGAAGACTTCATCACCCTTCTTGAACAGGGAGGTCAGCTTGCCCACGCCAACAACAACACCGGCGCAGTCCCACCCCAGCACCTTGTAGTCCTTGCCTGCATCCGGCCTGATCTTCTTGCGCTGCTTGGTATCGACGGGATTGACGGAGATAGCCCTTACCTGGATCAACAAGTCGCGGTCGCGCGCGATAGGGTTCGGCAATTCAATGTCGAGCAGTGCTTCCGGGTCTTCGATGGGGAGCGGCGTCTTGTATCCAACGGCCTTCATGCGTCGAGTGTATCGAAGGAACGCTCCTGGTTGCGGCTGGCAATGACAAAGGCTGGCGCAGGGCCAGCCTTTGCGTCGCAGAACACAGACCTATCGCAGTGCGTAGTCGATCAGAGCTTTCTCTTCCAGTTCGTGCGCTTTCGCCGAACCGGTTGCGGGGCTGGCTGCGGCAGACCGCTTGATGCTCAGCAGCCGCCGTGTGCCGACGTTACGTTTCAACAGCGGCAGCACAAAGGTCAGTGGCCCCATGTTGGCAGGCTCTTCCTGGACCCATACAATCTCCTCGGCACCCGGATACTGCGCCAGAGCCGCTTCGAGTGCCTCGCCGGGCCAGGGGTAAAGCTGCTCGACGAAGACAATGGCGGTGGAGTAATCGCCGCGCCTGGCACGCTCCACCCGCAGGTTGTGGCCGATTTTGCCGCTGCAGACCAGGATACGCTTCGGCTGCTTCGCTTCCTTGTCAGGAAGCACAGTTTGGAAGCGCTCTGCGCCGAAGTCAGCAAGGGGCGAACTCGCATCCGGGTGCCGCAGCATGCTCTTTGGCGTGAAGACAATCAACGGCTTGCGATACGCCGACATGGCTTGCCGACGCAGCAGGTGAAAATACTGCGCTGCGTTCGACGGCTGCGTAACGATCATGTTGTCTGTCGCGCAAAGTTGCAGGTAGCGCTCGATGCGAGCCGACGAGTGCTCCGGGCCCTGGCCCTCATAGCCATGCGGCAGCAGCAGAACGACGCCGGAGTAAAGGCCCCACTTGGCTTCGCCCGCGGCTATGAACTGATCGATAATGATCTGTGCGCCGTTGGCAAAGTCACCGAACTGTGCTTCCCACAACGTCAGCGTCTCTGGGTAATCACGTGAATAGCCATACTCAAAGCCCAGCACCGCGGCTTCGCTCAACATGCTGTTGTAGGCCTCAAACAAGCCCTGCTGTGGTCCAAGTGCCTGTAGCGGCGACCAGCGCTTCTCGGTTTCTGTATCGGTGAAGAAGGAGTGGCGCTGGTTAAACGTGCCGCGCTGCGAGTCCTGCCCAGACAGCCGAACCGGTGTGCCCTTCTCCAGGAGTGAGGCGTATGCAAGCAACTCTGCCGTGCCATAGTCAAACGGCTTGGTTCCCGCACCCATTTCATCACGCTGCTTCAGCAGTGCCTTGATTTTGGGGTGGAGATTGAAACCTTCCGGAAGCGAAGTCAACTTGGCAACTATCCGCTTGACTTCATCAGACGGTAGGCCCGTCATAGACGGATCCAGCGCAGGCAGGTACCCGCCCTTGTAGTTATTCCAGTAAGCAGGTAATTCGCTCAGCACAGGCGGGTGCTCCGCTTCCTTGCCCAGTGCCTGGTCTGCCAAAAAGCCATCGGCAATCTGCTTGACCTCGGCGCTTGCATCAACGCCCAACCGTTGCGCGTAGCTCTTATACAACGGGGCTGTTTCCTTTACACGAGCGTAGCGGCGGGGCTGAGTCACCGTGGGATCGTCGACTTCAGAATGACCATGACGGCGGTACCCGATCAGATCGACAACTACGTCCGAGCCAAAAGTCGCGCGGTACTCCGCAGCCATCGTGGCGACACGCACCACGGCATCCGGGTCTTCTGCGTTGACATGGAAGATCGGGATTGGCAAACGCTTTGCCATGTCCGTCGCAAACCGCGAGGAGTTCGATTCGAGCGGCTCTGCGGTGAAGCCAAGGAGATTGTTCACCACGATCTGGATGGTACCGCCCACGGTGTACCCGTTGATGGTGGCAAGAACTAAAGTCTCAGCCCAAATACCTTGACCGGCAAACGCCGCATCACCGTGGATGATGATGGGCAAAACTTTTTTGGGACCTTCCGCTCCGATGCGCATCTGGCGGGCGCGAGCGCGGCCCATCACGACCGGGTCAGCGGCTTCAAGATGGGACGGATTGGAGGCAAGGTGCAGCGCGATGGTCTTGCCATCAGGTGAGGTGTAGGCGCCGGTTGCACCCTGGTGGTATTTAACGTCGCCGCCACCCAGGTGGCTGCGCGGGTCAACATCTTCAAATTTTGTGAAGATGTCTGCGGCGGAACGGCCCACGGTATTCACCATGACGTTCAGGCGTCCGCGATGGCTCATGGCAAAATTGCAACGTTCCACGCCTTCTGCCGCGCTCACCTCAAAAACACGGTCTAGGAACGGGATGAGAGCTGTCAGCCCTTCCAGTGAAAAGCGCTTGGTACCTAGGTAACGCTGCTGAATCGTGGCTTCAAAGAGGTCGGCCTTGATCAGCGCGGTTAGCGTGCGCGCCTGCTGACTTTTACTCTCTTCAGGCAGTTGCTCCATCCTGCCCTGCAGCCATTCGCGTTTCTCAGGCGAGGCAATGTGCGAAAACTCCAGCGCAATGTTGCCGCAGTAGTAGCGGCGCGCCTCCTCGGCAATGCTGTCGGACCCGTCTGGCAATTCGATGGGAAATGGTTCCGCGGGCAGATACTGCTTCAACGGGTCCAAAGTAGCCTGCAGGTATCCCCAGCGCCGGAAGATCTCAAAGACTTCGGTACGAAGCTGTTGGTTCTCGCCTGTTTCTGCCGGTGTCGCTGCTGCTATTTGCTGGTCCCCTGCCCTGCCGCGTGCCTTTGCCTTATTCGCCATACATCCTCTATGAGTGTTAAGGATAGTCCTTAGATCGAACCAGCGGCAGACGGTCTTCGTGCGTACATCGGTAGAGTCGTTCGGTATTCGAACCAGGCACCTTCTATGCGCCAGCCGTCGCAGTCAGACTGCTGAACAACGCTCGGCACCATCCCAGCGTCTTAGGAACAGAGCGAATAAACAGCGAATAGGAGAAGCAACATGGCAGAACGAACTGTCGAACTGGACAAGCCGGTGATTACCGACGAAAACGCCGAAGCGTTGCGCACTGCGACGGAACGGGCTGAGCAGGCTGAAGCAGAACTCGCAAAGCTGAAATCGCACAGCGGGTCACCTGCTAAGACATCACTGGCAGAAGCAGATTCTACGTTAAGCAGCGGTTCTGTTAGCACGGAATCCCTTAAGCAGCCACCTTCGCCAAATACGGCAGCGAATGCTCCAGAAGGCTACCCTCAGATCCCGGCGGAGCGCGGTTCTGCCGAGATCGATGGTCAGCTTGGCGGTGAAGAAGAGCTTCGCAAAGATCCCATGATGGCCCACCTGCTTGACTCGCTCAACGCAGGTACGGACATCGGCCACTACGGCCGCCTGACTTTTGCCATGGTCGCGCGGCACTTCCTGCCGCATGAAGAAGTGCTTGCTTACCTGACCAAGGACCGTGACTTCGCGGAAGATCAGGCCACTGCCATGCTGCATCAGGTGGAGGGCCGTGATTACAGCCCGCCACGCCGCGAGCGCCTGATGGAATGGCAGCGTGAGCAGGAGTTCCAGTTTATCGACGTGAACGATCCGGACAGCGGCAATCTCTACCGCAACCTGAAATTTCCCCAAGCTATCTATCAGCACATTGGTCATTACCAGGAAGCTAAGTCCTGATTGCAAACCCTCTATAAGAATGGCACCTATGTGAACGAACGAATAGGTGCCATTCTATTTAGGAGGAGCAGGGACTAGGCAACTTCGCCGGGTACAACCTCGGCATGTAATCCATATGTCTCGTACCGCGTAATAAGTTTTCCGCCTCGAACTGTGCATACAGTGAACCCTTCAGGTGAGCCAAGGTGTGAGCCCTTCCACCAGTTGCCACTGACCGCGCCGCTTGTAATGTATGGTATGCCCCGCCACTCCACGCGTTCGTTTACGTGGGTGTGTCCCTGCAACACGCCAAGAACATTGTGCCCCTCAAACAGGGGTAATACTTCCCAGGCGTTCGATACTGAAAGCGAGTTATAAGCCGGCGGTGCCGCGGGTGGCTTGTTGTAAGCCACATATCCCGTTACCAGCGAGATGTGAACCGAGACAATGATCGGTGTACCGGCTGCAAGCTTTGCAAGGTCGGTGCGCAACCATGCCAATTGTGTCGGCTCAATCAGGCCGTAGTACCCGCGCTCCGGTGTGGGAGCAATGCTGTCCAGAACAACAAAGTGCACGCCCTTGTGGTCGAAGCTCTGGTATAGCGGCCCGATGTGCTGATCAAAATAGCTCTTGCCATAGTTCGCATCGCCGGGGTTCATGCCGCTCTTTGGGTAGAGTCCCAGCACGTCGTGGTTGCCGATGGTGTGGTAAGTCTTAAGCCCAAGTTGCTGCTGGGTTTCCTCGTACGTCGTGAACAAGGGCAGCGAACGCGACAAGGGAACCGCGAGGCCGTCAAAGATGTGGTCTCCGCCCTGGATGGCAAAGTCCGCGTGCAAAGTCTTTGCCTTCTTGAACGCCAGACTGCAACCCTGCGTCGCGTGCAGTTCCGGCTGGAGGTGAGTGTCGGTGAGGAAGAGAAAAGTGAACTCAGTTTCCGCAACGGCGTGTAGCGCGGACGGGACAGCAGCAGCAGCACCCGTGGCGGCAGCAAGGGAAAGAAAATTTCGTCGCGTCAGCATACGCGCAGTCTAACGTGCCGCATGACACGGGAGAATGAACGCAGCAAAATGCGCCCGGCCAAACGTTTAACTAAGCAGCGCGGGCCGTCTCCCAGGCGCAAAAGTGGCAAAATAGCTCAATCTCCTCCTTTCAGGACACTGCCGTTATGAAGCTCTCAGTCATTGCCTTGGTGCTGCTTGCGGCATCGTCTCTTCCGGCGCAGAATGCAACGGCTAAAACGGCGAGTTGCAAGGCGAATCACCAAGTCGCCAGCCCTGCGGAAATCGCCTACGTTCAGGGAGATTACAAGAAGGCGGCGGACCTGTTCACGTCAGAGGTAAGCGCCGCTCCCGCCAACGTGGTGCTGCGAGCCGCCCGGATCCAGAACCTCATTGCAAAGGGAGACCTTGACGAGGCAAGAAAGGCAGTCGCGGCATCTTTGGCCGCCAACCCGGAAAGTGGCTACGCGATGAATGCGCAGGCCCAGTTGCTTATGCGTGAGGGCAAGCTGCCTGAGGCTTACGCGGAAGCGGCCAAGGCGCAGAAAACTGATCCCTGCAATGCACAGATCTACAAAACTCTCTCGGCCTACGAGACCATGATTGCCATGCATGCTGCCTCCGAGCGTCACATTGACCTGGCGCACGCACTCGATCCGATGGACGGTGAGATCACCCAGATGTGGATTGAAACACTACCTCGGGCCGAAGCACGCAAACAACTCGCAACACTTGCCGACACACCGGCCTTTTCAGACAAGGCAAAAGAACAATTAAAACGCTACCTTGCCAAGATGGATGAGAGAAAGCCGGACCGGTGCCGCCTGGTGTCACCCCCACAGGCGACGACTGTCCCGTTTTCAGCAATACGCTACTCGCCACAGTCCGATCCCGCTTATGGGTTGGAGATGACCATGAATGGTAAGAAGCGCCGGCTTGAGCTGGACACGGGAGCGTCAGGCCTGCTGATCACGGCAGGGGCCGGCGACATCCATACCCTGATCGGGCCTTTAAAGA
>CAXTFT010000133.1:7180-9522 GCA_964243585.1 uncultured Terriglobus sp.
CGAGCGGCTTGGCCTGCGGATTGAAGACAGGGCATCCTTCGGTGGGATTGGCGATGAAGGCAGACGCCAGGGCCACATCGCTTTGGTAAAGCAACTTAAGATCGGTGGGCTTGAGTTCCAGGATTGCGAAGTAGGCATCCTGCCTCCGCGCGACACTTCCGCAGCCGGTTACGGCTACCCGGTGTTCATGGATGATATCGATGGTTTGATTGGGGGTGACATCTTTAGCCAGTTTCTGCTGACGCTGGATTACCCCGGCGGAGAGCTTCGCGTCTCGCCTCTTCCGGCACGTCCGGGTGAACAAAACTCAGAAACGACACTCGAAACCGCAGGCAAAGGGCGCGGACAAGGGCTGCTTGGCGTTGATGGACCTGCACGGGATCGCCATCGCAGTCCCGAAATGCAGGATTGGACTTCATTTTACCGGATCTACCACTACCTACTGATTCCAACGCAACTGAATGACGGACCGGTAAAGCTGATGATGGCGGATACCGGCGCCAATGAAAGCATTATTTCGCCGGATGCCGTGCGTGGTGTGACCCGTGTCAGTAGTACAAATATGTACTCGCTCGGTGGTATCTCCGGCAGTACAAGCAACACGTATCTTACGGACCGGATCGTCCTCCACTTTGCAAATCTGTTTCTGCCATTAAAAGGGATGTTATCAACAGAAACGGCCCGGCTCTCAAACGGAGCCGGCGTGGAAGTGTCGGGGTTCATCGGCTTTAGTGCACTGAAACAAATGACCTTGGAGATTGATTATCGTGACCAGCTGATCCATTTCGTGTTCGATCCAAAGAGAAGACCTGATCCAAAATTCACTCGCAGCTCTTATTAGCGGGTCTATCGATCTTTGCTGGCGGCCAACTTCTCTTCCGCTACACGGATTTCAGCGCGGGCGTAATCGTATCTCTCCGCGTCGTCGCCAGCCTGATTCCAATTTTCCTGGGCAGTATTAAGTTCTGCCTGCGCCTGTGCAGGGTCGATCTCCTCCGGCTTTTGAGCTGTCTCTGCCAACACCGTTACGCGTTCCGGCAGAATCTCGGCAAAGCCTCGTGCAACGAAGAACTTGGCGTCGCCCGATTCACCGCCATGCAGGCGAACCTCACCCGTCCCCAACTCAGCCAGAAGCGGAGCCGCGCCATACAGCGCTTCCAGGTAACCCGATTGCGCGGGCAATTCAATCGCATCGGCTGTGGTATCTACCAGCACGCGGTCTGGTGTGACGATGCGGACTGTAAGTTGCCCGCTTGCTGTTGTCTCTGCCATAACAAGCTCTGCGTTCTTAGTAAGGAGTTGTAAGTCAAAATAGTCGGCGTGGAATGTTGCAAATCCGCTTTTTCGGCAGGACGTACAACACTCCACTCACCTCCCGTCAGGCGTTTGCCTTCATCTTTTCCGCGGCTTCCAGCACTTCCTCGATGCCGCCCTTCATGTAGAAGGCCTGCTCGGGGATCTCGTCATGCTTACCTTCGATGATCTCCTTGAAGGAGCGCACCGTGTCGGCGACCTTGACGTACTTGCCTGGGTTACCGGTGAAAACTTCCGCGACGTGGAAAGGCTGTGACAGGAAGCGCTGCACCTTACGTGCGCGCGAAACGGTCAGCTTGTCATCTTCGGACAATTCATCGATACCAAGGATCGCAATGATGTCCTGCAGATCCTTGTAGCGTTGCAGGATGCCTTTGACCGACTGGGCCACGTTGTAATGCTCTTCTCCAACGACGCGCGGCGACAGAATACGTGAGGTGGACGACAGCGGATCGACTGCCGGGTAGATACCGATTTCTGTCAGCGCGCGGTTCAGCACCGTGGTCGCATCCAGGTGGGCGAATGTCGTGGCCGGTGCAGGATCCGTCAAATCGTCCGCAGGCACGTAAATTGCCTGAACCGAGGTGACAGAACCCTTCTTGGTCGACGTGATGCGCTCCTGTAACTGCCCCATCTCCGACGCGAGGTTCGGTTGGTATCCCACGGCAGAGGGCATACGGCCCAGCAGCGTGGAAACCTCAGAACCTGCCTGTGTAAAGCGGAAGATGTTGTCGATGAACAGCAGTGTGTCCGCGCCCTCTTCATCGCGAAAGTATTCCGCGATGGTCAGGCCGGTCAGCGCAACGCGCAGACGCGCTCCTGGCGGCTCGGTCATTTGGCCGTAAATCAGCGCGGCTTTTGATTTCTTCCAGTCATGCGGATCGATGACACCGGACTCCTGGAACTCCATCCAGAGATCGTTGCCCTCGCGGGTACGTTCGCCGACACCAGCAAAGACCGAGTAGCCGCCGTGCTGCATCGCGACATTGTTGATCAGTTCCTGGATTAGTACCGTCTTGCCGACACCC
>CAXTFT010000133.1:9532-9960 GCA_964243585.1 uncultured Terriglobus sp.
CGCCCTTAAGAAAAGGCTGGATCAGGTCAATGACCTTGATGCCGGTCTCGAACATGTCCTCGCCGGTCGCCTGCTCATCGAAAGACGGCGCCTGGCGATGGATGGGCATGCGCTTGTCCGTCTGCACAGGGCCAAGTTGATCCACCGGTTCGCCGATCACGTTCAACACGCGACCCAGCGTCTCACGGCCAACCGGTACCATGATCGGGTTGCCGGTGTCATACACCTTCATGCCGCGCACCATGCCCTCAGTCGCTTCCATCGCGACGGTGCGAACACGGCCCTCGCCAAGGTGCTGCTGCACCTCAACAATGACCGACATGGGCATAGGAACGTCGAAGCCCTCGGACGTGATGCGCAGCGCCGAGTAAATAGGCGGCATGTGCTTCTCGTCGAACTGAATGTCAACGGCCGGGCCGCTGATCTGG
>CAXTFT010000134.1:0-4358 GCA_964243585.1 uncultured Terriglobus sp.
AGGCGTTCAGCAGCCTGCCATGCCAGAAGGTGCCCGCGCTCAGGTTGTCGCCGCGCAGCACAAAGGGAGCGCGCTTTGCCGTGTCTCCCGGAAAGCTCTGGCGGCGTTCGCGGATCTCCGGGGTGTCCGGCAGCTTCACGTCTCGGGTCAGGCGATAGGCCCAGTCGACAAGCCCGGTGTTCAGGTGAAAGACGATGCCGTTCTCGTCGGTGCGCGGCTGCTCATACGGCACGCTTTTACGCAGGGGAACGTAGCCGGTGGGCCAGTCCTTGGGCGCTTCGCGCGGGTCGATTTCGTGGGCAATGTCGCCATCCACGATCCAGTCCGACCACACGGCGGAAGCAAGCGAACCCACCTGCGGATCAATGCCGCCGATGCCCGCGACCAGCCAGTAGGCATGCGTCAGATCGAAGCGCGGGTCGGTACCAAGCGCCATCACCGTTGCCGCGGCCCGCGCCGTGCCGATTCCCGTGACGATGCCCAGCACTCCATCATCATTCATCAGGGCATCGTGGTATGCGGCAGGCATGGCAAAGCGTTGGGTCAGGTGCTCGCCTTCGACCCAGTGCTGGAACTCGCCCGGCACGTCGCCGGTGTCGTTACCAATCTCAAACATGGTCAGCACAACAACCTTGACAGAGATGCGTGCAGGCGTGCGGGACTGGGCTGCGGCAGACAGTGCTGCTAGCAGAAGAAATGAGCCGCAAAAGAAGCGCATGTGTCCATGCTACTGGTTGCTGTAGGAGTTGCTGTATAGATCGCGAACCATGTTGCGGGTGATGGTGTAGCAAGCGCAGGCAGCATCGGTCAGGCCCTCGCGATTGACGATCTGCACCCTGCCACGCTTGTAGCGGATCATGCCGCTACGCTGCAGCGCGCCCGCGACAAGCGCCACGGTAGTGCGCCGCGTGCCCAACATCTGTGAGACTGATTTCTGCGTCAGGTGGACGGTATCGCTGCCGATGCGGTCAGAGGCTGTCAGCAGCCATCGTGCGAGCCGCTCCGTAGCACTGTGCAGGCGGTTGCATGCGGCAATCTGGCTAAGGGTAAGCAGCTGCTGCTGCATGGATTGCAGCAGCAGTTGACGGATCTCGGCAGACTCGTCGAACAGCCGGCGCATGTTCTGCACTGGCAGGCGATAGCCTGAACCGCTCACCTGCATGATGCAGTTCGCTACCGGTGCGTACGATCCGACCAGGCCGGTGCTGCCCACCATGCCCTCGTTGCCGATCATGCCGATCTCTGCCGATCCACCATTCTGCATGACCACTACAAAGGAAGCGACCCCGGTGGTCAGAAAGTAGACGTAATCGGCCGGTTCATCCGATTGGTTCAGCATCGTCCCCTGTGGCAGCTCAAGCAACTTGGCCATGGAAAGCACTTGCGCCCTGGCCGCGGGTGTCAATGCGTCAAGCAGGCAGTTGGTGGGCGGCATGGCGTTCCTTCTATGACCGCAGGCACGGTCGCATGCTGTGACTTGTGGACTGGGAGTGAAGCGCAAAAAATCTGCCCTTCCTGCGTACGTGGGTCGTCATCTACAACGCACAGCCTAAGGTTTGTGCAGCGCATTTGACTGCCCGGTGTGAAACACTTCCTGTATTGGCCAACCCTTTCTCTTTCAGCGGCTTGGATTTCAATGGACCATATGTCGGCTGCGCTGCATACTTGCTCAGCTACAAACCGTAGGTTTACAGAGGCGAAGGAATTTACGCCTCAGTTGTGATCAGCGCGCCTTTGGGTGCTTCTTGCAGCCTGAATGAAGCAAGGAGCGTTATGCCCACAACGGGGAATCGTCTACTCGACACGCTGTCCTCATCCCTTTCTGCCAGCATTCAGAGCGCATCGAAAGCCGTAGACCTGCCGATACGCACATCACTTGCGGTTGCAGGCGAGGCTCCTGACTTCCTGTATTTGCTGACGCGCGGAGCGGCATCGAGCGTGGTACAGATGGCCGAGGGAGGATCGGCCGAAGTGGGTATGGTGGGCAACGAAGGTCTGGTGGGCGCGCACGCCCTGCTAGGGCCTGCGGTAACACACTCCGACACATTTATGCAGCTTGGTGGAAGCGGTCTGCGCGTGCCCGCAAAGTTCATGCGTGAGCTTTTTACAGAGTCTTCGGAACTGCGCACCTACATTCTGCAGTTCATGCAGGCGCAGCTTACGGTTACGGCTCAGCTTTCAGCCTGCAACCGGTTGCACGAGGCAGAGGCACGGCTGGCACGCTGGCTGTTGACCGCGTCGGACCTGTGCCAGTCAGACAAGCTTGGCTTGACGCAGGAGTTTCTGGCACAGATGCTGGGCAGTCAGCGAACCACGGTTGCGTTGGTTGCCGGCGCTTTGCAGCGCATGGGCTATATCGATTACAGCCGGGGCACCGTGCGCATTCTGAACCGTGCAGGACTAGTCACTGCCGCATGCGATTGCTATGGAGTAACCTGCAAGGCAATGGCAAGTTTATATGCCTGACATAAGACACAGAGGGCACTATGTTGTGTATGGGACAGACGAACCGCGTGGAATAACGTCAGAATGGCGTTGCGGTTCACGGAGTTCGAAAGATGTCAGAAACCAACGGCGGAACAAGTAGCGCGCTGATATTTGGTCATGAAGACAGCCTCTCATCGTCTCGGAAATGGCTGCTTGGCACGATAAATTGTCACAGCATGGTTGTAACAAGCCTTGCCGAGTGCCGCAGAGCGATGCTCGCCGAAGCCTTTCAACTGGTTGTCCTTTGTCAGACACTCTCCCTCGAAGAGTGTAAGTCCATATCAGAATTCTCTGCGGAACATTGCCCGGATGCACCCCTGCTCATTATGTTCAGTCGGCATACAAGTTGCGTGCCCAGGCAGGATTATGTCGTGCTGGACGCCATGGCAGGACCAGAGGCATTTGTGCAAACCACAGGCCGCATACTGGCTAATGCCGCGATGCGCGAACCGGTCAACCCGGTTAAACGCCTTTCTTCTGAGGCTCCCATATAAATTTGTGCACCTGCAGGGAAAGCCGGGCAGGCAAGCCGTCGTTCAGCATCCAGTTCACCAGGTCTCGTGCATCCAATTCCATGTTGTCGGCTGTGCGCAAGGGCGAAGGCTGCTGTACAAAGGCGGGTGACAGCAGGATGCCGCCAAGGGTCTTGTCGCTGATTCGGACGGCAAGATGCTGCTGGATAAACTGCCTTGCAAATTCGTAGTCTGTCCGATCGCGCAGGACAAACTTGACCTCGTCCCGTGCAGTCAGCGTATGGACATTGCTCATACGAAACGATCCAAAAGCCGGGCCGCTGCCGGGGCACTTTACATCCACAATCTTGTGAACCGCGGCAGGTACCTCCTGCAGAGGGCGCTCGCCACTGGTCTCCATCATCAACGTGTAGTGCTTCGGACTGTTCAGCAGGCGATGCATCAGCGGCAGCAGTTCACGCTCGTGCAGCATGGGTTCGCCGCCGGTGAACTCAACCAGCGTGCAGGGTGCCAGAGCTTCAATCTGGGCTGTGACCTCGTCCTCGGTAAAGGGCTTGCCGCCGGTAAAGGTATAGGTGGAATCGCACCAGGCACAGCGCAGATTGCATCCGGCAAAGCGCACAAAGATGCACGGCATGCCGGTGAAGGAGGACTCACCCTGAACGGATTTGTAGAGTTCAATCAATCGCATGGCAGTTACTCGTAGTAAGTGGCCTGCGAGGTATTTGTCTCGAAAATCGTGCTGGATTTCACCCGGACGCGGTCACCGGTAACTTCCGACAACTTTTCATTTGTCCGGTCGAAGAAATACTTCGCCAGGTTTTCAGCGGAAGGATTCAGCGTGGTGAAGGGTTCCAGGTCGTTGATCATCTGGTGGTCGAGATAATTGATCACCGGCTTGAGAATGTCTTTCAGGATCTTAAAGTCGAGCAGCAGGCCGTTGCTTTCCAACTCTTTCCCGGTCAATGTCACCAGCACGCGATAGTTGTGGCCGTGCGGGTTTTCACATTTGCCATAGTATTCGCGCAGGTAATGGCCGGACGAAAAGTGGGCCTCGACAGTAACTTCAAACATGAACGTGTCCTTGCGCAGACCTGCTGAGAGGGCGCGTCTTCCAGTTTACGGGAGCCGGTCTCCGCCCAGAGGTGGCTTGGGTCGCTGGGCCAGTCTCTCGCGGTCGCGGCGCTGCAGGTAGTCGCGGCGCACCCCGGCCTGTCCACCGGGTGTGCGGCGGTCCGCCTGCTCAAACATGGACTGCAAAACGCCCAGCAGCGACACAAATAGCGCAATCAGCAGCAGAATGATGCCGATGGTGCGCCACAGGCTGGCATCGGCAGGTGCCCCAGGCTCGTGCGCCAGGCCCGTCATGGCCACGACATAGGACAGAGCAGAGAAGAA
>CAXTFT010000134.1:4368-9542 GCA_964243585.1 uncultured Terriglobus sp.
AACAGGAGCGTGCCGGCGAGAATGTAAAGATTACGGCTCAACATGGCAGTCGATACTAACGGTAAGTAGATGTTAGACGGTACCCGCGCTATGATCCTGCAACGACTGCGCGGCTTGGCGCAGCGACGCGGCAGCCATGGGCAGGCAGAAAAAGACTGCGGAGAAGATTAGCGTTGAAGCAAGGTCGTTGCGGTAAAAGGGAAGTCCGGCAAGGTAACAATGGCCAAGTCCGGCAGGCGAATGCGGATACATGTTACCGCGCATCCAGACCATGCCGTTGCTCAACAGGAAGAAGCCTGTAGACGACGCGACCGCGGCAGCCCCCACACGCAGCACGCTTCGCCTGCTGTGCAGCAGTGCCGATGCTCCAAGGCATACCGCGCCGTACCAGAGCCAGGTGGGGAGGTAGCCCGCCACGTGAAACGGGTAACCGTAGGCGTAGACGGTCAGCCAGTAATCCGTCGCAGCCAGGGCGGCAATTGCAAGCAGCGTCCAGGCACGGCTGCCTTTTTGCAGGCTTGCGCCAAAAAACAGCACTCCGGCACCAACCAGGGTTACGTTCGCGCCTGTCATGTGCAGCAGATGCGGCAGCATACGGCTAAAAACGGCGATCAGCAGTACCAGAAAGGCCATGAGTTCATTGTCCCACGTCGGTTCAAGGATGTGCGGGAATTAAGGCAGGTGCTGCTCGGAACTACCGACAAAAGTACGCACGACCCGCCGCTCGTCGTCCACCCAGGCTTCCGCTCCCAGGGGTGGTTTTCCGGAGTCGCGCAAGCCAATGGCGTCGTAGCGGAAACGCAGATCGCTGAACTGCACCACATGCAGTTTGCGGTCGGCAGGGGACAGGTCCATCTCCGGGTGCACCTCGGCCGCGGAACCCGCATCCACGACGACCGGGAACTGCGACCAATCGAGATAAATATGCCCAAGCCAGCTACGCTTTGCCGCAAGCGTCGACAGCGTTGTCGGCGGCTTGGCGAAGATCTGCTGCGAATCAGTCTCCAGGATGCCGGTGCGTGTATCTGCATTGCCCGCCTGGAAGTTCACAGCCGTTTCCGCGATTGCGTGCCAGCGATAAGGATTGATTGGGTACGGGTCCATGGAGGTGCGCAGTTCGGCGCCGCCACGAAGTTCCTGCGCATGCAGCAGCGTCAGAGCGTCTGCGCGCTGCAGTGCCCTGTAGCCCCACAGTGCCGCGGTCAGAAGGAGCGCGGCCGCTGCCATGCCTTGTCCGCTGTACCTGGTACGGTGTACCCCGATCTCACGATGCACCAGGGAAAACAGAAAGGGCAGCAGCAGGGCCAGCGACAAAACCAACAGCAGCAGCGGTTCCACAATGTAGACCAGCTCGCCCGCGTACCAGCGACCGTTCCACGGAGCAAAGGGCCGAACGCCGTAGTTGTTCGTCCAGTCCAGCAGAATATGGCTGCAGAGCGCCAGCAGCGCCATTGCGCCCAGCAATGGCCAGCGGACCGGTGCGGGCTCGTCGCGCGACCTGCGCTTCTTCCACGTGCGCCTCACCCGGTGCAGCAACCAGAAGATAAGCACCACAAAGGCAGCCTGGAGCGGCAGCGACCACAGCGCGTGCGTCCACCCGCGGTGGTGTTGGAAATACACCAGCGGCCCGCCAAGCCGGTAGACATAATCGGCATCCGGCAGTTCGGCAGCGACGACGCAGGCCGCAGTTGCATACCGCGCACGAGCCGGAAACCCGCACGCGCGGGCAATGCAGGCGCCGGTCAGCATGTGAGTGACGGGTTCCACGGGTGAAGCATACACGGTGCTACATGCAGAACACCGCCGCACAGATGGCCATGCGCATCTTAAGCTTTCAATTATGTCCCGGCAGGCCAGTCCACAGCAGCAGATTGACGACTTACGCGCAGAACTCGTGCACCACGAACACCTGTACTACGTGCTGGACGCGCCCGAGATCACAGACGCGCAGTACGACGGATTGATGAACCGCCTGAAGGCGCTGGAAGCCGAGCACCCGGATCTGATCACGCTGGATTCTCCCACGCAGCGTGTCGGCGGCAAGCCGAAAGAGGGTTTCGCGAAGGTGGCGCACTCACGTCCCATGCTGTCGCTGGACAACGCCTACAACGAGCTAGAGCTGCGCGCCTGGGCCGACCGCGTGCGCGGCTCGCTGCACCCCAGCGACGTGCTGGAATACGTCTGCGAGTACAAGCTGGACGGCCTGTCGCTGGCGTTGCACTACAGGGAAGGAGCGCTGAAAAGTGGCCTGACGCGGGGCGATGGAGCCGTCGGCGAGGACGTCACCAGCAATGTCCGCACCATCCGATCTGTGCCGCTGTCCGTCTCAGCCGAGCGACTGAAGAAGGCGGGTCTGCCGACCGACTTTGAGGTGCGCGGCGAGGTCGTCATGCCGCAATCGGCTTTCGTCAAGATGAATGAGGAACGCGAACGCGCCGGGCAGTCGCCAGCAGCCAATCCTCGCAACGCCGCCGCCGGCACCATTCGTACAGTTCAGCCGAGCATCGTAGCGCAGCGCCGCCTGGACTATTACGCTTACTTCCTGCTGAAGGATGGCGAGTTCCTTTTACCCACACAATCCGGCACGCTGGACGCGCTGGCAGCCGCGGGCTTTCGCACCAATCCGCACGCCCGTACATTGAGCAGCATCGAGGACGTGCTGACCTTTGTTGCGAATGCGGAGACGACGCGTGACAGCCTTGGCTATGAAATCGACGGCGTCGTGGTCAAGGTCAACTCGCTGGCGCAGCAGCGGCGGCTGGGCTTTACCGGTAAGGCTCCGCGCTGGGCCATCGCGTACAAGTTTCCGGCACGCGGTGCGGTCACGCAGCTGGAGGACGTGCTGTTCCAGGTGGGCCGCACCGGCAAGCTGACGCCGGTAGCCGCGCTTGCGCCAGTGGGCATTGGCGGCATTACGGTCACACGCGCCACGCTGCACAATCCAGACGAAATTGCCCGGCTGGGCGTGCGCATCGGCGATTACGTTGCCGTGGAGCGCGGAGGCGATGTTATTCCGAAGATCACCGAAGTGGTGGACGATGCGCAGCATCCACGCGGATCGCGTGAAATCGTCTTTCCGACGCATTGCCCCAAGTGCAAGGAGTTGGTGGTCCGCGAGGAAGGCGAAATCGACTTCCGCTGCGTCAACGCAAGCTGCCCTGCACGCCTGAGTGAAGAACTGCTGCACTACGCCTCGCGCGGCGTAATGAACATTGAGGGCCTGGGCGAAGCCATGGTGGCACAACTGCTAGGGCATCCGCTGAACGATCCTGTGTCGCTGTCCATGAAAGAGGCGGCAACAGAAGACCAGGCCGTCGAAGACACAGCGGAGGAGCCCACGCGAGCCGCTTTGGTGCACACGGTCGCGGACCTGTACAGGCTGACGGAGCAGGACCTGCTGGCGCTGGAACGTGTCGGGCCAAAGACCGCGCAGTCGCTGGTGCAGCAGATCGCACAGTCAAAAACCGCACCACTCTACCGTGTGCTGCTGGGCCTTGGCATACGGCACGTCGGCGAACGCACCGCACAGGACCTGGCAAATACCTTCGGCGGCATGGACGCGATCATGAACGCTGACACTGAAGCGCTGGTGCAGGCGGAAGGCATTGGTCCCATTGTTGCAGCGACGATCCACGAGTTCTTCCAACTGGAGAAGAACCGCGCGCTGGTCGAGGATCTGCGTTCGGCAGGCCTGCAGTTTACCGCAGAAAAGAAGGTGCTTGGAACCGCACTGGCCGGTCAAACCTTTGTGCTGACCGGTACGTTGCCGACGCTTACGCGTGAGGAAGCAAAGGCACGCATTGAAGCGGCCGGTGGCAAGGTTTCCGGTTCTGTCTCCAAGAAGACGACCCATCTTGTGGCCGGGGAAGACGCAGGCAGCAAGCTGGATAAGGCTCGTGAACTTGGCGTCAGCATCCTGGAGGAACAAGGCTTGCTGGACCTGCTGGGCTGAGATCTTTGCACCTTCTCGAAAGCCGCGAAGAAATTGCTAGCAAGGCGAAAAGAATGACTGCTATCCGGCATAGATTCCCATTGACCGTGCTTAGAAGGCAGCCTAACCTCAGTGAATTGGAAATGGAGGAGATACAGCATGCGTTTGTTCAAAGCAATGGTGATTCTTGCGGCGGTGCTTGACGCTGCAATGTTCCTGCAGAGCCCTTCCTCTCCCATGAGCGCCACATCGCCTACCCAGGCCGTGGGCTTCACCGCAGACAATGTTGATCTACCTGCGGTTGCGTCTGCCAGACCGTAAATTACACTCGGTCGCGCTGGATTTAGTTACAGAGCTTCAATTTGAGATCTGTGTGTGGGTACTTATAAGCTGTTTGCGCATTCAACAAGTCATGGCATAACTGCCACTGCAACACAGAATGTCGTCTTGGCAACCTTCGCGCACGGTACGGTGCAGCGCTACACTGATGCCCATGCCCGGAGGAGTTATGTACCGCGTTGCTACCACCGCTCTAACGCTTTGTGCGCTCTCGCTGCCTTTCAGCTTGTCAGGCCAGGCCCCGACAAGCAACTCCGCACCATCTGCCAGGCCGGTCGGTCCGGTTCCTGCTTCGTCGCAGACACCGCCGCCAAACGCGCCTCGGCCAACGATGATGGACTCCGACGGTAAGCCCATCGCTTCAGACCCGATCCTGATGGCTCCAACGGAGTCGCTGAACCAAACTGAGATCAAGCGCATGCAGACGCTGCTTGGGGACTACGCGCAGTTCAGCCGCTACCATGTGGCAAATTCGGCGCTGGCTGCAGCGGAGCCGGGCCGGGTCGTTTTCTATGGGGACAGCATCACCGACGCCTGGGGAAACGGAGCGAACGCAAAGACCTTCTTCCCGGGCAAGCCTTATCTGGACCGCGGCATCAGCGGACAGACTACACCGCAGATGCTTCTTCGCTTTCAGCAGGATGTTGTCAGCCTAAAGCCAGCGGCGGTTGTAATCCTGGCTGGCACCAACGACATCGCAGGTAACACCGGCCCGGAAACGCCGGAGATGATCCAGAATAACTTCCGCTCCATGGCTGCCATTGCTGATGCGAACGGGATGAAGCTAATCCTGTCCAGCACGCTGCCGGTAGACGATTACGCCTGGCGTCGCGGTCTGCAGCCTGCGGAGAAGGTGCGCGCGCTGAATGCCTGGATGAAAGATTTTTGCGCGGAACACCACCAC